>CP051152.1:3829075-4186344 GCA_003970805.2 Undibacterium piscinae
GGGAACATCCACAAAGGGATCATGGCTGGGAAGTTAAACGGGGTGATGCCAGCGCACACGCCCAGCGGCTGATTCAGTGTATAGGTATCAACCCCAGCGGCCACGTTATTGGCCATCTCGCCCATTTGCAGATTGCCTATGCTGGCCGCGTGTTCGACTACTTCCAGACCGCGAAAAATATCACCTTCGGCGTCCGCCAGCGTTTTGCCTTGCTCGGCCGTGAGCAGCGCCGCCAACTCGCTCATATTTTCGCGTATTAATTGCTGGTATTTCAAAAAGATGCGGGCGCGCGTACCGATTGCGGTCTTGCTCCAGGCCGGGAAGGCCGCTTGCGCACTGGCCACCGCCGCCTGCATTTCGGCTGGCGTGGCAAACGGTACCCGTGCCAGGACTTTTTGGGTGGCGGGATTAATCACGCTACGCCATTGCTGACTTTGCGATTCTAGAAATTGGCCGTTGATGAGTAATTTAACGCTGGGGTTGTTCGCTACTGAGTTCATGCTTTACTCCTGAGACTATGCAGCACTGCGGCGAGACCTGGCCCGTCGCAGCTGCAATGAGGTTCTGAAAACGGCAAAAATTGCCGGCCACGGCTAGCTAAGTCTAGACTTAGGCAGCCCTCACGCACCTTCCGTACCTGAGCAGATTCCAGAAAAAGCCAGCACAAATCATCGATTTGAGTTGAGCATTCACGAAGATCAACAGGCCGGTATCCGGGCTGGTACATTCGCTTACATCGCCTTCCCAGTCAGTTTCGACCAGTGGCATTGATGATGCTTGCGCAGTACTTACCGTTGCGGAGGCAGCAGTGGCATGAGGTCAGTATTACTCTGAGCGACCCGCACCACTTTCCCGTTTAACAGCACGCAAGACCATGCGTGCTGCACCTGTTGTTTTTAGAATAGCATATTAATTGACGTTAACGTTAACGTCATTCGATGAAGAAAATTCATCTTTGTGGTTTTGCCGCTAGTGGCTCCCGTGTCTCTGACTCAAGCCCCAGGGACGCATTTTTTACAGTCCCCCCCGCCAACACACATATCCCATGCGGGCTAGCGGCCAGGCAGGGTGGAAAGCCGCATGGAATATGCGCGCTGGGCCTGCCTTGAATGAGATATTTTTAGTTGGGAGAAATATGTTTTAATAACATCTAAATTTACAGAAAAGGAATTTCATGAAATTGATAGGAATGTTAGATTCACCCTATGTCCGCAGGGTGGCGATATCTTTGCAATTGCTGGATTTGCGCTTCGAGCACCAGTCACTTTCGGTGTTTGGTGGTTTTGCCGAATTCCAGCAAATTAATCCTGTGGTCAAAGCGCCCACGCTAGTCTGCGATGAAGGTGCAGTGCTGATGGATTCTAGCCTGATACTGGAGTTGGCCGAAGCCATGGCGGCGCCCGGCAAGAGTTTGCTGCCAGCGACATTCGCCGAGCGTCAGCATGCCCTGCGTTTGATAGGTTTGGCTTTGGCGGCTTGCGAAAAAAGTGTGCAAATCGTGTATGAACTCAAGCTCAGACCGGCCGAAAAAATACACGCACCCTGGTTGGAGCGAGTGCAAGGACAGATGCTGGCCGCTTACACGGCACTAGAGGCTGAGTTACAAGCGCAGCCCTTAAGTTTTGAGAATCGGGGATACACCCAAGCCGGAATCAGCACCGCAGTGGCTTGGCATTTCACCCAGCAAATGCATGCAGAGATGGTGCCTGCTACGCGTTTCCCTGCTTTGCAGGCATTTTCAGTGCGTGCCGAGGCACAGGCGCCCTTCATGGCGGCACCGCATGGTGCGAGTACTTATTTTGATCGCTGAACAATCTTGAGCTAGCTGTGGTAGCAAAATAAGAACGAAAAAAACGGCGCCTGAGCGCCGTTGTCTATTTCGAACTAAAATTTACATTTGGAAAGAATTGGTTTTTTGACGGCGACGTGCCAGGAAACCAAACAAGCCCAAACCGCCTAATAACATGGCGTAGCTAGATGGTTCAGGTATCGCAGGAATCGCATTGTAGGCGACCACATTGCTCAAGCTAAATTTCATATCGTTGAAATCTTTATCGCCACCACCGAAGGCGTCTTCAAAGCCAACAGTGGCCGAGTGATGCTTACCTAATACCGCGTTCGCATGGAAAACATTGTCGGCATTTAAACTCGCTAAGCCGCTAGAGAAAGTATATTTAGTGTTTTTTACATACAACTGAAAAGTTAATGCGGTACCTTGTACAAACTTACCCAGATCAACATATTGACCTAATGTCGACGTTTGTCCGTTAAAGATTTTTTTGCCGTTGAAATACAAAATATCGGTGTAGCCGGCATCGGAGCCCAAAAACGTCGCGTAAACATGGCCAGTCTTGGCAACTTCTAAGCTTCCACCGGCGATAGTGATGACGGGCGCTTTAGCATGAGCGGCAAATGAAACTAGGGAAATCAGGGCAGCGAGTGCAAACTTCTTCATGGACATTGAGTTTTCCGGTAGGTAAAATGAGAAGACAGAATTCTACGTTGTTTAAAATATAAATAGATGTCTGAGTAACATTAAACTGACGTAAAGTTGAAAATATTTTTGCTTTTCATCTTGTAGTTTGAAGTTTACATTCCACTCGGAAATACTTACGGTCTTTGCCATCCACGACAGTTCTAGATGCTTGCTCTAACAGTTCGCAGGTTTTGCCCTAGACCTAGTTTTATAGTTTGCTCCACACCAGTGGCGCGCCCTTGGCATCAGTGACTCTCATCATTTCTTTGAAGGCGCGCGCCTGTACTTTATCGGGTAAGCGCACCAAGTCGACGCTGTCTGATCGTGTATGCCCAATTAAATAAATGCTGTGTTATGATCACGAAAGTGCCCATTTATGTATTTAACTTTAAAGGTGCAAAATGCTTACGGAATCATAGTTGAAAGAAAATCAAGTCATTGAAAAGCCCGCGCTTATAGTCGCTCCAGCGACAGAGAAAGCGGCAGTGGTAGTGATGAGCCCGGCAGATAAGCCTGTCACTAAAAAAAAGCGGTGTCCAGTCCGGCAAAGCCTAAGGCGTCTGCGCCTAAGTCTGTCGCTGCACAAGCGAAACTGGCAACGCCAAAAGTGGCTGCGTCCAAAGTAGTTACGCCGAAAGTAGCGGCTCCCGCAAAAATGACGGAGGTCAATGTCAAGGCAGCCGTGAAAGCCATTGCGGCCGCTAAGCCGGTGAAGGCAGATAAAATTAACGGGAAGGCTGCCCCTCAGTCAGTAGCTAAGCCAGCAGCTAAGCCAGCAACTAAGGCTGCAACTAAGGCTGCAACTAAGGTTGCCACTAAGGTTACCACTAAGCCTGTAGTTAAGGTCGCCACTAAGCCAGTCACTAAGGCGCTCGTTAAGTCTGCCGTCAAGCCAGCGGCCAAGCCTGCCACTGCCGCGAAAGCCGTGCAGGGTACAATGCATAAAGCCAAAAAAGAAAAATTGATCCGCGATAGCTTTACTATGCCCGAGTCAGAATACGCGGTGCTTGGGCAAGTGAAAAAAGCCTGTATCAGCGCTGGCGTGGAAGTGAAGAAAAGCCAGTTATTGCGCATAGGCCTGTTACTGTTGAGCCAGACCGATGTGACGAGACTGGCGAATTTGATCGCCAGTCTTGCACCTTTGAAAGCCGGCCGTCCGAAAAAAGAGAAGTAATCAGCAAGCGCAAATCGCATCGCATTTGCACCTGCTTGATGTTGCCGACAGCTCCGCATTTTTATAGCGGGGCTGTTGTTTTTTTATCTGTCATAAAACCGACATGAAACGGTCATCGCCTTGAAGTAATCGTGCTTTATTCTTCGTTCGTCAATCGATCAACGAGGATAATAAATGAGATTACTCACCATACCTGCCGATGCCAATCCTAGTTTTTCCAAGCTAAGCTTAAGCCTTGCCAGCACCTCCAAAGAGGTCAGGGAAGTGCAGCGCTTGCGTTATAAAGTGTTCATAGAAGCGATGGGTTTATCTGCGTTGAGTAATCCGGAGGGATTGGACACTGACGAATTTGACGAGCATTGCGACCATCTGATCGTGCGCGATACCAAGACCCTTAAAGTGGTCGGCACCTACCGTATTCTGGGCCCGAACGCAGCGCGCCATCTGGGCCGCTATTATTCTGAAACCGAATTTGATTTATCCCGCCTGGCAAATATCCGCGGCAGTATTGCCGAAGCGGGGCGTGCCTGCATCCATCCTGACTATCGCAGTGGCACCGTGATCATGATGCTGTGGGCTGGCTTGGCGGCATATATGCAGCGTGAGCGTTGCACTTACCTGATCGGTTGTGCCAGCATCAGCCTCACTGACGGTGGTCATAATGCGGCGGCGATTTGCCGTAGTTTTAAAGAGACCGATTACGCACCACTCGATTATCGCGTCACGCCGCATCTGCCTTTCCCTATCGAGAATATGGATGAAGGACATGTGGCGCGTATTCCTCCGCTACTGAAAGGCTATTTGCGCGCCGGTGCCTGGGTTTGCGGCGATCCGGCCTGGGACCCTGATTTTCACTGCGCAGATTTGTTTGTGATGCTGCCGTTGGCGAATCTGGATAATCGTTACGCCAGGCATTACGGCACCGGGGAGTAAGCAATGAAACCGGCAGATCAGTTCCTGAATAAAAAAATGAGTCGCAAGCTGTTTAATACCGGCAAAAAAGAAGTGAGTCGTTTTCGCACTATTTGGATTTCTGATCTGCATCTGGGAACTACCGGTTGCCAGGCCGCACGCTTGCTGGAGTTTTTGCAGTCCACCGAATCTGAAACCCTGTATCTGGTCGGTGACATCATCGACGGCTGGCAACTAAAGCGGCGTTGGTACTGGGATCAGGCACATAACAACGTCGTGCAAACGGTCCTGAAAAAAGCCAAGAAGGGCACCAATGTGATCTTTGTGCCGGGCAATCACGACGAGGCGATACGCCAGTTCATTGATCTCGATTTTGGTGGCATTAAGGTCAGGGATGAAATGGTGCATGTCACTGCACAAGGTAAGCGCATGCTGGTGTTGCATGGTGACAGATTCGACGGTGTGATCGCCTGCGCCAAATGGCTGGCCTATGTCGGCGATAGTTTATATACGGTGATCCTCAAATTTAACCAGGTATTTAATAGTTGGCGCGCTCGCGTTGGCTTGCCGTATTGGTCGCTCTCACAATATCTGAAGCTCAAAGTTAAAAACGCCGTCAGCTATATCAGTTCGTTTGAAAATGCGCTGGCCGATGAGGCGCGTAAGCGTGGCCTTGATGGCGTCATTTGCGGTCATATCCACAAGGCGGAAATCCGCGAGATAGACGGAATTACCTATTGCAACGATGGTGATTGGGTGGAAAGTCTGTCGGCCTTGGTTGAGGATGCCAGTGGCGAATTACGGCTGGTTAGCTGGCATGACATCGTACTGCGCGATCAACAGGCGGAGCTCGCTCCGCAGCCGGTGCAGGAACCCGTGATGGTGCCTGGTTTGCACGCCTGATTCCTTCAAAGGACTTAGGAAAAAAGGGTTTTTCTGAGGGGAATTTTTAACAAGGCTTGAATCAGGCTATTCTCGCTTATACCGGCATTTTCGATGCCGTGATACATCCTGGTAGAGAATTTTTGAAATATCTAAATCGGAACAAGCCCTTAATCGGGATGTAGGGCAAGGCGCAAACCGCAGCAATACATTGGCATTGAGAGCCACACAGGACGCAAGGGACGTAATCAAGATTTTCCCTGCGAACGCTGCGCCTCTGCGGCAAGAAAGTTTTTTTGTTTTTAGGTTTTTAGAAATTTTCAAATATCAATACGCAATACACAATAAGCATGCGCTTGCTGGCATGATGTGGCTCGCGAAGGCGCATGGATAGTGCGTCTGGGTTTTTAGAATGGCTCTTTTACATTGCCCGGACTTGGCTTATTTCAGCACCAGATCGGGTGTCATGATAGCTTTCAGGTAGGTCTGCAAGCCATCCTCTTCCTTTTGCTTTTGGCTGATCCACCAGACATTGCCCTTGCGTACTGCACACTCCATCTGCATAGGGGCGATCAGACGGGCGGCGACCTGACCCAGATAGGGCTGGTGTCCGACGATCAATACCGGCTCGCGGCTATGCGGCCAGTTAGCAGCTGCCAGCACTTCATCTGCGCTGGCATTTGGGCCCAGTTCGTGCAAAACCTTGAATTTTCTGTCCAGCGCTGCCATGGTTTCCCTGGTTCTCAGGGTAGGGCTGACCAGGATGCGGCAACTATCGGGCAGGTTGCCATCCAGCCAACGCGCCATCTTGTTGGCTTGCCTGATTCCTTTGGGCGTCAGCCTGCGAGACTCGTCGGGTAGTTCCGCTGTGCCCGGTTCCGCTTCCGCATGGCGCCAGAGTATCAGATCCATACTTGCCTCACTAAACTGAGTATGCCGGTTCTCATTCGTCCGCGACCGAGCCCAAGTGCTGCATCAGGTGTGCCTGAGCGCAGAACGGTACTTGCTTGGCACGGGTTTTCTTGCGTTCGTAATGACCTTCGGTATCGAGTGTCCAGGCATTGACATTGTCTTTCAGGTAGGGCTCCAGACCTTCTGTCATCACGCGTTTTTTGAGTGATTTATCCAAGACCGGAAACGCCACTTCTATGCGCCGGAACAGATTGCGGCTCATCCAGTCGGCGCTGGCCAGATAGGTGTCGTGCTGCAGGTCGTTGCGGAAATAATAAATGCGGGAATGTTCGAGGAAGCGTCCGATAATCGAGCGTACCCGGATGTTTTCGGATAAGCCCGGCACACCGGGGCGCAGCGTGCAGGCACCACGTATGATCAGGTCAATCTTGACGCCGTCGGCGGACGCGGCATACAGCGCACGGATCACCGACTCATCGACCAGGGCATTCATCTTGGCGATGATGCGCCCCGGCCGGCCTTCTCTGGCGATCTTGGCTTCGTTGCGTATCGCCTTGATGATCTGCGGTTGTAAGGCAAACGGTGCCAGCCACAGGTAATCGAGTTTCTTGGGCTTGGTCAGTCCGGTCAGATGGATGAACACCTCGTTGACTTCGGCCGCCATTTGCGGGTGCGCCGTCAGCAAGCCAAAATCGGTGTAAAACTTCGTGGTGGAAGGATGGTAGTTGCCAGTGCCGAGATGGGCGTAGTGGCGCAGCACGCCGCCTTCTTCCCGGCGAATGACCAAGGCTAATTTTGCGTGGGTTTTTAGTCCGACCACGCCATATACGACCTGTGCGCCGGCACGCTGCAGTTTGTCGGCCCAGTTGATATTTGCCTCTTCATCGAAGCGCGCCATCAGCTCGACAATTACGGTCACTTCCTTGCCTTGCCGTGCTGCGGTGATCAGCGATTCCATCAAATCCGAATTCATCCCGGTGCGGTAGATGGTTTGCTTGATCGCCAGTACGTTAGGATCTTGCGATGCTGAACGGATGAAATCGATTACCGTCTGGAACGGCTGGAATGGGTGATGCAATAAAATGTCCTGTTTGTGCAACAGGGAAAAAATATTGATATTGCTTAACTTGGCACTGGCTTTGGCGGCAAACGGCGGAAACCTCAGGTTGGGCTGCTTGATGTGATCGACCAGTTCTGACAACCTGACCATATTCACCGGGCCATCGACTTGGTACAGCCTATCCTGATCCAGCGAGAATTGTTCAAGCAAGAAGCGCGATAACTCTTCCGGGCAATTTTTGGCGACCTCCAGTCTTACCGCGATGCCAAACTGGCGGCCCTGTAATTCACCTTGCAGCGCATGGCGCAGATTTTTCACTTCCTCTTCATCGACCCACAAGTCGCTGTCGCGCGTGACGCGAAACTGTGAATAGGCCAGCACTTCACGGCCGTTAAACAGGTCACCGATATGTGCATGGATGACGGAAGAGAGCAGACAGAAAGAAATGCCGTTAGTCGATAGTTCATCCGGCAGACGTATTACGCGTGGCAATACTCTGGGAGCCTTGACGATGGCAATCGCGGTGCCGCGCCCGAAGGCATCCTTACCGGCCAGCGACACGATGAAATTGAGACTCTTGTTGACGACCTGCGGAAACGGGTGGGCCGGATCAAGACCGATAGGGGTCAGCAGCGGCCGCACTTCACGGTCGAAATAAGATTTTACCCAGGCACGCTGCGCTTCATTTCTGTCTGTATGACGCAACAGATGTATGTGCTTGCGCGACAGTTGCGGCAATATTTCCTGATTCAGGACCGCATATTGGCGGGTCGCAAGCTGATGGCATTCGGTCGCTATGCGTTCCATCATGGCGATAAAACTGGGATGTTGCGCCAATTCACCGTCTATATGGTGTTTTGTGCCAGCAGACTGGCAACCCGGACTTCAAAAAACTCATCAAGATTGCTGCCTACTATACATAAGTAGCGCAGACGTTCGAGTAAAGGGATGCTACGGTCTTCGGCTTGTGCCAGTACGCGCCAGTTAAAGGCAATTTGTGACATTTCCCTGTCGAGAAAAATGACCGCGCGTGATAATCCGGGTTGGGCGATATTTTTTGTCACAATGCTGACCTCATCGTTGGCCGGTTGATCGCCAGGCAGGGCAATGACAGCCATCTCTGGCTCATTTTTCTCTGGAGTGTGCGTTTCCCTATCCTGCATCGTGTTTTGCATGTCATAAAGCCGTTGGTCTCTGATAGCACTGATTGTAAGCAGCTAATATGACAAGTTTATGACAATTTATTACTATCTATGTAATCATTTCATAATTATTTCAGGTACGTCATAATCCTGTCATATTCCGCAAGTAGAGTTCGTTCGTGTTACAGAAGTCCGAATTAATTAACCCTGAGGTGAATATGCAATTGAATCGTGTCCTGAAGTCTCTGGTTGTTGCTGTTGGTGCTGCAATCTCTTTCTCCGTTGTACATGCTGCTGATATGACAGGTGCAGGTGCGACTTTCCCTTATCCAATTTATGCCAAATGGGCGGAAGCCTACAAAAAGGCGACTGGTAATGGCTTGAACTACCAGTCTATCGGTTCCGGTGGCGGGATTAAGCAGATTAAGGCCAAGACCGTGGATTTTGGCGCTTCCGATATGCCTTTGAAGGCAGAAGACCTCGATGCTGAAGGTTTGATGCAATTTCCGGCAATTATCGGTGGTGTAGTTCCTGTCGTGAATATCGAAGGTATTGCTCCAGGAAAAATGAAGATGACAGGCGATGTCTTGGCCGGCATTTACATGGGTAAGATTACTAAATGGAATGCGGCGGGAAATTACTGCTTTGAATCCAGGCCTGAAATTGCCAGCGGAAGAGATTACTGTAGTGCATCGTTCAGATGGATCGGGTACGACGTTTCTGTGGACTGATTATTTGTCCAAGGTAAGCCCGGAATTTAAGACAGCGGTTGGTTCCTCAACCGCCGTGAAATGGCCGGTTGGTCTGGGCGGTAAAGGCAATGAAGGTGTTGCTGCCAGTGTCAGACAAATCAAAAACTCTATCGGTTATGTTGAGTACGCCTTCGTTAAGAAAAACAAGATGACTCACACCCAGTTGAAAAACATGGATGGTCAATTTGTCGAGCCAGATGATGAGAATTTCAAGTCTGCAGCGGCTGGTGCTGATTGGGTAAAAACTCCAGGTATGGGCGTGGTTCTGACAAATCAGCCAGGTAAGGCGACATGGCCAATTACCGGCGCGTCTTTTATCTTGATGCATAAGGCACAAGTTGATGCGGAAAAAGGAAAAGAAGTATTGAAGTTCTTTGACTGGGCTTTCAAAAATGGCGGCGCCATGGCGACTGAACTGGAGTATGTTTCCCTGCCAGCACCAGTGGTCAAGTTGATCGGTGATGGCTGGAAGGCAAAAATGAAAGATGCTTCCGGCAAGGCATTGTGGTAAGCGGCATTAGCTTGCCTACCCTGGTCTGAAGTCAGAGTAATTCTTAGTATTTAAAAATAGTGCAGGTTCTGTGCAGTGTGCGCAGAACCTGCACAAACAGATGGAAAGCTTTATTCCATGAATACCCAACCAGTATCCCTATCCGCCACCCAGCCTGTCATTCATCCGCCAGTTCATGCCACTGAGCAAGCCCATGGCGCGCAACTGAATATGGCTGCAGTGATGCGCCGTCAGCAATGGCAGGATTTCCTATTTCATAAACTGACTTTCAGTTTTGCCTTATTCGTATTGCTGGTGCTGCTAGGCATCATCATTTCCCTGGTGATCAATGCCTGGCCCGCAATGCGGGAGTTTGGCTTCGCCTTCGTTACCACCATAGAGTGGGACCCCGTCAATGATAAATACGGTGGTTTGATCGCGATCGTTGGTACCCTGGTTACCTCGCTGATCGCGCTGTTGATCGCATTTCCTATCAGCTTCGGTATCGCCCTGTTTTTGACTGAAATTTGCCCGGTGTGGCTCAAGCGCCCTTTAGGTACGGCGATCGAATTGCTGGCCGGTGTCCCTAGTATTATTTACGGGATGTGGGGTTTATTCGTGTTTGCCCCCTTTGTTTTCTGAATATATACAGCCTGCGTTGGCCGCAACACTAGGTAAGTTGCCTGTCATCGGGGCCCTGTTTTCCGGACCTATGATAGGCATAGGTATTTTGTCGGCAGGGATGATACTTGCCGTGATGATCATTCCTTTCATTTCATCGGTGATGCGCGACGTGTTCGAGGTTGTGCCGCCGGTCCTGAAAGAATCCGCCTACGGTTTAGGCTGCACCAAATGGGAAGTTGTCAGGAAAATTGTGCTGCCTTACACAAAAATTGGCGTAGTCGGCGGCGTGATGCTGGGTTTGGGGCGCGCGCTTGGCGAGACCATGGCCATTACGTTCGTGATCGGTAATGCGCATAAATTGTCCTGGTCCTTGTTTGCTCCGGGTAATAGTATTGCCTCCACCCTGGCCAATGAGTTTGCCGAGGCCGAAACAGTCTTGCATACGTCCTCCTTGTTCTTTTTAGGCCTGATACTGTTTGTGATTACGTTTATTGTGTTGTCCGCCGCTAAATTGATGCTGCTGGGACTGAGTAAGAAAGAAGGGGCAAAATAATGACAGCCGTAAAAAATCCCGTGTATCGCCGCCGCTTATTTATGCATAGAGTTGGCATTACCTTGTCGTCGCTGGCGATGGCAATAGGTGTCAGTTTCCTCATGTGGATCTTGTTTACGCTACTGCTCAAAGGTTTTTCGGCTTTGAGTATGAGCATACTGATAGAGACTACACCGGCACCTGGCAGTGAGGGTGGAGGTCTGATGAATGCCATCCTCGGCAGCCTGATGATGGTAGGAACGGCGACACTGATCAGTACGCCCATCGGTATTCTGGCCGGGATCTATCTGGCCGAATATGGGGATAAAAACTGGTTTGGTGCAGTCACGCGTTTTGTTACTGACATCATGTTGTCGGCGCCTTCCATCGTGATTGGCCTGTTTGTCTATGCAATCTATGTTTTTCACGTAAAGCATTTCTCCGGTTGGGCCGGCAGTATCGCCATTTCCCTGATTGCCATTCCGGTCGTGGTACGCACTACCGACAATATGCTGGGACTGGTGCCTACCAGTTTGCGTGAAGCGGCATTTGCGCTCGGCGCGCCACGCTGGAAAGTCGCATTGCTGATACGTTTGCGCGCGGTAAAGGCCGGCGTGATGACCGGCATCTTGCTGGCGGTAGCACGGATTTCCGGAGAGACTGCGCCGTTGCTATTTACTGCACTAAACAACCAGTTTTATAACGCAAACATGAATAAGCCTATGGCGAATTTACCGGTGGTGATCTACCAGTTTGCGATGAGTCCTTATGATAACTGGCGCGAGCTGGCTTGGGCTGGCGCACTGTTGATTACCTTTAGTGTGCTTGGCTTGAATATTCTGGCACGCACCGTATTTAGTCAAAAAGTAAAAAATTAATTTCCTGGAAAACCATATGTCCACTCCAAACACTGCACCAGAAAAGATGTCGATAGAGATTTCAGGCCTGAATTTTTTCTATGGCGCCACACGCAGCTTGCGTGACGTCAACCTCAATATCCGCGACAAAAAAGTAACCGCCTTTATCGGCCCGTCCGGCTGTGGTAAGTCGACATTGCTGCGTACGCTGAATCGTATGTACGATCTTTACCCTGGTCAGCGTGCTGAAGGCAAGATCATGTATCACGGTAAGAACATTCTTGATGCCGATCAGGATATCAATTTGCTGCGTGCCAAGGTCGGCATGGTCTTTCAAAAACCTACCCCTTTCCCTATGTCGGTGTATGACAACATCGCTTTTGGCGTGCGTTTGTACGAAAACCTGCCAAAAGGCGAGATGGATGAGCGGGTTGAATGGGCCTTGAAAAAAGCGGCGTTGTGGACTGAAGTCAAAGACAAACTCAATAAGAGTGGCTTGAGCTTGTCCGGTGGTCAGCAGCAGCGTTTATGTATCGCCCGCGGGGTGTCGGTGAAACCGGAAGTATTGTTGCTCGACGAACCTACTTCGGCGCTAGATCCTATCTCAACCGTGAAGATAGAAGAATTGATCCATGAGTTAAAGCAGGATTACACGATCGCCATCGTTACCCACAACATGCAGCAGGCGGCGCGTTGCTCCGACTACACTGCGTATATGTATTTGGGCGAGTTGGTGGAGTTTGGCGAGACTGATCATATCTTTATGAATCCGGTAAAAAAAGAAACACAAGATTACATCACGGGCCGTTTTGGTTGATGCAAGCTCAGCTACTGATACCCCAATTGATAAAAATTTAGGAGCAAACTGATGACAGGCGAACACTCTTCAAAACAGTATGACAATGATCTGGAAACCATACGGTCCAAGGTCTTGTTGATGGGCGGTCTGGTAGAAAGCCACTTCCATGATGCGATGGCTTGCTTCCGCTCCGGCAATGTCGTGCAAGCCGCTGCAGTGATCAAGTCTGACGAAGAAGTGAATCGTCTGGAAGTTGCGCTCGATGACATGTGTAGTCACCTGATCGTAAAGCGCCAACCGGCCGCCAATGATTTGCGTACCGTGATGGCTACCGGTAAAGTGATTACCGATCTGGAGCGTATCGGTGATGAATCTACCAAAATCGCCAGAATTGCCCATGAGGCGCAGGCCAAGCACAGAAATATTGCGATGTTCAGCGGCTATGAAACGGTACGTGTGCTGGCCAATAGCGTCGCCGAAATGCTGCATCAGTCTTTGGATGCATTTGCCCGGCAAGATGGCGCCAAAGCGTTGAAGTTGATCGCTTACGATGAAATTATCGACAATGATTTCCGTTCCATCATGCGTAACCTGATTACTTTTATGATGGAAGATCCGAGTACCATTTCATGCTCACTGGATGCATTATGGGTTGCCAAGGCGATCGAACGTATCGGTGATCACGCGAAAAATATCGCCGAGCATACGATTTATATCGTTGAAGGCAAAGATATCCGTCACTCAGATTATGTCGCCTCCAAGCAGGTGCAAACAATTAGTAATTCATGATGGCTGCCGATAAAACCACGATTCTCATCGTTGAAGATGAGCCCGCTATTGTCGAGTTGGTGACGTATACGCTGAAGGCTGCCGGTTGGAATACCTTTTCGGTCAACAATACGGCCGAAGCCTGGGACTTTCTTCAGCATCGCACGCCGCAACTTATCTTGCTCGACTGGATGTTGCCTGATCAGAGTGGTTTGAGATTATTGTCAAAAATCCGTTCTGACCGGCATTTCAACGAAATGCCGGTGATTATGCTGACGGCGAAAAGCATGGAAGAGGACAAGATCGCCGGTCTCGACCATGGTGCCGATGATTATGTGACCAAACCGTTTTCGCCGCGTGAACTGACTGCCCGCATCAAGGCCATGCTACGTCGCAAGAGTCCTGAGCACGCGCAAGGTACGCTGGCGGCAGGCAGCATCATTCTTGATCCGGTCAGCTGTACCGTCAAGATCAGCGATCAAAAAGTGGAAATCGGCCATGCCGAATACAAGCTGCTGAAATTTTTCATGGCGCATCCGGAACGGGTTTTCTCGCGCAGCCAGTTGCTCGATAAAGTGTGGGGCGATCACGTAGTCATAGAAGAGCGTACTGTCGACGTCCATGTACTGCGTTTGCGTAAGGTATTGAAAAATGCCGAAGGCCTGATCAAGACAGTGCGCAGTGTCGGCTACATGCTGTCCGAAAAATAGGGTATTTTCGCTTTCTTGAGTCGCAGGCGAAAACGGCTAGCCGCGGTGGGCGATAATCCACCGCAAGCTTTCGATATTAAAATTCCTTTGTACTGCCAATCAATTATTAACAGGCGCTAATGCATCCCCATCTTGTGTTTTGGATTTCCGCTGCGGTGCGGATGATCATCGTATTAGCCGGCGCATCTATCGTCGGTTTTTTCTGGGGGCTGATAGCCAGTCTGGTGGCCGCCATGGCAGGCATGATCATACTGATTGTGGTGCAGCTCAATTATCTGTTGCGCCTGGCAGATTGGCTTGATCAACCTAGCAGCGCCCGCTTGCCTGATGGCTGGGGGGCCTGGACTGAAGTCTTTTCACGCTTGTATAAATTGCGGCGCGGCGACGAAAAAAATCAAGCCGAACTCGCTGAGTGGCTGGCGCGTTTTCGCCAGGCCATGACTTTGTTGCCTGATGGCGTGGTCATCATGGACGACGTGATGTTTCTGGAGTGGTGTAATCCGGCGGCTGAACAGCATCTGGGCTTAAGTCTGGCGCAGGATAAGGGGATGCGGGTGACCAATCTGGTGCGCACCCCTGAATTCATCGACTACATTATTTTAGGACGTTACGAAATACCGCTGACCCTGTCTTTTCGCGAGCGTAAGCTGATTGTCCACATCATTCCGTTTGAAAACCGCAGACAAATTCTGGTAACGCATGATGTGACAGAATCAGAGCGCATAGACATGATGCGTCGTGACTTCATTGCGAATGCCTCGCATGAGTTGCGCACCCCGCTGACGGTGATCAATGGTTTTCTGGAAATTGCCTCAATGCAACCGGATCTGGATGTCGCGATACGTTCCTCCCATCTGAAGCTGATGTCGGAGCAGGGCGAGCGCATGCAACGCCTGATTGAGGACATGCTGACGCTGAGCCGCTTGGAGTCGACCGAGTATTCCGTGCACCATGAACCGATAGATATGCGCCTGATGCTGGGCCAGATCTTGCAAGAGGGTGAGGCATTATCGGCCGGGAAGCATGAGTTGCTGCTGGAGTGTGATGGTCCGAATATTCTGGGAAGCAGTGACGAAATCCGTAGCGCCTTATTTAATCTGGTCACCAATGCGATACGGTATACCCCGGAACATGGTCGCATCACATTGATCTGGAAAAATACCTCTCAGGGACCGCGCTTCGTTGTGCAAGACACCGGAATCATTAGTGGAACATATCTCACGTCTGACCGAGCGCTTTTACCGTGTCGATAAAAGCCGCTCACGCGAAACTCAGGGCACCGGTTTGGGGTTGGCGATCGTCAAGCACGTACTGCTTCGCCACAAGGCACATTTGAGCATAGAATCCACCCCCGATGTCGGCAGCTCATTTTGCAGTCGTCCTCTACGCCCGATATCTGGGCGCAATGGATTACGGCTTCCAGCAAATGTTGCGACAGACCGGTACCGCGAAACGCCGGCAACACGCCCATGCGCAGCATTTCCCAGGTGTCGCTGTCGGCTTCCATCGGTTGCCAGCGCACCGAACCGGCAGGTTCTTCATCAATCAGAAGAATAAAGCCGCCACCCAGTTGCAGGTCGTTGGCGACCCGCTCGGCGGTTTCCTTGTGACCGCTGGAACTCTCGGCCACCTTGTCTTGCCAGCAGGCGCGAGTCAGATGCGCAATCAGTTGCGCATCGTCCAGAGTGGCTTCCCGTATCAGAATATCCATCTTGGTTCCGGTGCGCGCTTAACGAACGCGCATACCAGGCTGGGCACCAGGCCAGGCTTCCAGGATGTATAAACCCGGATTGGCTTTTTCATCCGCGGCCGAGGCGGCCAATACCATGCCTTCTGAAATGCCGAACTTCATCTTGCGTGGCGCCAGGTTGGCAACCATCACGGTAAATTTACCGATCAGTTGTTCCGGCTGGTAAGCCGATTTGATGCCCGAGAACACGTTGCGGGTACGGCCTTCGCCGGCGTCCAGCGTCAGGCGCAACAACTTGTCCGAGCCTTCTACGTGTTCACAATTGACGATCTTGGCGATGCGCAAATCTACCTTGGCGAAGTCATCTATCTTGATTTCAGGCGCTAGTTCTTCCATGTTGCTGTTATTGCCGTTGCCATCATCAGCGGATGCTGTTGCAGGTGTTGATTCTGCCACTGCAGTAGGCTTGGTCGCAGCTTTGGCGGCAGGCGCTGCAGCATCTGGTACTGGTGCATCAAACAACTGGTCAAAGATTTTGCCATCTACCCTTTGCATCAGATGCACGTAAGGATTGATTTTGTGCAGATGTGGCAATGGTGTGGCGACACTGGCCCATTGCAAAGGCGCGATGTTCAGTTGCGTTTCTACCTGTTGTGCCAGATGCGGCAATACCGGTTTGAGGAAAATCGTCAGGATGCGGAAGGCTTCCAGCAGACGGCTGCAGACTTCCTGCAACTTGCCGTCGTTTTCAGGCTTTTTCGCCAGTTCCCAAGGTTTGTTGGCATCGACGTAGGCATTGATGATATCAGCCTGATCCATCACGGCACGCAGCGCCTTGCCGTATTCGCGGCCTTCGAACAGTGCCTGGATTTCCGGCGAGACCTTGCGCAAATTGGTGATGAAGGCATCATCCTCTGTTGCCCAGTCGGTCGTTACCACACCGTCAAAACGCTTGGTGATGAAACCGGCGGCGCGACTGGCGATGTTGACGTATTTCCCGATCAGGTCGGCGTTGACGCGTGCCACGAAATCTTCAGGGTTCATGTCCAGATCTTCGACCTTGGCATTGAGCTTGGCGGCAAAGTAATAGCGCAGCCATTCAGGGTTCATGCCGATGTCGAGATAGCGCAGCGGTGAGATGCCGGTGCCGCGTGACTTAGACATCTTCTCGCCTGAGACCGTGACAAAGCCATGTGCGTAGACGTTGTCCGGGGTCTTGTAGCCGGAAAATTTCAGCATCGCCGGCCAGAACAAAGTATGGAAGTAGGTGATGTCCTTGCCGATGAAATGTATCTGCTCGGTAGTCGGGTCTGCCATGAAGGCATCGAAATCACGGCCTATCTTGCCAAAATAATTTTTCAGCGAGGCCAGGTAACCGACCGGCGCATCGAGCCAGACATAGAAATATTTGCCCGGTTGATCCGGGATCTCGATACCGAAGTAAGGCGCATCGCGGCTGATATCCCAGTCGCCCAGACCGCCGTCACCTTCCAGCCATTCCTTGCACTTATTCGCCACTTCCGATTGCAGCCTGTTGTTTTGCAAGGCCCAGCCGCGCAGGAACTCTACGCATTTTTCGTCGGACAGTTTAAAGAAAAAATGTTCCGAGGATTTCATTACCGGTGTCGCGCCCGTCAGTACCGAGTAAGGCTTGACCACTTCGGTCGGTGAGTACACGGCACTGCAAACTTCGCAGGAATCGCCGTATTGATCCTTGGCGCCGCACTTAGGGCATTCGCCCTTGATGTAGCGATCCGGCAGGAACATGTTTTTTACCGGATCGTAAAATTGTTCTATGGTTTTGCTGGTGATGAAACCGGCCGCTTTCAGTTTACGGTAGATGTCTTGCGACAGCTGATGATTCTCAACGCCATCGGTCGAGTGCCAATTGTCAAATTCGATATGGAAACCATCGAGGTATTGTTTGCGGCCGGCGGCGATTTGCGCCACAAATTCCTGCGGAGTGATGCCGGCTTTTTCAGCGGCGATCATGATAGGCGCGCCATGCGCGTCATCTGCGCCGACAAAATGCACTTCGTTACCCGACATTCGTTGGTGCCTGACCCAGATATCAGCCTGGATGTATTCCATGATGTGGCCAAGATGGAAAGGTGCGTTGGCGTAAGGCAGAGCAGTGGTAACGAACAGCTGACGGGTCATGATTGGTGCACTTTTTATAAACGGACAAGGGCGTTATTTTAACAGTGAAAACCGCGCTGGCGCGGGTTTGCGGTAGAGCTTGCTAAATCAAGTTCAGCATGA
Source organism: Undibacterium piscinae (assembly GCA_003970805.2). GTDB lineage: Bacteria > Pseudomonadota > Gammaproteobacteria > Burkholderiales > Burkholderiaceae_D > Undibacterium > Undibacterium piscinae. The sequence continues at coordinate 3,847,118 of CP051152.1, forward strand.
GTCTATTCCCGCTAGTCTAAGCGCTGAATACTTGGCAAAGTTGTAGAGTGAAAAACCTAGGTTTGATGCGCCTTGCGGCAGCTTTTTCTTTGGAGAGGCGCATGGATATTGCGCTTTTCATTGGCAGATGGCTAAATGCTATTTTTGTTGCAAATTATGCCAATCGGAGGGGATTCCACTTGGCTCACGCTATGGGAGGTCTGCTTAAATAAGAATAAATCAGCAGAAAATCTACCCAATATGGATAATGCTGTTCAGTTAAGCTCCAATCGGTCTAGGTGTCATCCCTGCGTAGGCAGGGATCCAGTGCCTTTAGGCTTTTACGCCGCTCGATTCCCGCCTTCGCGGGAATGACGATACCTAGGACAAGGTTTAACTGAACGGCATTAAGTCAATATGGACGATTTAACTTTGAAACGCAGGGCGATCCCGGAAAACACAAAGATGCAGTGCTTATTTACGCAATCCGGGATGCTTAGGTTTGATGGCTTAGCTGCAATTAAGTCTGCACCTAAGTTTGCAACTCGTGCAGCGGCCAGCGCGGCCGCACGTTAAAGCCATAGTCGCGAGTGGCAAGTGCGGGATTTTGTTGCAGGCGCATGGCACCGGCAAAGGCGATCATGGCACCGTTATCGGTGCAAAATTCGAGTTCCGGGTAATACACCTGATAGCGCCGTTTTGCCGCGGCGGCATTGAGCGCCGTGCGTAACTGCTGATTGGCGCCGACCCCACCGGCGATCACCAGGCGTTTCAGGCCATTTTCCTTGAGTGCAGTTATCGATTTGGCGACCAGCACATCGACCAGCGCATCGACAAAACCGCGTGCGATATTTGCCTTGTCTTGTTCGCAGATATTCGCCGGCTGATTTTTTACCACCGTCAGTACCGCAGTTTTCAGACCGGAGAAACTGAAATTGAGATCCTTGGAGTGCAGCATAGGACGCGGGAATTTATACGCGGCCGGATCACCGAATTCTGCCATGCGCGAAATCGCCGGGCCGCCCGGATAGCTCAATCCCAGCAGTTTGGCCGATTTGTCGAAGGCTTCACCAGCGGCGTCATCGAGGGTTTCGCCTAGCAATTGATAGCGGCCGACACCATCGACGCGCATCAGTTGCGTGTGGCCGCCGGACACCAGCAGCGCGATGAAGGGAAATTGCGGTGGCTGGCTGGCCAGTAGCGGCGACAGCAAATGCCCTTCCAGATGGTGGATGCCGACGATAGGTTTGTCGAGCGCCATGGCCAGGCCGCAAGCTACCGAGGCGCCGACCAGCAGGGCACCGGCCAGGCCAGGGCCCTGGGTGTAGGCGATGGCGTCGATCTGATGTTTATCCAGCTTGGCCTGGCTTAACACTTCTTGCAGCAAGGGCAGGGCGCGCCGGATATGGTCGCGCGAGGCCAGTTCCGGCACTACGCCACCGTATTCCTGGTGCATCGCAATCTGCGAATGCAGCGCGTGCGATAGCAGGCCGCGCTCAGTGTCATACAGCGCCAGACCGGTTTCATCGCAGGAGGATTCAATACCGAGAACTATCATTGAAAATGGTTTCTTATCTAAATGTGTGTTGCATGGGCGGCAAACCATGTCACGGAGCTTGCCTTACCTTGCGTTGGTGCGGATATTGCTTAGTTGATTGATGCAGTCATCCGCAAAAGACAGATTATAGGTCTTAACCAGACTATGAGCAGCAATCAACTGGATCAAAATATGAAAGCAGCTAGTTTACGGATAGTGGTGGTCAATACCGTCATCCAGGCAGAATCGGAGCAGGAGGAGCAGGCGCAGGCGCAGTTGGCGCGCTCGCGTGCCTTACGCATAGGCTTGCTGCAAGCGGGCTACAACATCATTGCGGTGCTGCCCGGTGATTTGTATATGACCGAGCGGATCGCGCAATTGCAGCCCGATATGATCATCATCGATGCCGAATCGGATGCGCGTGACGTGCTTGAACACATGGTGCTGGCGACCCGCGATGCCCCGCGCCCTATCGTGCTGTTCACCGAAGACGGCGACCAGAGCAATATGGCCGCGGCGATGGAGGCCGGCGTCTCGGCCTATGTCGTGGCGGGTTTGCATACCGAGCGTATCAAACCTGTGCTTGATGTTGCGATGGCGCGTTTTAACGCAGACCAGAAGCTGCGTTCCGAGTTATCCGATACCAAAGCCAAGCTGGCAGAGCGTAAAACCATAGAGCGCGCCAAGGGCTTGCTGATGGAGCGCCATCAATTATCGGAAAACGACGCTTATCAAAAATTGCGCAAGCAGGCTATGGAAAAAAACCTGAAGCTGGCTGATCTGGCGCAACGCCTTTTGGATGTGGCCGATTTGCTGGGTGGATAGTTTTTCTGGTCGCAATTGGTGCGATTTGGTGCGTTGCATCATGCTGGTGCGGTTTTCTAATGATCCTGGTGATTTTTTCATTAGCTAGATACAGAAGTTCTTCTCCTTATTCTTGTTTTAGAGGGGAGTGGGTTCTGACTTAAGGCTGGCACAGCAATTGCTAAGTAAGGGTTAAGAGTAGTAAAAAAGCGCCAACGATGGCGCAAGCGTGAATCTGGCTAACGGCGGTCGATTCACCAAGACAAAGGTGTCTTCCCACATTGAGTAATCGATGTGGCAAGACGCCTTTTTTTTCGATTATTTTTTCTTAAGCTGGAGCGCACTATGTCAAACCCAACACCAACGAATAAGTCTGCAGGTCTTACCTTAGCGGAGTCTCACCATGATAGCGCCCAAACTAATCTTCAGCGCCGTAGTTTTCTGCAGAGTGCTGCAGTCGTCGCAGGAGCTGGTATCGTGGGGTTACGTACAGGTGGCGTCTGGGCCGCCGGCTCGGATAAGCCAGAGAAAGAAGAAGTGCGCATTGGTTTTATTCCGCTTACCGATTGCGCCTCTATCGTGATGGCATCGGTGCTCGGTTTCGACAAGAAATACGGCATCAAAATTATCCCGACCAAGGAATCCTCCTGGGCCAGCGTGCGTGACAAACTGGTCAATGGCGAACTCGATGCGGCCCATGTGTTGTATGGCTTGCTGTATGGCGTACAGATGGGCGTCAGCGGCAACAAGAAAGACATGGCGGTGCTGATGACACTCAACAACAATGGTCAGGCCATTACCTTGTCGAAAAAACTCGCGGATAAAGGCGCGGTCGATGGTGCCGGCCTGGCCAAGCTGATGCAGAGCGATAAGCGCGAATATACGTTTGCCCAAACGTTTCCTACCGGTACCCATGCGATGTGGCTCAATTACTGGCTGGCTGCGCATGGCATTAATCCCATGAAAGACGCCAAGGTGATCACCGTGCCGCCACCGCAAATGGTCGCCAATATGCGGGTGGGGAATATGGATGGGTATTGCGTCGGTGAACCGTGGAATCACCGTGCGATCGCCGATGGCATAGGCATTACCGCTGCCACCACCCAGGACATCTGGAAAGACCATCCGGAAAAAGTGCTCGGCACCACCGCCGAGTTCGCCCAGAAATATCCGAATACGGCGCGTGCCATGACCGCCGCGATACTTGAGGCCAGTCGCTGGATCGATGCGTCGTTAATGAACAAGAACAAGATGGCCGAAACCATCGCCGATAAATCCTACGTTAATACCTCGGTCGACGTTATCAATCAACGTATTCTGGGGCGCTACCAGAACGGCCTGGGCAAGACCTGGGACGATCCGAATCACATGAAATTTTTCAACGACGGCGCGGTGAATTTCCCTTATCTGTCAGACGGTATGTGGTTCATGACTCAGCACAAGCGCTGGGGTTTGCTGAAAGCCGATCCGGATTATCTGGCGGTGGCAAAGGCGGTCAATCGTATCGATATCTACAAGGATGCGGCTGCCATGGCCAAGGTACCCGTGCCTAAAGAGGTGATGCGCAGCAGTAAGTTGATGGATGGCACGGTATGGGACGGTAAAAATCCTGCGGCCTATGCCGCCTCGTTCAAGATCAAAGCATAAGGAGTGACTATGAATACCATGGTACAGGGCGTTATCCGCGACGTAGGCAGCGACACGACAAGTAGCAACGTCAGCAGCACTGCCAGCAGCGCAGCAGAGAGTAAAGCTGCCGCCGTCACCCCGGCTGCAGTGCCGGCGACACCGAAGGCCGCGGCCAGGGAGAAAAAAACAGTGCGTCTTTCATTTTCATTTAAACCGTTTTTTCTGGCGATATTGCCACCGGTATTTGGCATCGCCTTACTGATACTGATCTGGGAAATCGTCGCGATCAAGACCTCTAGTTTTCCTTCGCCATGGCTGACCTTACAGGAAGCGATTAAGGTGTTTGCCGATCCGTTTTACCAAAACGGCCCGAATGACCAGGGCATAGGCTGGAACATCTATGCCTCGCTCAAGCGCGTCGCGGTGGGTTTCGGCTTGGCCGCTGCGGTGGGTATTCCGCTGGGCTTTCTGATCGGGCGCTTCAGGTTTTTGTCCGGCATGTTCAACCCTATCATCAGCCTGCTCAAACCAGTGTCACCGCTGGCCTGGTTGCCTATCGGTCTGCTGGTGTTCAAGTCGGCGCACCCGGCGGCGATCTGGTCTATTTTTATCTGCTCGATCTGGCCGATGATCATCAATACCGCCATCGGCGTGCAGCGCGTGCCGCAAGATTATATGAATGTGGCGCGGGTCTTGAACCTGTCCGAATGGAAGATCATGGCCAAGATCTTGTTTCCCTCGGTGCTGCCTTACATGCTGACCGGCGTGCGACTGGCGATCGGTACCGCATGGCTGGTGATTGTGGCGGCGGAAATGCTGACCGGCGGCGTCGGTATCGGTTTCTGGGTCTGGGATGAATGGAATAACCTCAATGTCCCGCACATCATCATCGCTATCGTTGTCATCGGCATGGTCGGGCTGATACTGGAACAAATACTGGTTGCCGTGGCACGCGCATTTACTTACGAAGACGTCGGTACTTAATTTACAGCTACTTCTGGAGCATGAATATGGAAAACCTGGAATCGAAATACATCGCCATCAATAACGTAGAGATGCGCTTTAATACCAAGAAGGGCAGCTTTCACGCCCTGCGTGACATCAACCTCAATGTCCGCAAGGGCGAATTCATTACCCTGATCGGCCATTCCGGCTGCGGTAAATCAACCCTGCTCAATCTGATTGCAGGCTTGACTAGCGCCACGTCCGGGACCTTGCTATGCGCTAACCGCGAGATCTCCGGCCCTTCACCGGAGCGCGGCGTGGTGTTTCAGAATCATTCGCTGTTGCCTTGGCTGACCTGCTATGAAAACGTGTATCTGGCAGTGGAACGGGTGTTTGCCGCGACAGAAAATGGCACCAAATTGCAGAAGCGCACCATGCAGGCTTTGGCGCTGGTGGGGCTGACCCATGCCGAAAACAAGCGTCCGAATGAAATTTCCGGTGGCATGAAGCAAAGGGTGGGGATAGCCCGTGCCTTGGCGATAGAGCCGAAAGTCTTGCTGATGGATGAACCTTTCGGCGCACTCGATGCCTTAACCCGCGCCCATCTGCAAGATGAGTTGCTGAAAATTGTCGCCAAGACCGCATCGACCGTGGTGATGGTGACGCATGATGTCGATGAGGCGGTGTTGCTGTCTGACCGTATCGTGATGATGACCAACGGCCCGGCGGCTACCATAGGGGAAATCTTGAGCGTCAAACTGGAGCGCCCGCGCGAGCGCGTGGCACTTTCGCAAGATCCTTTGTATGCGGAATATCGTAGCGCCGTGCTGGAGTTTTTGTATCACCGCCAGTCGCATCCGGCCAAGGATGCAGCTTAAATCCGCCATGGCACAGGCCTGACACGCAATATCCATGCGCCTTTCAGCCACGGCACGCTGAAGAAGCGGATGGATATTGCGTCTGGGGCATGCCCGTTTTTAAAAAACAAACAGCCTTGCGGTAGTGCCGCTATGGCCGCTGTTTCCAGTCGCAGTCGTCAGCATGGTCTTGCACCATGCCTATGGCCTGCATGTAGGCGTAGATGATGGTGGAGCCGACAAATTTGAAGCCGCGCTTTAGCAGGTCTTTTGAGATGCGGTCGGATAATTCGGTCTTGATGATGCGTTCGCCGCTATTGTGGATGGCTACGCCGCTTACATAGGCCCACAGATAGGCATCCAGGCCACCGCATTCGTCGCGCAGGCGCAGGTAGGCTTGCGCATTGCTGATCGTCGCGGCGATCTTCAGACGGTTACGCACGATGCCGGCATTGCCGAGCAACTGCGCCACCTTGTCGGCGTCATAGCGGGCGATTTTTTCCGCATCCCAGTCGTCAAAGGCGACGCGATAATTTTCGCGCTTGTTGAGTATGGTTTCCCAACTCAAGCCCGCTTGCGCACCTTCCAGATTGAGCATTTCAAACAGACGTCGCTCATCGTGACAAGCCTGACCCCATTCTTTGTCGTGATACTCCAGATACAGGGGATTGGCCGGGTTAGCCCAGGCGCAGCGGGAGACTGGCATAGTGTGTTCCTGTGTTCCTAAAAATAAATTTTTATTGTTGCGCGGCGTACGCCTTGCACGCCAAGGGAATCGCCATCATAAGGCAATACGCGTCAGCGCGATTGAAATATAATGCAAGCTCGTGCCCTTATTTATTGCGTAATTTGCGAAACTACATGGAACGCTTGAGCGTTTGAAACTCGCTCATTGCTCTGTGCATTCAGCGCTGAGTCCTGTGCCAGGCCGTGTTATCGCTGCCTCAGCAATGCCGATGGTTAGCCCACATGCTGGCAGCGGCTGACTGGCATAGTCGTGATCAGCTTGCAGTTGGAGCAGGCAAGATTGTTGTCAACTGCAGACGTGCGACATTTTATTATGGCCTCGCCTTAGTCTATTGATCTGCCTTGCTGAAAATACTCCGTTGATCGCCTTAGCAGCCTGGTAATTTCCTAATGCGCGATGCACGCACATGACGCAACGATGCTATCGCTCAAATGCTGCATCGCGGATTTATTTTGATTTCGCTCAAACGGTTTGCTGATGCGAGAGGCTGCAACCGCACAAAAAAATTGGGAGAGATGGATGCAGATATCCCTCCTATTGTCTGGAGCAATTATGCGGATATCTTTTTTACCAGCAAGGTGAGCGCGCCGCTATTATCTCCCGAGAGTAAAAAAAATCTCATTTTAAGGAAAAATTCTTGAAGTGGTCTCTAAGCAGGGGCAGGAGCATGATGACTTGTTAATTGCATGCGCAGCCCTACGCCCGTATGTCTCGCTGTTTCGCTTTGCTTCATCTCGTCATTTTGAAGGATGCCGCAGAACTCTTGTTTGAACAGGCGTATTAAAAGCTTTATCCTGCGGAAAACAGATGGATAGAGGTACGTGACTATTATGCGGCAGGTATGCCGAAGCGCTCGCCGATCGTGTGCCTATCATAAAAAAAAAATACGCCTACAAAGCACTGGAAAAAAAAAATACAGTATGCGGAGGTTATTGAGCGGGAAAGCCGTGGCTACGCCACAGCTGAGTTTCGAGAGCTATTGAAAGCCGAACAGCGTGAAAAAGAAAATCTGGCCTTAAAAGAGTTAAATCTATTGCAGCAGTCTGAAATGGACAGAGTCAATTTGAGTAACACAACGCTGGTGGCTATTTGCAGCTCTGCTCGGACTGGGACTTATGTGGGCAGCGCAGATGATCTGGCAATCGCGCAAACGTAATTCTGTCTTGATGAATGAAAAATATAAAACTCGACAAACAACGTTTTCAAGATGCCTTAACCGGTTTGTTTAACCGCCGTTACCTGATGGAAAAAAAATCGGATATCTGGCAGCAAGCCCTTGAGCAGGCAAACCGAGGCCACTGCGGTGCCTTGTTATTAATCGATGCCGATCATTTTAAGCGCATCAATGATCAATTTGGTCATGCGGCGGGCGATGCTGCCTTGATAGAAATTGCGAATCGCCTGAAATTTAGCGTGCGCGACAGCGATGTCGTGACGCGTTGGGGAGGCGAAGAATTTCTGATTTATACCAACTTGCTCAATGCCGAGTCGGTACGAATATTGGCTGTGCGCATCATGGAAGAGTTACGCAGGCTACCTTTACTGTATGAGGATAAGAGTATTCCTTTAAGTGTTTCTATCGGATATGTTTTGTTACCCATGGAGTGGGAGGCAGGCAAAAATTTTGATATGGATGAAAGTTTGAAACTTGCCGATTCTGCGCTTTACCTGGCAAAAGAAAGCGGAAGAAATCGTGCCGCCGGTGTGGTTAAAGTCAGGAAAGCCGAAATTGGCCGCGCACAGTTAATCGATGATTTATCGACTGCCTGGCAAGCAGGGAGTGGTCGATATCGTCGTCAGTGAAGGCCCGGAAGTGCGCTGAAGCCCTGCGGTAGAAGCTGTGCTTGTATCTGGCGAAGGGACTATTACGCGAAAATCGTATCTGAATAGACTATTCGGTAATCGATAAGTGACGCAAAAACACGACAAAATTGGACGACAAGTAATAATCGACAAAAATAAGTTGTTTACGAAGAAGGCAGTTCTTTATGTGCCAACGTAACGCGGGAAAAGTTTTTCCGCGGCTCCGCTGTTTGTAGGCCAACAGTCGACTCAGAAAGAGCCGCAGAAATTGAATCTGCACGGGATTGATGCCTACGGTAAAAAACTCGCATTGAGCGACTTTTTAGGCAAGACGGTATTGGTCAGCTTTTTTACCGCCGGTTGCAGCTTATGTTCACGCGACCTGAAGTTGATGCGGGAGTTTTACGTAGGTAACGCCAAACGTAATTTTGTGTTGCTGGCGATCAATCTGGATCAGGATAAAAAAGATTTTGATGACTACAACAAGTTGATTGCATTGGCGGTTCCGAAAGAGCAGCGTTTTCCTACGGTATGGCGCAATGCGCCGGAGCATAAGGATAGTTTCGGCGTGATTACGCGTCAGCCTACCCATTTCGTGATTAATCCGAAAAACCAGCTGGTATTGAAGCGTGAAGGTAGTTTTTTGCCGGATGACTGGGATACTTTGTGGGAGTCACTCGAGGGCTAGCATTTAAGGCGGGCATTTATCGGGTGAAACCGACAGACATAAAAAAACGCACTGTGGAAATGATTCCACAGTGCGTTTTTTATTGCCTGGCAGTGTAAGTTTCTGCCAGTAGGTGTTTGATTACACGACGATAGTCTGGTGCTCGTCACCGGCACGGGCGCGGATGCTACCGATGTTGTAAACCGTTTCGCCGGCAGCGCTCAATTGCGCCATTGCCGCTTCTGCGATTTCCGGAGCAACGATCACGACCATACCGATACCGCAGTTGAAAACACGGTGCATTTCTGCATCGGCCACGCCGCCGTGCTGTTGCAGCCACTTGAACAGTGGTGGCATGTCCCATGCTGCGCTATTGAGTACGGCGGTGAGTTTGTCGCCCAATACGCGAGGTACGTTTTCTACCAGACCACCACCGGTGATGTGCGCCATGCCTTTCACTTCCAGGCTAGCCATCAATGCCAGCAGAGGCTTGACGTAGATGCGGGTAGGCGCGATCAGGGCATCAGCCAGAGTGCGGCCGTGGAAATCTGCATTCAGGTCAGGGTTAGCCACTTCGATGATTTTACGTACCAGCGAGAAACCGTTGGAATGGATACCGGAAGAGGCCAGACCGAGGATCACGTCACCAGGAACAATCTTGCTGCCGTCGATGATTTTTGATTTCTCTACCGCACCGACCGCAAAACCGGCCAGATCGTATTCACCTTCAGGGTACATCGAAGGCATTTCAGCGGTTTCGCCGCCTATCAGTGCGCAACCAGCTTGTTCGCAGCCGAAAGCTACGCCCTTGATAACGTCAGTGGCGGTGGCCACATCGAGTTTGCCGCAAGCGAAATAATCGAGGAAGAACAGCGGTTCTGCGCCTTGTACCAGAATATCGTTGACGCTCATGGCGACCAGATCGATACCGACGGTGTCATGGCGGTTCAGGTGAAAAGCCAGTTTTAACTTGGTGCCCACGCCATCGGTACCGGAAACCAGAACCGGTTCCTTGTACTTCTTGCTGACTTCGAACATGGCGCCAAAACCGCCGATGCCAGCCATGACGCCTTCGCGCATGGTGCGTTTTGCATAAGGCTTGATGGCGTCAACTAGCGCATCGCCAGCGACCATATCGACACCTGCGTCGGCATAGGAAAGGGAGACGGGCGCGGCTGCGGTGGTAGAAACTGGAGTAGAAGTGCTCATGATTTTCGTCAGTAGGGGCGTGAGGCGGTAAAATAGCAGGATTGCCAGAAATTAGACCAGCAAAACCGCTATTTTAACAAAACGACTCGCGATTCACCTAGTTTTTGGGTTTTTACCTGATGGTTGCTGATTTTTTGCTCGGTTTTTGCTGGATTTTTGCTAACTAATTAGCCGGATGCTTTAATTTTTTGCCAATTAAATGCTGTGGAAAATGCCGTTAAGCTTAGCGGTATGAATAAAGAGGGACAAAAAGTTCATACTTTTGTTCGCGTAAGGGTGAGCAAAATAATGAAATCGCACTGAAAATTAGCATTTAAGTGCCATTTTGTTATTTGTTTCGTTAAGCCTGCATGGCCACTGCCCTGCTTTTCCAGGGCAGAGTCTGCTAGCATCCTGACACTAGAGATGGCTTGTTTGCTTCATGTATTTTGTTTTTTGTCCGGTGCCGGGATAGTCCGGTACTGTTTAGTAGTTCAATGATGTTGGTGATTCATTGGTATTTTTGTGCTCAGGCCGTATTTTTTGTCGCTTCATTTGCTTGCGTCAAAGGAATGCCAGGTGCCGCATTTACTTTTGCTCACAGTTAAAAAGGTCGTTTTTCATTTCAGTCATGAGGCAAATGCTATTGGATTTGGATGCGGAGCAACCGCCATCCCTGGAAACCTTTGTAGTCGGTAAAAATGCTGAACTGGCACAATTGCTGAGTCTGTTTTCTGCCCGCACGCCTAGTCAGTATGGCGAGCGCTTCGTGTATTTATGGGGCACGGCCGGAGCCGGCAAAACCCATCTGTTGCATGCCTTGGCTGACAGCGAACATGCGCGTTACATCGCGCCGGATGCGCCGGAAAGCGCGTTCGTCCATACGCCGGAAATCACGCTATATCTGCTGGATGACTGCGAAAGATTGTCTGCCGCTGCACAAATTGACGCTTTTGCGCTGTTTAACGAGATTCGCGCCCATGGCGGTTTTCTGGTCGCGGCAGGTAATCATCCGCCGATGATTCTGAATGTGCGGGAAGATTTGCGTACCCGTTTTGGCTGGGGCCTGATTTACCAGGTGCATGAGTTGACCGACGAGGATAAAATTGATGCCCTGGAACGATCGGCACAAGCGCGCGGTATAACAATTTCTCCTGGCGTGTTACCCTATCTGATTACCCATTATCGACGTGATATGAGTTCGCTAACTGAAATGCTGGATCAGTTAGACCAATATTCACTGGAAACCAAGCGGCCGATTACCTTGCCCTTGCTGCGTGAAGTGCTCAATGAGCTCTACCAGCAGCAGCAGCAGGCCGAAAACATTTAAATTTATTCCATTCATGCGCAATATCGCACTATTTGATCTTGATCACACCTTAATCCCCATCGATTCCGATTATGAATGGGGACAGTTTCTGGCGCGCATCGGCGCTGTAGATGCCGAGGTATTTGCGCGCCGCAACGCTGATTTTTTCGCCCAGTATCAGGCTGGTACGCTCGATCCTGTCGAGTACCTGGAATTTGCGCTCGGTACCCTGGCGCAATTTCCGCGCGAGCAACTCGATCAGTGGCATGCGCAATTCATGCAGGAAGTGATTACCCCGGCGGTTTTACCGGGCGCGCTTGAACTGATTAAAAAAACACCAGGATCAGGGTGACCTGATCGTCATCATTACCGCTACCAACCGCTTCGTTACCGAGCCTATCGCCGCCGTATTTGGTGTCGAGCACCTGATTGCGGCGGAGCCTGAGCGTGATGCCGACGGTAAAATCACCGGCAAACTGCTCGGTGTCCCGACTTCCGGTGCCGGCAAGGTACATCACCTGCAAGGATGGTTGGCCGGGCAGGGCAAGCGACTGAGCGATTTCCCGGTCAGTTATTTTTACAGTGATTCGCAAAACGATATTCCGCTGTTGTCTATCGTCACGCATCCGGTGGCAACCAACCCTAACGCTCAACTCAGCGCCCACGCCCGGATTCAGGGCTGGCCTACTCTTCACTTATTCAACGAGCAATGATCAAAAAATTCATCCGCAAAATACTTGGCGTAAAAAGTAAGCCTGACGAGGCCGGCGGCAAAAAAAATAAGCCTACGGTATTGAGTGCCAAAGAGCACGGCATTAATCCGCAATTACTGTCTTCCAATGCGATACGGGTGACTTCCACCCTGCAGGAAAACGGCTATAAGGCGTTTGTGGTCGGCGGCGCGGTGCGCGATCTGTTGCTGGGCGTTAAACCCAAGGATTTTGATATCGCCACCAATGCGACTCCGGAGCAAGTCAAGCGCCTGTTCCGGCGCGCCTTCATTATCGGTCGCCGTTTTCAGATCGTGCATGTGATGTTTGGCCAGGATTTGCTGGAGGTGACTACCTTCCGCGGACCGGCTACCGAAGCGGCCCCCAAAGATGAGCATGGCCGTGTGCTGCGCGATAATACCTTTGGCGAACAGCATGAAGATGCGGTCCGCCGCGATTTCACCATCAACGCCATGTATTACGATCCGGCCAGCCAGACTGTGCTCGATTATCACGGCGGGATCGCCGATATCCGCAAAAAGACCTTGCGCATCATCGGTGTGCCGGAAGCGCGTTACCGCGAAGATCCGGTGCGTATGCTGCGTGTGGTGCGCTTTGCCGCCAAGCTGCAATTTAACATAGACGCCGCTACCAGCGCACCGATCGCCGTGATGGCACCGTTGATCGACAACGTACCTAGCGCGCGGGTGTTTGATGAAATGCTCAAGCTCTTGATGAGCGGCCATGCCATGGCATGTTTGCAGCAGTTACGTAAGGAAGGCTTGCATCATGGCTTGATGCCGCTGCTGGACGTGGTGCTGGAACAACCTCTGGGTGAAAAATTCGTCACGCTGGCTCTGGCCAGTACCGATGAGCGGATACAGCAGGGTAAAACCGTTTCGCCGGGATTCTTGTTTGCCTCTTTGCTGTGGCATCAGGTGCTGGAAAAGTGGAATGCGTATATCGCCGCAGGAGAGTTGTCGATACCGGCGCTGCATCTGGCAGCCGACGATGTGCTCAATACCCAGACCGATGCGCTGGCGCTGCAACGCAAGATAGGTTCCGACATGCGTGACATCTGGGCCATGCAGCCGCGCTTTGAAAAGCGTGTCGGTAAAACGCCGTATAAATTACTGGAAAACACCAGGTTGCGTGCCGGTTACGATTTCCTGTTGCTGCGTTGCGCTTCCGGTGAGATTGATGCCGAAATCGGCGAGTGGTGGACCGCCTTCATCCATGGCGATGAGGCCGAGCGTGAGCAGTTGCTGACGGTAAAGCCGAAATCGGCCGCCGGCGCACCGGCCAAGAAACGCAAGCCGCGTCGCTCCGCTTCGGCCAAGCCGCGTGCACCTGCAAGTACGGGTGAATAAGATGGCGCTCAAAGCGGTGATAGGCATAGGTGCCAATCTGGGTGATGCGCGTCTGTCGGTAGAGCAGGCCATTGTGCGCCTGGCGCAATTGCCGCAGAGCGATATGACGGCGCAGTCCAGCCTGTTTCTGACGGCGCCGGTTGATGCGCAGGGTGATGACTACGTCAATGCGGTAGTGGAATTAAGTACCGCACTAGCGCCGCTAGATTTGCTGCGCGCCTTGCAGGAACTGGAACTGGATTTCGGGCGTGAGCGCTCGTATCGCAATGCACCGCGTACGCTTGATCTCGATTTGCTGCTGTATGGCGATCAGCAGATTGAGCATGAGCATTTGACGGTGCCGCATCCGCGCATGACCGAGCGCGCTTTTGTCTTGCTGCCACTGCTACAGCTCGATCCTTTCATTACGATACCGGGCAAAGGTGCCGCACATCAGTTTGCGCCGCTGGTGGCGGATCAGGCCATACGCAAGCTCGCTTGATTTTGCTCACCTGGATACTCGTGGCTAGTATGCGTATGTTTTCATTCAAAGCGCCTTATATGTCGCATACCTGCAGGGCATGATTGGACGTTTAATCACTATACCCCCATGCAAATCCCCGTTATTCTGCAAACCACAGGCTTACTGATACTGTCTAACGTGTTCATGACGCTAGCCTGGTATGGCCATCTGAAAAATCTTTCCGGTAAGCCCTGGTGGATCGCGGCCCTGATCAGCTGGAGTATCGCGCTGTTTGAATACCTGTTGCAGGTGCCGGCCAACCGTATCGGTTACACTCAATACAGCCTGGCGCAACTAAAAATTTTACAAGAGGCATTGACCCTGATAGTCTTCGTGCCGTTTGCGATGTTCTACATGGATCAGCCGTTTAAACTCGATTACGTCTGGGCAGGTTTGTGTCTGATAGGCGCGGTGTATTTTATTTTCAGAAGTTAATCGGCAAGACTCGATATTGTCGCTGAGACCTTTTCCTGTATCGTCAAAAGTGCTGCAGGAACTTCTTAATTGTGGAGAAAAATTGTGGCTGAATATTTACAAGATCGTAAGGCAGTAACACTCCCGGGCTTGGTCGCACAGCGTCAGCAGGGCAACAAGATCACCATGCTTACTTGTTATGACGCCAGCTTCGCTGCGCTGATGGACCGGTGCGGGGTAGAGATATTGCTGGTCGGCGATTCCCTGGGCATGGTATGCCAGGGGCATAGTTCCACCTTGCCGGTGACGGTAGCGGAGATCGCCTACCATACCGCCAGCGTCGCGCGCGGCAACAAGAGCGCATTGCTGGTCGCCGATATGCCGTTTGGCAGTTATGCGACACCGGAAGCGGCGTTTCAGAACGCGGTGCAACTGATGCAGGCCGGTGCCCAGATGGTCAAGCTCGAAGGCGGAGCCTGGCTTGCTCCTACCGTTAAATTCCTCACTGAACGTGCGGTACCGGTGTGCGCCCATATCGGCCTGACACCACAATCGGTGCATCAGCTTGGCGGCTATAAGGTTCAGGGTAAAACCGATGAAGCGGCGGAGTTGCTGAAAGCCGATGCCGTTGCCTTGCAGGCGGCCGGTGCCAGCTTGCTGGTGCTGGAAGCGATTCCTGCGACGCTCGGTAAGGAAGTCACCGAGTTGCTGGTGATTCCTACCATAGGCATAGGCGCGGGCCCCGATTGTTCCGGACAAGTTCTCGTGATGCACGATTTGCTGGGGGTGTTTCCGGGTCGCAAGGCAAGGTTCGTGAAAAACTTCATGGAAGGGCAGACCAGTATTGATGCCGCCGTGCTGGCCTATGTCAACGCCGTTAAAGAGCAGTCTTTCCCGGCTCCTGAACATTGTTTCTAAGGCTTTAGCTTGTATAAACTCACCGATAAGCTCATCGCGCTATGAGTATCACCGTCGCAGTGCGCGAGGCGTTTGCCTTGCTGCTGTCGGGTGATGCCGATTTGTGGCAAATCGTCTGGGTCTCGCTCAAGACTTCCGTGCTCGGGCTGGCATTGGCAACGGTGCCGGCGGTAATCGCTGGCTATCTGATCGCCAGCAGCCGGTTTCGCGGGCGCCGCGTGCTGATCTGGCTGGTGCAGGCGGCGCTGTCACTGCCTACCGTCTTGATCGGTTTGCTGCTGTATTTATTACTCAGTCGTCAGGGAGCTTTCGGCTCGCTGCACTGGCTGTTTTCCCAATCCGGCATGATCGCCGGCCAATCCCTGATCGCCTTGCCGGTATTAATTGCGCTGACCTTAAGTGCAGTACAGGCGGCCGATCCGCGTCTGGCCGAGACTGCCATTACGCTGGGCGCCAGTCGCTGGCAGGTGATGTGTACCGTCTTGTACGAAGTGCGCTTTGGCGTGATGGCCGCACTGATCTATGGGTTCGGGCGTGTGATTTCGGAAGTTGGTTGCGCCATGATGGTGGGCGGCAATATCGCCGGTGCGACCCGTACCATCACCACCGCGATAGCGCTGGAAACCAGCAAGGGTGAGTTCGCCCAGGGTATTGCATTGGGCGTGGTGCTGATCACGCTGGCACTACTACTCAATGCCGCTTTGCTGCTACTGCAAGGTGATGCGCGCCAGGCCGGATACCAGCGATGAGCCCCTTAATTAGCCTGCAAGGCATACAAAAACGCTTCGGGCAGAAACCGGAGCGTGGGGCCTCGCGCGAGCTATTGCTCGATATTGATACCCTGATCATAGCGCGCGCCAGCGCCTATGTGCTTACCGGCATCAACGGCGCCGGCAAAAGCACTTTGCTGCGCATACTCAGTGGCCTCGATAGTGCGCAGATCGCACAGGCGAGTTTTATGGGAACGCCGCTCAACTGGTTTCCCTATCCGGCACTGCTACGCGCCAACATCGTCTATGTGCATCAGCATCCGGTGATGTTTGCCGATACGGTGGCCGGCAATATCGCGTATGGCCTGAAAGTACGTGGTATGCCGGCGGCACAGCAACAGCAAGCGCTGCAAGATGCCATGCAATGGGCCGGTATAACCCATCTGAGTGAGCAGCCGGCAAATACGCTGTCGGGCGGCGAAAAGCAAAGGGTGGCATTGGCCAGGGCGAAAGTCTTGCGGTCGCAATTATTGCTGCTAGACGAGCCCACCTCCAACCTCGACGGCGAAGCGCGCGAACAGGTGATAGCCCTGATCCCTGAATTGATCCGTGAGGGTAGTAGCGTCATCATGGTTTGCCATGACCGCGACTTGATTGCCTTACCGGGCGTGCACAGGCTAAAGCTGCGTGACGGTAAGCTGGAAAGCCGTTAAGTTCTAAAGCTCATCCTCAGCATCAGTATCAGCGTCATGGCAGCAGACGCAGATCTTATTGCCGTCAGGGTCACGAAAATACGCACCGTAATAATCGGCATGATACTGCGGCCGCAAGCCCGGCTCACCGTCACAGACACCACCATTTTCTAATGCCAGCGCATGACATAGCCTGACCGTTTTTCTATCGGCTGCAAGGAGGGCAATCATCTGCCCGTTACCCGGAGTACTGGCTTCGCCATTAAAGGCCTGACCGATGACAAACAGCGGCCGCGGCGCATGTCGCGCCACCCAGCCAGCCCAGGGTTTTTCTGCATCACAAAATTTCAGACTGAGATCGAGGCTTTCCATGAGCGGGGAATAAAAACCTAAGGCCCGGTGGAAATCCGTGATGCCGATAAATACGTGAGAGATCATAGGGGGGCGCGGTATCAAAAGTTGGGCCGTAATTTGCGTCATCAATGGCGCTTAATGTTGTAAACCACCGTGCCATCACGCATATTCTATGCGGGTTTCAAGGCACTGTGTTTGAAGAGGCGCATGGAATATGCGCGGTGGCCGTGCCTGGTTTTAGAAAAGTAGATTGTAGCGAGATTTAGATGCCGCGGCTTTTTCGGGCATGCATACGGCGCGATAGATGAGATGCATTGTGCCTTCTTGCTTTGCTTTCATTGCTTTTTCGTTAGGTTTGTATCACGATGAGCGAAATTAAAGGTGAAGTGATGATGTTAAATGAAACAGTTAAATTTAAAAACAGAAATGGTTTTATCAAACGCTGGGGAAGCTCGCATCCATTAGTTTTAGAGAAAATTATTCTATATTTAAACCACAATAACTTTATAGGCCCGGTGTCGTGGAAAGACCCTTCGATCTTAACGTTTGTAAAAAAAAATGATGAGGATTTTTTTACTTCTGTATCGATTTGTGGAGTGCATGAGGATCCAAGCGGAGTGTTTAATTTTGATATATCGATAACAATTAGTTCTAAACTTGTTGGAGACGTCGAAGTATTTCTTGATCTATGGGAGATTGATCAGAATAGGGTTGAGAGTATATATAATTTTCCATATGCAAACTTAATTATGGTGAGACTAAGTCATTTGAAATGGAATGTTGTAAAAGGCGAAAATCCGAGTTGGCAGGTTGTTAATGCTCCCCTTTCAATAGAGTTAGCTTTTGAAGTATGGAGACAAGATTGGGAGAGATTTGGTGTCCCATTTGTAAATCGGATCGAAAACAAAAGAGATATAGTTAATACTTTTTTTTGCTTAAAGGACTATAAAAAAAATCCTTGGGTAAAATCAGATGGCCCTCAAACTTTCCTATTTTTTGAACGCGGAATAATTCTCCTAGCCCTTAATGGACAATTGGATGATGCCAAATCTTTATGGTTTGCATGGTCCTTAAATGTGGATGAATTGAAAAAATCAATGAGACCTTTAACTTATGATTTTGAGAAAAGAAGAGTATTAAAACTTCAGCAATGGCTCTCTGAAAAAACGAAAATTTCGTAAGATGAAACTCGGTCGGTCGCAATGTGCTTCATCTATCACGCCGTAGGCAATCTCAAAACGGTGGTCTAAAGTTCCAAGTGCAACACTAAATTTTTAAGAGAGGCTGATTGGTAGCCTCTTCAAATGTTAACCCGTCAAGCATGTGTGTCCAGACCTCATTTGGCGAGCGTCCTTTTAAGGTGACACGGGGACGTTCGTTTAACTCCATGGCAATACGGTGAAGTTGATATTGCGTTAGCTCTGACATATCCATTCCTTTCGGTAAATATTGACGCAATAAGCCATTGGTATTCTCGACACCGCCCCGTTGCCAGGGACTGTGCGGGTCGCAAAAATAGACTTTGATTCCCGTTGCATCGCTTATCCGTTCGTGCTCCGCCATTTCGGAACCTTGATCGTATGTCATGGTGAGACATGCCCCCACCGGCATCCTTTTCAAGACACTCGCAAAACCCTGATAGGCAGAGTAAGCGTCACGCCGCTCTAATTTAATCAGGCTTACGCGACGACTCGTCCGTTCATACAAGACACCAACGGCACCAGGTGAACTTTTACCGCCAAGCAGCAAATCGCCCTCAAAATGACCAAGACGAACGCGCAAATCAGCCTCTTCCGGGCGGGCATGAATCAACTCTTTAATCCATGTCTTTCCATTGCCTTGGGTGCTGCTTTTGCGCTTCTTCCCTTCCTGCCGCAAATTGCTAACGATTTGACGTTTCAATTCGCCCTTAGGCAAAAGGTAGATGTGGTGATAGATCGTTGTATGTGACACTTGATAATCCGGAGTATCTGGAAATGCTCTTTGCAGCCATAAAGAAATCTGATTGGGCGACCAGGCCCGCTCTAGCTTAAATCTTACTTTAGCCCATAATCCTTCCGCATAGCGCGAGGCTAACTTACGCGGCCTTCTGGCTATGCGACGATTCTGGTGCGCTCTCTGATGCGCATGAATAGGTCTGTATTGACCATGCTCATCACAACTTCTTTTAACCTCTCGGCAAATCGACGTTACATTGCGCCCCAGTCGCCTGGCTATCTCTCGTTTGCTTTGTTTCTCTTGCAACTGCCTGGCGATAAATTCTCGTTCTAGCTCTGTTAAATGCGTGTAGCTCATAGGACACTCCTGTTTGTATAAATTCTACAGAAGTGTTGCACTTGTTATTTTAGACCGCCAACAGGCGGCGCCACAGCGCATATTCCATGCGCTTCTTCAAGCACACTGGCCTGCGAGCCGCATGGAATATGCGTGTTGGCGGCATGCTGTTTTTGCTTTGCTGCGGCTTGGTCTTGTTGGTCTTCTTGTCGTTGTTGGGCGATTGCCGACCGGGGGTAGCCCGGTAGCTACTTCCTTTCTTTGCTTCGCCAAAGAAACGGAAGCAAAGAAAGGCGACGCAAAGTCGCTGCCCTTCGGGTGCCCAATCGGTGCACAGGGTCAGGTCTTGCGTTGACGTATTTCATGCTCTAACTCAACTCGGCAAAGCGTAATGTGACTCGTCTATTAAGCCATAGGAAATCTCCGAATAGTCGGTGCACAGGGTCAGGTCTTGCGTTGACGTATTTCATGCTCTAACTCAACTCGGCAAAGCGTAATGTGACTCGTCTATTAAGCCATAGGAAATCTCCGAATAGAAAGCGCCACTGCGCATATTCCATGCGCTTCTTCAAGCACACTGGCCTGCGAGCCGCATGGAATATGCGTGTTGGCGGCATGCTGTTTTTGCTTTGCTGCGGCTTGGTCTTGTTGGTCTTCTTGTCGTTGTTGGGCGATTGCCGACCGGGGGTAGCCCAGTAGCTACTTCCTTTCTTTGCTTCGCCAAAGAAACGGAAGCAAAGAAAGGCGACGCAAAGTCGCTGCCCTTCGGGTGCCCAATTATGCAGGTCGTAAAATGGGAAAAGTTCGAAACTCGCCTTCGGCTCAAACACGAACCTTTCTGATCCATTTTCCGCCCCGCACAATTGGCAGCGCCACATGCGAATTCTAGTCAAAAGCCAAATCAAAAGCAGAGTCAAAAGCAGAGTCAAAAGCAGAGTCAAAAGCCGATTCAAAACCCAAGTCAAAACCCAAGTCAAAATCCAAGTCAAAATCCAAGTCAAAACCCAGGTCAAAAGCAGCACCGGATTGCCGTAGCTCGGAGCAAACGTAGGGTGCGCCATGCGCACCGCTTATGTCTCGGCTTACAAATATTTTCTTGTTGTTTCTGTCTATCCATTGGTGCGCACGGCGCACCCTACTTTAGTTCGGTAGGTGCGATTAGCAAGGCGTAATCGCACGCACATCGCTATACCGTAGCGGTTTTTAAAACCGACCCGACCTTCACGCATATTCTATGCGGCTCGCAGGCCTATGTGCTGGAAGAAGCGCATGGAATATGCGCGTTGGCAGGGCGGGCTAGCGAAAAAAATCCATTCAGCGCAGCATGCGTACGATTACGCTGCGCTAATCGTACCTACGCGGGCTTACGGAGACGCGCAAGTCGCACTACGGATGTGTTGACCTTCGCCTTCCGCATGTGGCGCTGCCGCTTGTGCATGGCAGAAAATGGATTAGAAAGGTTCGTGTTTGAGCGTAGCGAGTTTCGAACTTTTCCCATTTTTTGACCTGCACAGGCGGGTACCCACAGGGCAGCGACTTTGAACTGCCCCCATAAAGTTGGACATCAATCCAAACTATTGGGGTATTTCATGAGCAAGTACACAAAGCAATTCAAAGTATCCGTTGTCGAACATTATTTGACGGGGGGTGCTGGTTTAAAAGATGTCGCAAAATGCTACGATCTGGCACATTCGGTGTTGGGCAGATGGGTTGCCATGTATCGTTTGCGTGGCGCAGACGGTCTAGATAAAAAGTACAGCCATTACGATGCGCAGTTTAAGCTCTCGGTCTTGCAGCACATGTGGAAGCATCAGCTCTCTTACACTCAAACGGAACTCTTGTTCGATATTCGTGGTCCAGGTCGCCTTCGCATCTGGGAACAGCATTATGATAGCGGCGGCATTGACGCCCTTACTCCACGCAAATGTGCACCACCCAAGATTATGACAACGAACACGACTAAAAAACCACCCGCATCCATTGACGTAGAAGATCAGCGAACCCATGAGGATTTACTGGCCGAGCTAAAGTACCTGCGCATGGAGAACGCCTACCTAAAAAAGTTGAAAGCCTTAGTTCAGCAACAAGCGCAAACAACATCGATCAAAAAGCGCAAATAGTGCAAGAGCTAAGGCAACAATATCCCATCGCAGGCCTGCTCGTGCTGGCTGGTCTGGCACGCAGTACATTTTATTATCAGCAGAAAGCGCAGTTGATGGGGGATAAGTATGCGGATTTAAAGCAGAGTATCCGCGCGCTGTACGAGCGCCATCAGGGACGTTATGGCTATCGCCGCATCACTGCGGCACTTCAGCAATTGGGCACGTTTGTGAATCACAAAACCATACAGCGGCTTATGCAGGAATTGGGATTAAAGTCACTGGTCAGAATCAAAAAATACCGCTCGTACAAGGGCGATGTGGGACGTGCCGCGCCCAATATTTTGCAGCGCCAATTCGATGCACAGGAGGCAAATAAAAAATGGGTAACGGACGTCACTGAGTTCAAGGTAGCCGGAGAAAAACTGTATCTCTCACCGGTGATGGATTTGTATAACGGAGAAATTATTGCCTTTGAGACGTCAAAGCGACCTGTCTTTGAGATGGTGAGCAAGATGATCAAGAAGGCATTGGCTAGGCTGAAAGTTAAAGATAAATTGATACTCCATTCGGATCAGGGCTGGCAATATCGCATGCCCGCCTACCAACGCCTGCTTGAACAAAATCAGGTGGAGCAAAGCATGTCGCGAAAGGGAAATTGTTTAGATAACGCAGCGATGGAGAGTTTCTTCGCAGTGCTAAAAACCGAGTATTTTTATTTAAATAAATTTACGACTGTAGAGGAACTTCAGGATGGTTTGGTCGCCTACATTCAGTACTATAATCACGATCGTATTAAGTTGAAACTAAACGGCTTGAGTCCAGTCCAATACCGAACTCAAGCCTCTATGGCATAAGCAATTCCCTGTCCAACTTTACGGGGTCAGTTCAAAGTCGCTGCCCTGCGGGTACCCAATTGTGCGGAACAGAAAATGGGAAGTGAAGCAAACTCGCTGCGCTCAGACAAGCTTCACTTCTGATCCATTTTCCGCCCCGCACAATTGGCAGCGCCACATGCGAATTCGATTCAAAAGCCACGTCAAAAGCAGATTCAAAACCCAATTCAAAACCCAATTCAAAACCCAGGTCAAAAGCAGTAGATTGTCGTAGTTCGAAGTGCTGTGATGTTGCCTGCGCAGTGGAGCGGTAGTCGCACTACGGATGTGTTGACGTTCGTTTTTCGCATGTGGCGCTGCCGCTTGTGCTGGGCAGAAAATGGATCAGGAATGAAGCTTGTCTGAGCGAAGCGAGTTTGCTTCGTTCCCCATTTTTTGACTTGCACAGGCGGGCACCCGAAGGGCAGCGACTTTGCGTCGCCTTCTTTTGCTTACTCTTCTTGGCGAAGCAAGAAAAGTAAGTAGCTGCCGGTCTACCACCGGCCGGCAATCGCACAACAACGACAGAAGCGAAAACACAACCCGGTCAATGTGCAACTCCCATGCAACTCGCAGGCCGAGATGCTGGAAGAAGCGCATGAAATATGCGTGATGGAGGGGTTGGCAGTTAAATACGCTACGGGACAGCTGCAAGCGTGCGATTACGCTTCGCTAATCGTACCTACCGAGCTAGGCAACAAAAACACCATCAAGCCAGCGCGCATATTCCGTGCGACTGGCAGACTGGCTAGTTAATCCTGATAGCGCGCCAGGCTGCGTTCCAGATGTGGTGCCAGTAGCTCCGGGGAGTTGATCGACATGCCCAATTCACTGAGCAAGCCATCCTGCAAACCATAGACCCAACCATGTACGGTTAATTCCTGGCCGCGTTCCCAGGCATCCTGCACGATCGTGGTTTGTGACAGGTTAACTACCTGCTCGATGACATTAAGCTCGCACAGACGGTCGGAACGCTGCTTGATCGTCAGCACTTCGCCGAGATAACGTTCGTGTTTCTGGTGTACGTCCTGTACGTGGCGCAGCCAGTTGTCGGCCAGGCCGACACGGCGACCTGTCATGGCCGCATGTACGCCTGAACAACCGTAATGGCCGCAGACGATGATGTGCTTGACGCGCAATACGTCAATCGCGAACTGTAATACCGACAGGCAGTTGAGATCGGAATGGACTACGACGTTGGCGATATTTCTGTGTACGAATAATTCGCCCGGTAATAAACCCAATAGTTCATTGGCCGGTACGCGACTGTCGGAGCAGCCTATCCATAAGTATTCAGGGCTTTGCTGCGATGCGAGTTTTTTGAAAAAGTCGGCATCTTTGGCGGAGATGGCGGCTGCCCACTTACGGTTATTTTCAAATAATTGCTGAGGTGTAAGACCGCTGGCGCTTGGTAATGTCATGGTATTTTTCCTCTGGTATTTTGTTAGGCGAGATTCTAACCCGTATGCGTATGCGCTGCCGCAACACGGGAGAATAAGGTCGAAAAAAGGTCGAAAAAAATGCGCGAAACGACTTTGCCGGTTCGCGATGGTCTGATGGGATGATCTGCTATGTAGTTTTAACGGTAGGCGTTCTTGCTGTCAGTGCTGGTATCGCCCATCAAGGCTGTTTTGAGGGTAACGTCTATCGGTTTTTCACCTAACCAGATGCGCAGGATCGCATTGTAGAAAGCCACATCCGGGTAAGGTTCGCCCATCTTTTTTCCGTTCAGCGAGACTACCGTGCCTATGCCCGGCACCCAGTCGCAGATCATGATGTCGCCTTTTTTTAATTCCGGCACGGAAGCGAACATCTCGCCAAAGCGCAGGAATTGTGAAACCAGTTTGGTTTTCTCTGCCTTATCGGTGTTTTGCTGAATCCCGCTCATGAAGCCACGGCCAAAATCTTCGTTGCTCAGATCGCGCAACATCACGAGCGTGACGCGCTTCGGTCCTGCCAGCCCAAGAATATCGGACGGCGTGGTTTTCTTTTCCTTCAGATACAAGCCGGCGACATAGACCTTGAAAATCGCTTTGTAACGAATTCCGGCACCATTGAGTTTTAAATCCGCGTTCGCTACATGCGCCGTTTCGTCGATTTTTACGCCTGCCACTTCAATCGCCAGCGCATCGGAGGTAAACGCCGTTGCCAGCGAGGCGAAAAATAAGACGGCAGCGAAACAGCAGCGCTTGCCAGTATTCAACATCATGTAAAGCTCCAATCAATTTCATTTATCACAAAACTTCTTCACTCTTAAGTCAATTTGCAACATTAGAGTGGAGTGTCTAACCCAATAGTATAACCAATATTTATTGCGGAGCTGCAATAAGCCTTGGCTTGCACGGTACTTTTGAGGTGGCGCACTCTCAGGATGCGAATTTTGCCAGACGGGTATGGCTTGTTTACTTAGCTACTTAGTTGATTTGCTGCTTAGTGCTTAGTGCTTAGTGCTTAGTGCTTAGTACATAGCGCTTAGTGAATGCATGAGCGGAACTTGATCTGCTCATGAATAAACCGCATTCCCGATTCGGTGAATGGGCTCACTAAATGAGTGCAACTTTTATAAGTGTTTGCATAAAATGCACCAAGGCGGTGGATAAAAACGTGATTTAGTAGCTCAATACAGCTCAATGCGCAACAAATGAGGGATTAAATAAGTGGCATCAATTTTGCTAACTAAGAAAGTGAAGTCGCAGGTTCACACAATTTTGCCTTTACTTTTTTCCTTAGGAGAATTTATGTCACGTCGCATGATTTTGAAGGCTAGCGCCATTGGTGCTATGACAATCGCTGCAAACGTTTGGATGTCTCAGGCAATCGCTGCCGATACGATTAAGGTCGGCATCTTGCACTCGCTGTCCGGCACCATGGCGATCTCGGAAACGTCCTTGAAAGACGTGGCCCTGATGACGATCGCCGAGATCAATGCCAAGGGTGGCGTGATGGGTAAGAAGCTAGAGCCTGTGATTGTTGATCCGGCTTCCAACTGGCCTTTGTTTGCAGAAAAAGCGCGTCAACTGATCTCGCAAGATAAGGTGGCGGTGGTGTTTGGCTGTTGGACTTCGGTGTCGCGCAAATCGACGCTGCCGGTATTTAAGGAACTCAATAGCCTGCTGTTTTATCCGGTGCAATATGAAGGGGAAGAGCTGGAGAAAAATGTGTTCTACACCGGCGCCGCACCGAACCAGCAAGCGATACCGGCTACCGAATATCTGATGAGTAAAGAAGGCGGTGCGGCCAAGCGTTTCGTCTTGCTCGGCACCGACTATGTGTATCCACGCACAACCAATAAGATCCTGCGCGCTTTCCTGAAATCAAAAGGCGTGAAAGATACCGACATCGACGAGGTCTATACACCATTTGGCCATTCCGATTACCAGACCATCGTCGCCAACATCAAGAAGTTTTCGGCCGGTGGCAAGACTGCTGTGATCTCTACCATTAACGGTGACTCCAACGTGCCGTTCTACAAAGAGCTAGGCAATGCCGGTTTGAAAGCCACCGATGTTCCTGTGGTTGCTTTCTCGGTCGGTGAAGAAGAATTGCGCGGCGTTGATACCAAGCCTTTGCTCGGTCACCTGGCAGCGTGGAATTACTTCCAGTCGGTGAAAAATCCGGTGAATGATGAATTCATCAAAAAATGGAAAGCCTACGCAGTGGCGCAAAAATTGCCGAATGCCACTACCGTGGTCACCAATGATCCTATGGAAGCGACCTATGTCGGTATCAATATGTGGAAGCAGGCGGTAGAGAAAGCCAAATCCACCGATACCGATAAAGTGATTGCGGCGATGGCAGGGCAGACCTTCAAGGCACCGTCCGGTTTTACCCTGACCATGGATGCCACCAATCATCACTTGCATAAGCCGGTCATGATAGGCGAGATCAAGGGTGACGGCCAGTTCAGTGTCGTCTACAAAACCAAGGAGCCTATCCGCGCGCAACCTTGGAGCCCGTATATCGCCGGTAATGAAGGCAAGCAGAAGCTGTAATTTTTACAAAGCTCAGCGACATAAGCTCCCCTCACCCGCTTGCGTGAGAGGGGTTGGGGGTGAGGGCGGTCGTACAACGCACTTTCTCGCGTTTGTAGGGTGCTGCGCACCGATTCGTTCCGTGCCGTTTCTGGGAAAGGGAGCGGTGCGCAGCACCCTACTGCTGTCGACCTTGTCAACATGTTGGCCAATTCGTGTTTTACCTCACCACCGAAATTAAACTGCCTATGCGCTTTCTTTCCAGATTTTTACTTGCAGCGACACTCTGTGTACAAACGCTGAGCGCTAGCGCTGCCATAGATACGGCACTTCTTAAGCCACTTACCGGCGATGATCCGGATGCGCGCATCGCGGCGGTAGCCAAGATTGCGGCACTCGCTAATCCTGAGGCGCACCGGGTCTTGAATGCCTTGAAAAACGATAGCGCCTACAGCACGCCGGATGGCGAGTTCCTGATAGTGGAAGACGGTAAAGCGTTTCATCCCGGCAGCGGCCAGATCACCGAGACACCCGATGGCATCGATGGCGTCACCGTGAACAACCGCTTGCGCGCCGTCGTCGATGGCGCCTTATCTGGTTTTAAATTACTCTCGCCCGAGCGCACGGTGCGCCTTAGCGCTGCGCTGGAATTGCAAAAAAGTGCCGCACTCGAACAAATTCCCCTGATAGAAATCGCCATCGCCAAGGAGCAGGATGACGAGATATTGGCGATACTAAAAATGGTGATGGCAAGCGCCAATCTGCAGTCGCCTGATGCGGCGATCCGCAGACAAGCCGCGCATGCCCTGGCGGAAACCAATAACGCTAATCTCAAGCCGGTGTTGCAAGCGATGCTGGAAAAATCCGCTGACGGTCTTTACGCCGAACCGGACGAAGCGGTACGCCGTGAAGTGGCAGCGACACTCAAGGCACTCGATAGCCATCTGGCGCGTACCGAATTTGTCGGCAATCTGGTGTATGGCATTTCGCTCGGTAGCGTACTGTTATTGGCGGCACTCGGTCTGGCGATTACCTTCGGCCTGATGGGCATCATCAACATGGCGCATGGCGAACTGCTGATGATAGGGGCCTACACCACCTATGTCGTGCAGATGCTATTCCGCAACTACTTGCCGGCCGCGCTCGATGCCTATCTGCTGGTGGCATTGCCGGCGGCCTTTATTGTTGCCGCAGCGGTTGGTATCGCGCTTGAGCGCACGGTGATTCGTTGGCTGTACGGGCGCCCGCTGGAAACTTTGCTGGCCACTTGGGGTATCAGCCTGATGTTGATGCAGACGGTGCGTAGCATTTTTGGCGCACAAAACGTCGAGGTCGCCAATCCTTCCTGGATGTCGGGTGGCGTGACGGTAATGGGTTCGCTGGTGCTGTCGTACAACCGTATCGTCATCGTCTTTTTTTCCTTGTTCGTGGTGTTGGCGGTCTGGCTGATCCTGAATAAAACCCGGCTCGGCCTGTTTGTGCGGGCGGTGATGCAAAACCGCCGCATGGCCGATTGCGTCGGTGTTTCCACGGCCAAAATCGACATGATGACCTTCGGGCTGGGCTCAGGTATTGCTGGTCTGGGTGGCGTGGCCTTGTCGCAACTGGGCAATGTCGGGCCGGATCTGGGACAAAGCTATATCGTTGATTCTTTTATGGTGGTGGTGCTGGGCGGGGTAGGGCAGTTAGCCGGCACCGTGATCGCCGCGTTTGGCTTGGGTGAGGTGAATAAATTTCTCGAACCGTTTGCCGGTGCCGTGATGGCCAAGATTTTTATCCTGATCTTTATTATCGTTTTTATCCAGCGCCGTCCGCAAGGCCTGTTCGCACTGAAAGGCAGGAGCGTCGAATGAATACTCTCGTTATCAATAAACTCGTCATGAATAAGCCTTTGTTTGCCCGCCCGGTCTGGATGGCGATTATTGTCTGCAGCGTGATTGCCGCCTTGTTGCCAGTACTTAACCTGAGTTTTCCCGACGGCCATGCGCTGCATGTATCTAGCTATATGGTGGGACTGGTGGCCAAGTTCATGTGCTATGCACTGGCAGCGATGGCGCTTGATCTGGTGTGGGGCTATACCGGTATTTTATCGCTGGGCCATGGTGTGTTTTTTGCGCTCGGTGCCTATGCGCACGGCATGTATCTGATGCGCGCGATAGGCCGCGATGGTGTGTACCAAAGTCATTTGCCCGATTTCATGGTGTTTCTCGACTGGAAAACTTATCCATGGTATTGGGCCATGACCGACAACTTCTGGTATTGCATGGCCTTAGTGGTCTTGGTGCCGGGCGTGCTGGCATTTGTGTTTGGTTTCTTTGCGTTTCGCTCGCGCATTAAAGGCGTATATTTTTCCATCATCACACAGGCCATGACGTTTGCCTTCATGTTGCTGTTTTTCCGCAATGACACCGGCTTTGGCGGCAACAACGGGTTTACCGACTTCAAGCGTATTCTGGGCTTTAGCGTGACCGCGCCTGCCACCAAGGCAGTGCTATACCTGATTACCCTCAGCACCTTGTTGGCTGCCCTGATTTTGTGCCGCAGCATAGTCAGCTCCAAGCTCGGGCGGGTCTTGCAGGCGGTGCGTGATTCGGAATCGCGTCTGATGTTTATCGGCTACGACCCGCTGTGGTTCAAGCTGTTTGTCTGGACTTTATCTGCGGTCTTGTGCGGCATCGCCGGGGCCCTGTATGCGCCGCAAGTGGGCATCATCAATCCGTCTGAAATGTCGCCCGCTAATTCTATCGAGATGGTGATCTGGGCAGCGGTCGGTGGTCGCGGTAGTTTGATCGGTCCCATCGTCGGTGCGTTTACCGTCAATGGTCTGAAGAGCTGGTTTACCGCCGCGTTTCCTGATTTATGGCTGTTTGCGCTTGGCCTGTTGTTTATCCTGGTGACCCTGTTCATGCAAGAAGGCATCCTGGGCATGCTGAAAAAAATGAAAAAATTCAGGAAACTTGAGAAACCACAGGAGGCGCTATGAGTGAAGTATTAAAATCTGGCGACACCTATCTGAGTGAAGAGCCGGGTAGTCGCGCCGATTACGGCGTCAATTATGGCCGCGTCAAGAGTGTCGGGGTAGACACTACGCATGGCGCTATTCTGTATCTGGACGATATTACGGTGTCCTTCGATGGCTTCAAGGCCTTGAATAAACTCACGCTCGATATCTCGGTCGGTGAATTGCGTTGCATCATAGGCCCGAACGGTGCCGGTAAGACCACCATGATGGATGTCATCACCGGCAAGACCAAGGCGAGTTCCGGTACGGCATTTTTTGGTCAGACTATCGATCTGGCCAAGATGAATGAAGTACAGATTGCGCATGCCGGTATTGGCCGCAAGTTTCAACGCCCGACCGTGTTTGAGCAACATAGCGTGTTCGAAAATCTGGAACTGGCAATGAAGATGGATAAGCGCGTCAAGCCTAGCCTGTTCTTCAGGCTCAATTCTGAGCAGCGCGGCAAGATAGAAGAGATCCTGAAACTGATACGCCTGAACGGGCAAGAGGCGCGCGCGGCTGGTTTGCTGTCGCACGGGCAGAAGCAATGGCTGGAAATAGGCATGTTGCTGATGCAGGAGCCGGAATTGATTTTGCTCGATGAACCGGTGGCCGGCATGTCGGACGCCGAAACCGCCCGCACCGCCGAACTGCTCAACGAATTGCGCGGTAAACATTCGATCATGGTGGTCGAGCATGACATGGGTTTTGTCACCGAGATTGCGCAGCAAGGCAAGGTCACGGTACTGCATGAGGGCTCGGTATTGTCCGAGGGGACAATGCAGCAAGTGCAAAACGACGAACGTGTCATCGAAGTATATTTGGGACGCTAATCTGCGACACTAATCTGGGACGCACAATGTTAGAAGTGGAACAACTGAATCAATATTACGGCTCCTCGCACACCTTGCGCGGGATTTCGATGACGGTCAAAAAAGGCGAGTGCCTGACTTTGCTGGGACGCAATGGGGTCGGTAAAACCACGCTGCTCAAATGCATGATGGGCGTGCTGCCTGTCAGTAGCGGATCGGTCAAGCTGGAAGGCCGTGACATCACCAGATTAACACCGCATGAGCGCGCCAGATCAGGGATCGCCTACGTACCGCAAGGGCGCGAGATTTTTGCCCGGCTGACGGTAGAAGAAAATCTGCTGATGGGTATGGCGACCAAACCAGCCCGGCAAGCATCGCAGATCAAGGGTGAAATCTATGAATTATTCCCGGTGCTGAAAGAAATGCTGCAGCGGCGCGGCGGCGATTTGTCCGGCGGCCAGCAGCAGCAACTGGCGATTGCGCGCGCCTTGCTGGCAGAGCCCAAGCTGATCATTTTTGATGAGCCTACCGAGGGCATACAACCGTCCATCATCAAGGACATAGGGCGGGTGATACGCCTGCTGCGTGAACGCGGTGACATGGGGATTATCCTGTGCGAACAATATTTTGATTTCGCCCGCGAACTGGCCGATAAGTTTGTGGTGCTGTCGCGCGGTGAGGTGGTGGCGTCTGGCACACAAGCGGCGATGGACGGCGAAGACGTAAAACGTCATCTGGCGGTCTAGCATTATGTCTAGCGATCTTGCCTTGCCGGAGCAGCAAACATCCGCCCCCATAGCCATCGCGCCATGGCAGGCTAAGCTGCGTCTGGGCTTTAGCGATGACGGTGGCACCACCCGCCTCACCGAGCGCTCGCATGTCGGCCCTTTGCGCGTGCAAAAAGCCCTGTATCCGGAAGGCGGACAAATTTGCCATGCGATTATTGTCCATCCGCCGGGTGGCGTGGTCGGCGGAGATCAGTTGGAAATCACACTGGCGGTGCAGGAAAACGCCCACGCCTTTGTCACTACGCCGGGAGCGGCCAAGTGGTACAAGGCCAACGGAAAAATTTCCAGCCAGACCGTGCAGATGACGGTGGCGTCCGCCGCCAGTGTCGAATGGCTGCCGCAAGAAACGATATTTTTTTGATGCCGCCCACGTACAGTTATCGCAAACCATTAACTTGGCTAAGGACGCTAGTTTTATCGGCTGCGACATCTTGTGCTTTGGCCGCACCGCCTCGGGTGAACGTTTTCATTCCGGGAGAATATCCCAGCACAGCACGATACGCCGTGAAGGTAAATTAATCTGGTTTGAGCAGGGCGCAGTCACTGGCGGCAGTGTCGCCATGACAGGCTTGCTGGGCTTGGGTGGCAATACGGTTTGTGCCACTTTGATGGCGGCCGGCAAGACGCTACCGGCGGCTGTGATTACTGCCTTGCGTGAGGAGGCAAGTCAATTGCTGGATGGCGCAGGGAGCTTTGGCGTGAGCCAGCTCAAAGGAGTGATCGTAGTACGTTATCTGGGCAATGCCAGTGAAATGGCGCGGGCGCTGATGCTACTGGCGTGGCGTTATTTGCGTCCGGAAATCATAGGTCGTGAGGCGATCGCATTAAGAATTTGGAATACGTAGGGTGCGCCATGCGCACCGATTTTGATGTAAAAGCATGGAGTGGATTGGTGCGCATGGCGCACCCTACAAAATCTAAAAGTAGGCAGGCCCAGCGCGCATATTCCATGCGGTCTGCAGGCCATATAGGCTGGGAACCCGCATGGAATATGCGCAAGCGGGCTGTACTGTTTTGAATGATGTTTATGAATGTAACTGTTCAGCTTGCTAGGAAAACTCCCTGGCCCGCTAGCGGGAGAGGGCAGGGGTGAGGGTGGTTGAGCAAGGCTTGCGTTCAAATAGCTGATGCGCTTAGCGCTATGAAGTATCAAACATCGTGCTCAATTTGAACCACCCTCATCCCAACCCTTCTCCCGCAAGCAGGAGAAGGGCTTATATAGCGACCTGAATTGACAGGCATGGAGATCAAGTCCGGCATGACGGTGTGGGGTGCGAAAGCAATTGGTGCGTAAAGAAGCTGAACAATCATTTTATTTGCCATAGAGGATGCGATGGAACTGACGCCAAGAGAAAAAGATAAGTTACTCATTTTTACCGCCGGTCTGCTGGCAGAGCGGCGCATGGCGCGTGGTCTTAAGCTCAATTATCCGGAAGCGATTGCGCTGATTTCTGCGGCCATCATGGAAGGTGCGCGTGACGGCAAGACGGTGGCTGAACTGATGTCTGACGGCACAAAAATTCTCACGCGTGCCGATGTCATGGATGGCATCGCCGAGATGATACCGGACATACAGGTGGAAGCGACTTTTCCTGACGGTACCAAACTGGTCACTGTCCATAACCCGATTCCTTAATATTTTGAGATGCGGAGAGCAGCATGATTCCAGGTGAAATGCTGATAGAGGCTGGCGACATAGAACTCAATGTCGGCCGCGACACTATCACGCTGAAAGTGGCCAATAGTGGCGACCGGCCGATCCAGGTCGGCTCGCACTTTCATTTTTTTGAGACTAATCCGTTTCTGCAATTTGAGCGTCAACTTGCTTACGGCATGCGCTTGAATATCACGGCAGGCACCGCGGTGCGCTTTGAACCGGGCCAGATCAGAACCATACAGTTGGTGGCGCTGGGGGGCGATCGTATCGTCTACGGTTTCAATGGCTTGGTCATGGGCAAACTGGTGGAGCAAATGGTGGAGCAAGCGGTGGAGGAAAGCAAATGACAAAAATCTCGCGACAAGCCTATGCCGAAATGTTCGGCCCGACCACGGGTGACCGGATTCGTCTGGCCGATACCGATTTGTTTATCGAGATCGAAAAAGATTACGCGATTTACGGCGAAGAAGTGAAATTCGGTGGCGGTAAAGTGATACGCGACGGCATGGGCCAGTCGCAGCGCGTACATGCCGACGTCATGGATACCGTCATCACCAATGCCGTGATCCTCGATCACTGGGGCATAGTCAAAGCCGATATCGGCCTCAGGAATGGTTTGATTGCGGCGATAGGCAAGGCCGGTAATCCTGATATTCAATCCGGCGTCACGATGGCAATCGGCGGCGCGACCGAGATCATTGCCGGCGAAGGCATGATCGTGACCGCCGGTGGTGTCGATAGCCATATTCACTTCATCTGTCCGCAGCAGATCGAGGAAGCCTTGATGAGCGGCGTGACTACCATGCTGGGCGGCGGTACCGGCCCGGCCGTGGGCACCGCTGCCACCACCTGCACGCCTGGACCATGGCATATCCATTCCATGCTGATGGCGGCCGATGCTTTTCCCATGAACCTGGGGTTTCTCGGCAAGGGCAACGTCAGCCTGCCAGAGCCACTGGAAGAGCAAATCAAGGCTGGTGCGATTGGCCTAAAATTACATGAAGACTGGGGTAGCACGCCGGCAGCGATCGACAATTGCCTGGCGGTCGCCGAGCGTTACGATGTGCAGGTGGCGATCCATAGCGATACCTTGAACGAAGGTGGCTTTCTCGAGCATACCCTGGCCGCTTTCAAGAACCGCACCATCCACACTTTCCATACCGAAGGTGCCGGTGGCGGCCACGCGCCCGATATCATCGCTGCCGTCGGCGAGGCCAATGTGCTGCCATCTTCGACCAATCCTACCCGACCGTACACGGTCAATACGCTGGACGAGCATCTCGATATGCTGATGGTTTGCCATCACCTGGATCCGGCGATTGCCGAAGACGTGGCGTTTGCCGAATCGCGCATACGACGCGAAACCATCGCCGCCGAAGATATTTTGCATGACATCGGCGCGATTTCTATGATGTCGTCCGATTCGCAAGCGATGGGGCGGGTCGGCGAAGTCATCATGCGCACCTGGCAGACCGCCCACAAGATGAAAACCCAGCGGGGCCCATTGGCGCAAGACAATGCGCGCCATGATAATTTTCGCGCCAAACGGTACATTGCCAAGTACACGATCAACCCGGCAATTACCCATGGTATTTCGCATGTAGTGGGCTCGCTGGAAGTGGGCAAGATTGCCGATATCGTGTTGTGGAAACCGGCCTTCTTTGGCGTTAAGCCGAGCATGATCCTGAAAGGCGGCATGATTGCGGCGGCGCAGATGGGCGACCCGAATGCCTCTATCCCCACGCCGCAACCGGTACACACCCGCATGATGTTTGGCGCATTCGGTGGTGGCCTGAAAAAATCATTTACCTTCGTCTCGCAGGCGGCGTTGGATGCCGGTATCGCAGAGCAACTACAGTTGAGTAAAACCGTAATCGCGGTGAAGAACACCCGCAATCTGCGCAAGGCCGACATGATCCATAACGCGGCCACGCCAAAAATGCAGGTCGATCCGGAAACCTATGAAGTGCGTGCCGATGGCGAATTGCTGGTGTGCGAACCGGCTAAGGTCTTGCCTATGGCCCAGCGTTATTTCTTATTTTAAACTTTGAATTTCCAATCATTATGCTAACCATACACACCAAAGTAGAGCAGGCCGACATCATTGCGGCGCAATTGATTTTGCCTTACGAGTTACGCGAAAAAAGCCGCCTGCGCGCCACCATGAGTAATGGTGAAGAAGTCGGCGTGTTCACCTTGCGCGGATCGGTGATGCGCGATGGCGATCTGATGCTCGGTAGCGATGGCCGCATCGTGCAAGTTGTGGCCGCACAAGAGCCTACCTATCGGGTTGAATGCGGCGACGCCTTTGGCTTGTTACGCTGTGCCTTCCATCTGGGGAACCGGCACACGCAGGCCCAGCTTGGTGACGGCTTTTTGCGCATACGCCAGGACAGCGTACTCAAGGAAATGCTGTTAGGCCTGGGCGCGACGGTGACTGAAGAGCGCGCCAGTTTTGAGCCTGAGGCAGGGGCCTATGGCGGCGGCCATCATCATGGTGGTGACGATGCGCATCCGCACAATCCGCTGGCACCGATTCCCTTGCGTCAGCGCATCCATCGTCCGTCTGATGCGAAAGCCGATTAACGATCTGACCTAGGATCGGATCAGCGATCGTATCAATCATTGGATTAAAAATACACCATGCAATCGTCTGCCTTACTTCATCTGCTACAACTGGCCAGTCCCTCACTGCCTATCGGCGCGTATAGCTATTCGCAAGGCTTGGAAGCGGCCATAGAAAACGGCGCGGTCAGCAACGAGGCCAGCGCACGTGCCTGGATCGTCGAGCACTTACATCAGGTAGTGGCGCAATTTGAAGCGCCAATTTTATGGCGCTTGCAGCACGCCTTTGCCGCCCGCGATAGCGAAGCCGTCAGCCATTGGACCGCCTGCTTTATTGCGGCCCGTGACACCGCCGAGTTTCGTGCCGAGACCATACAGATGGGTTATTCGCTGGGCAAGCTGGTCGCTGACCTGAAGATTGCCGATAGCGCGTCGCTGGCGATTTTGCAAAGCCAGGCCGAGATCCCTTTGCCCACTGCGCTCGCCTGTGCCGCCGATGCATTGGCGATCGCACCGGAAGCGGTGTTGCTGGGCAGTTTGTTTTCCTGGACCGAAAATCAGGTGCTGGTCTGTGTCAAGTCGGTGCCGCTGGGGCAGGTTGCGGGCCAGCGCCTGTTGCTGTCTTTGCGTGGCGAACTGGAGCTGGCAGCGCGCAGCGCGCAGCTACTGGCTGATGACGAGTTATCCAACTGGGCGCCGGGCTTGTCGCTGCTATCGATGCAGCATGAAGTGCAATACAGCCGGCTGTATCGTTCCTAATGCTAGGGTTGCAAGGGTTTTTAAATGACGAAACAAACACAAATAAAGCCAAAAAATATCGTAGGGTGCGCCATGCGCCCCTTTCGCACCTTTGAACATCTCGCCGTAAATGCTGCGCATGGCGCACCCTACCCAACTAGACAATTATGACTACATCACACGACACACACAAACTCCCAATCCTTTGCGCGTAGGCATAGGCGGCCCGGTCGGTTCCGGCAAGACCGCCTTATGCGAAATGCTGTGCAAGCGCATGCGTGACCACTACGAAATGGCGGTGATCACCAACGACATCTACACCAAGGAGGATATGGAAATCCTGTTGCGCGCCGATGCCTTGCCCGCTGAGCGCTTGATGGGCGTGGAAACCGGCGGCTGTCCGCATACCGCAATCCGCGAAGACGCCTCGATCAATCTGGAAGCGATTGCCCGCATGAGCGCCGATTTTCCTGATCTCGATCTGATCCTGATCGAATCGGGCGGCGACAATCTGGCCGCCACTTTCAGTCCGGAATTATCTGACCTGACCATCTACGTGATCGACGTTGCCGGCGGCGAAAAAATTCCGCGCAAGGGCGGGCCCGGCATTACCCGCTCGGATTTGCTGATCATCAACAAAACCGATCTGGCCCCGCATGTCGGAGCCAATCTTGATGTGATGGCAGTTGATGCCAAGCGCATGCGCGGCGAACGGCCATTTGTCTTCACCAATCTACGTACCGGTGACGGCCTGGAGACGGTAGTCGCTTTCATCCAAAAACAGGGTTTGCTCAAGCAGGCATAAGCCTGGCAAGAAGTCTTTATTTGCCTTCATTTAATTAAGGAAAACTATGTATTCATTAAAAAAAATCGCTCGCCTTGGCCTTGCGACGGGCTTATTGGCAATCAGCTTGCCGGCCATGGCGCATCTCGATGCCAGCCATGTGAATCATGCCACTCATACTAGCTATGCAATGGACGGATTTGGCGCAGGCTTGCTTCATCCGCTGACCGGCTTGGATCATTTGCTGGCAATGCTGGCGGTAGGGCTCTGGGCGGCGCAGGGTAAGGGGGGGGCTGGTCGCGGCCTATCCTGTTGCCGGCGATGTTTCTTGTCATGATGGTGCTCGGTGCCGTGGCTGGTATCAAGGGTGTTGCGCTGCCAGCGCTAGAAACCGGGATTGCCTTGTCAGTGACAGTGCTGGGCTTGCTGCTTGCATTTGCGGTCAGGATGCCATTGCCGGCGAGCACTGTGCTGGTGGCATTATTTGGTGTGGCGCATGGTTACGCACATGGTCTGGAATTGCCTGCGACGGCCTCTGCCGTTTGGTATGGCGCGGGCTTTGTGTTGGCTACGGCAAGTTTGCATTTGCTGGGTTTAGGCTTAAGTTTGTCTTTGAATAGAAACAAAGCCTTACTCATGAGCAAGTTCAGTGGTGCTGCTATCGCCACTTTTGGCATGCTGTTTTTAGTGAATGCCGCCTGATACTGGCGCAACGGCAAGAGAAGAGGCTGTGGCTGCAAGAGCTTGTTGCCGCAGCTTGGTCTGGGTTTTTGAAAAAAGGCCGAACTAAATGCCGCTCCTGGTGGTCATACTGCGCGACTAAACAAAGTCTTTGCTCACCTGTGCTGCTTATTCGTTTAGCTTAAACTGGTTTAGTTTAGCGTGGCTACTGACGCTATTCCTTGCAGGTGTTAAGCTAACGGAAATTTTGTAGCAGTGATGAACGTAAGAAACAATCACTTTCTTGCTGATGACTTCCGGAGATGTTGCATGAATAGTATGAAAAAAACCCTATTGTCCTTGGCGATGGCGTTTGCCGCGAGCACTTATGCTGCCGCGCCTGTCAGTGCGCCGGACGTGCCGGCGATTGAGGTACTCAAACCTTTGCAACAGCAGGCGCAGGCCGCTGCCATGACCGCCCAGTTTTTAACGCGTTTCCATTACAAGCCTGTGGCGCTCGATGACGCGATGTCGCAGAAAATCTTTGACCGTTATCTGAAGACCCTCGATGGCGACAAGCTGTTTTTTGTGCAGGCTGATATCGACAAGTTCGCCTATGCCCGCAACAAGATGGATGATGCCATCAATACCCAGGATCTGAGTACGCCTTTTGCCATGTTCAATTTGTATGAGCAGCGCATGAAGGAACGCATGACTTATGCGCGCAAATTGCTGCAGGAGAACTTTGATTTCAGCAAGGAAGAAAGTTATTTCTACCTGCGTGAAAAAGAGCCATGGCCACAGACTGAGGCTGCGATGCAGGATTTGTGGCGTCAGCGTGTCAAGAATGACTGGTTGCGCCTGAGACTGGCAGGTAAGGATGAGGTCGCTATCCGCGCCACGCTGGAAAAGCGTTACGACTATAACCTGACGCGCATGCAGAAACTCAAGAGTGAAGACGTGTTTCAACTCTTCATGAACGCCTATGCGATGTCGGTAGAGCCGCACACCAATTATCTTGGCCCCAAGGCTTCGGAAGATTTTGAAATCTCCATGAAGTTGTCACTGGTTGGTATCGGTGCGGTACTGCAGGAACGTGAAGAGATGACGACGATACGTGAGCTTAGCCCTGGCGGTCCGGCCGCCTTGTCGGGCTTACTGCATCCCGGTGATCGTATCGTCGGGGTCGGTCAGGGTGCCGATAGTACGCCTACCGATGTATTGGGCTGGCGCCTTGATGACGTGGTCGCTTTGATCCGCGGTGCCAAGGATACCGTGGTCTTGCTCGACATCTTGCCGGCCGATGCCGGACCTGACGGTAAGCATAAACTGGTCAGGCTGGTGCGTAATAAAATTTCGCTGGAACAACAGGCTGCCAAAAAATCCATCGTCGAAGTCAAAGGCACCCAGGTGGCACGCCGTATCGGTGTGATTGCCTTGCCGACTTTTTACCAGGATTTTGATGCCCGGCGTAAAGGCGACAAAAACTTTAAGAGCGCGACCCGTGATGTCGCCCGTTTGCTGGAAGAGCTGAAGAAAGAGAAAGTCGATGGCGTGCTGATTGATTTGCGCAATAACGGCGGCGGTTCTCTCAGTGAAGCGGTAGAGCTGACCAGCCTGTTTATCGGCAAAGGACCGGTGGTGCAACAGCGCAATTCACAGGGCAATATCCAGATAGAAAGCGATAAGGGCGCGAGCATTGCCTGGGATGGTCCTATGGGCGTCATGATCAACCGCGCGTCGGCATCCGCATCCGAGATTTTTGCGGCGGCGATCCAGGATTACGGTCGTGGCCTGATCATCGGTGAATCAAGCTTCGGTAAGGGCACGGTACAGACTATGGTGAATCTGGATCAGATTGCGCATAGCGACAAGCCGAAATTTGGTGAAGTGAAGATGACGATAGCGCAGTTTTTCCGCGTGAATGGCGGCACTACCCAGTTGCGCGGGGTTACTCCGGATATCAGCTTCCCTAGTTTTTCTGATCCCGAGAGTTTTGGCGAATCGAGTTACGATAATGCCTTGCCATGGGTGCAGATCAAGCCGGCCGAATATCAGACCGTCGGTGACCTGAAAGATCTGTTGCCGCTGCTACAAGTGAAGCATGAGATGCGTGTTGCCAAGGACAAGGAGTTTCAATTTATTGTCGATGACGTCAATGAATACAAGACCTTGCGCAATAAGAAAGATATCTCCCTCAACGAGACGGTGCGTCGTAAGGAGCGTGATACCCAGGAGCTGAAAGTGAAGGAAAGGGAAAAATTACGCTCGAACGATAAGGCTGATGGTAGCAAGAAAGACGATAAACCAGCCACTCAGGATGATGGCCTGCAAGCCAACGAGCGTAGCCTGACGGCAGAACTGGCGGCGGAAAAAGCGCGCAAGGAAGCCAAGGATGTCTTGCTCGACGAGGCGGCGCATATATTAGGTGATGAGGTCGATCTGATCAAAACCAATAATAAGCTGGCCGAACGTGTGCTGTTTAAGGCTATGAGCAAGAGCACGGAGCTGCAGCGCTAATCACTTAGCAGGGACTGAATAAAAAACCGCCGTTTCCTGATCGCAGGAAGCGGCGGTTTTTTTTATTCGGGCGTATCCACACGCCCTAATGGCAGCGCGAATCCTTGGCGCTAGCCTGTCAGTTGGTGTTTCCTGTATCCCGCAAGAGGCTATTAGCCCGCCTGTTTTAAAACAACAAAATTATCGGATAGCGACTTAATTTTACACAGTCTTGAGCTTTGTTTCGTTGAGACATTGCTTTATCTTAAATATTTATTTAATATATTTATCGTTGCGCGTAAATATATTAGCTCGCGCGACTATCGGTGCTGAATGACGAGACGTAAACGAAAGAGAATCGAGCTGCAAGGTGTTGATTTGCATGTTGTGGTCAAAGTCTTTTGAAAATGCGCTTTTCTTATAAGCCCATATATTCCGCCCTCAATGGTCACGGGCGGTAACTATCAGGAGATAAAATTAATGTTTCAGGAAAAAAAGAGTGTGCGTTTAGTGCGTCTGGCGCTGGCACTGGTCGCGGGATCGGCCATGATGACAGCGCAGGCGCAGCAAGAACCGCTTAAGCAAGAAGAAAAGATCCAGCGCGTCGAAGTTACCGGCAGTAACATCAAACGCATAGAGCAAGAGGGTGTTTCACCTATTACGGTATTGTCGAAAGAAGATATCATGCGTTCCGGCGCTAATTCGGTGCTGGACGTGATGCGTACTTTGACCGCCGCCGGTGGTAATGGTAATGAGTTTAGCGGTAGCAATAGCTTCAGAAACGGTGCCACTTCGGTCAGCCTGCGTGGTATGCCTACCCTGATTTTGTTGAACGGTAATCGTCTGCCGGTCTCCGGTTCGGACAGCTCCGACGGTTTCACTTCGGTCGATCTGAACATGATACCGCTGGCGGCGATTGAGCGTATCGAGATCTTGAAAGACGGTGCCTCGGCGATTTACGGTACCGATGCGGTCGGTGGTGTCATCAACTTCATCATGCGCCAGAACTACCAGGGTCTCGATCTCAATGCCAGTTACGGTACCACTACTTTGGGTGGCGGTGACGTCAGCAAATTCTCGGTAGCCGGTGGATTCGGTGATCGTGCAACGCAAAAATTCAATGTCACCTATGCGGCGATGGTTGAAGATAACAAGCGCATCAAGGGGACGGACCGCGAATGGGCTAACCGTATTGATTTTACCAATAAGCCGGGCGGCTTGAACTATGCGAACGTGTATGGCGCGCATGGAACAGGACCAGGTACGCTGGCAATAGGTAAAAACCGCTTCCCTGATCCTGAGTGTGCAGAGAGCGCCAAAAAGCCGTATCCGAATGGTGCAGAGTGGTTTCCTTCACCGATCCGTAATGGTTGCTTGGCTGCAGCGGCCGAATACAATGATTTGGTCAGCGCCTCCAGGCGTTATGGCGTTACTGCCGGCTTGAACTGGGATCTGACGCCAGAACTAAGCGCTTTCGCTACCGCTTTTTATACCAGCAACGAGAAACGCATCGTAGGACAGTCTTCCTGGCTACAGGATCGCGATCGCAATCCTATCTGGGTCGCGCCAGATAACCCGTTCAATACTTATGGTAAATGGGTGCAGGTGCGCCGCAATTTCCCTGTCTATGAAGGCGGCATCAACACCAAGGTAGATACTGCCTGGTTGGTTGGCGGCCTTAAAGGACAGCTTGCAGGATGGGATTGGTCGGCGACATTGGCGCATAGCCAAGAGAGCGGCGATACGACCACTCTGGGTGCGTATAAGCTTGAAGCGCTGAATAAAGCGTTGGATGAAGGCCGCTTTAACCCATTTGGCGTGAACAAAAATTCGCAGGCGCTGATCAATGAGTTGTCCGGCGATATGAGTGTTAATACCAAGAGTAAATCCGATTCCATCAAGTTGCAGGCATCGAATGAATTTGGTCAACTGCCAGGTGGCAAAATTGGTGTTTCCGTCGGTAGCGAATTCCGGAAAAATTCCCTCGAATACACGCCATCCCAGGATTGGCAGCAAGGTCTGTTAGGCCAGTTTGCGGTATTGCCACCGATCTCAGGTTCAGAAAACCTGGCAGCGGTATACGGTGAATTGAGCATGCCGATACAAAAGAATCTGGAAGCGCAAGTGGCCGTGCGTTACGACAAGTACGAACTGGCCGGTGATACCACCAATCCTAAATTTGGCCTGATGTGGACACCGACCAAGGCCGTGATGTTACGTGCCAACTACAGCACCGGTATGGTGGCGCCATCCTTGCCGCAGCGATTTGGCGGCGGCCGTGATTCTTTCAATCCGACCAGAGATACTAAGCGTTGCGTACCTGGCGATGCCTACTTTGATAGCGATTGCTCAGGATGGGTGAAGTCGACCAGTCTGGCAACCAAGGATCTGCAACCAGAGAAGTCTAGCCAATATAACCTGGGCTTTATCATTGAGCCTTTCAAGGACTTCAATATCGGTCTGACTTATTTTGACATCAAGTGGAAAAACAAGATTGAAGTCATTGATAACAAGACTGTCCTGGAAAATGAGGATGGCGTGTACAGTGCCAACGTCAAGCGCGACCCTGTGACGCAGGCTGATATTGACGCCTATGCCAAGTTGTCGGCAGCCAACCAGGCGATGTTGGGACCCTTGAGAGGTTCACTCGCCAACATTGCAGCGGGTTGGGTAAATCGTTTTGCATCGCATACTTCCGGTATCGATCTTGATGGTTCTTACACGATACGTAGCAACTCTGTTGGCAAGGTCAAGCTGTTTGGCGCAGCTACCTACACGATTAAATATGACACGGTGATGTTGCCGGGTAGCGTGTATATCAACTGCCCGAACAATACCTCTTGCGATACTGGTGAGTACAATAATCCGCGCGTGTTGGCCAATCTTGGTTTCAACTGGGATATGGGACCATGGGCAACCACGGCAGTGGCCAACTATGTGGCGGGCACTAAGGTAGATCGTACTCCATCGACCACCCATAACTCATATGGCTATGACTTGTATAAGAAAGGCGGCACTATTCCTAGCATTACGACCGTCGATACGTCTGTCGCTTACTCAGGTTTCAAAAACCTGATCGTTCGGGTTGGTGCCAACAATCTGTTTAACCATGATCCGGTATTTGATCCATCCTCAGATCTTGGCTATAACAGCAGCTACGGCAATCCACGCGGCCGCTTCATTTACGCCAACCTGAACTACAAATTTAAGTAAGTAAGTAATTCAGGCAGTAAAGTAGTCTGTCCGGCTTAATCGCATG
Source organism: Undibacterium piscinae (assembly GCA_003970805.2). GTDB lineage: Bacteria > Pseudomonadota > Gammaproteobacteria > Burkholderiales > Burkholderiaceae_D > Undibacterium > Undibacterium piscinae. The sequence continues at coordinate 3,890,236 of CP051152.1, forward strand.
TCGGATTAAACGGAATAAAACGACCCGGTCGCCTCGGCGCCCGGGTCGTTTTCTCTTTGGTGCCTCAGTAAGCGCAACGCTAGCCATGCGTGTTATCAGGCGGTATCGTTGCTTCATCCAGGCGGCCTTTTTGCGGTTTAACCCCGCATTTCTGCGTTTCGTCGCATCTCGCTCGCAAGCCCTGTGGGGATAACCTAAAGTGCCTACATCGCACTATCGATTGCATCCAAACCCACGGTAAGCCCCTTCAGGAGATTGAACATGAACGCAACTTTCAACACTAAAGCAATTTTGGCGACAGCATTGTTGGCAGGTGTCATAGGCGTCGTCGGCGCTTTTGAAATTCACAAACCTGTGAGCGAAATCCAGACTGTCGTGATTCATCATCAGCGCATGACGCAAGAGCAAAAGATCGCTTTTGATACTGAAAACAGCTTGCCGCAAACAGTCATCATTAGCGCGGCACGCCTGAACGAACAGCAAAAAATGCAGATGGCAATCGAAGACCAGAGCGCGCAACTGGTGATTTTTCATAACAAGACCAGCGCAGGCCCCGGCAATATTTAAGCCTTGTTGCGCTGGTAGTTAATTCCGGCGCTCATCATAGCTATTTGGATAGCTAGTTCGCCTGTTTCCGGATATCAAAGAAACTGGTCTGTATTACCAATGCTGCACCGACAGACGGGTTCATGTAAAAAGGTTTTTGCACTTTGAAGCCGGCTCCGCTGCCGCTAAAGGTGAAACGCAGGGTGTGGAAACTTGGTGTCAGCCCCTTGAAGTCCGCTTGCATAGCGTTGTACCAGTTCTGTGGCATACGCCATTGAAACGGAATGGTGCTGCCGCTGGCGGTGAAGTAATAGCCGCCGCCTTGTTCGTATTGCGCCCCGCTGGCGCCATTGGGGATTTGTTCCGCATTCACATAGTCCGGTTTGCCGCTGAGCAGATTGATGGCGCCGGTACCGCTGTTTGGCTGTCCCGCAACAGCGCTGACGCTGATGCTTTGCACGGGGTTTTGCAATTGCGACAGATCGCCATCCTTGGCGTGAACAAAATATTCCATCTTCAACGTGATAATTTCGCCTTTGGCAGGAGTGCTGAAATAGGCGCCTTGCGTACTGAGGCTATAGCCCTGATTGGCTGCATTTAACACGAAGAACGGGAAGTAGCCGTGGGAAGGCCAGCTCATGGCTCCGCCCGGGACAGGGCCGCGCGGCCATTTATCGTAGATCGCCTGTTGTGCGGCAGCGCCCAATAAACCGCCGTTGTTGCTGGCAGGCCCGTCACCGTATACTTCCCAACTATGAAAGCCGGCCACGATGCCGACCCCGATGTCGCGCGCCGCGGCATACATGAAGGCCGCACGATGTCCGAGTCCGGCAATATTGCCGCTTGCGGCTTCATTCCAGACGCTGGTCAGATCGCTATTGCGCGGCAGTGTGGTGGCTGCCGCATAGTTGAAGTTACGATTGACTACGCCGCCTTGCAAATTGCTGCCCGAGCGTCCTGAATAGATGGCGCTGAACAGGGCGCCGGTCATGCCAGCGGCCTCACCGGTGCTCTTGCTTGGATAGTGGCCGCCCGCGAGGTCGGAGAACGATGAGGCTTGTGACGCCACTTCCTTATAGCCGGAGATGAATACCCTCTGGCCGCCAAACAAGGCGCGCAGCAGGTTGTAATAATCAATATGATTGCTCAGGTAAGCCTTACCTAAGATGCCCATGCGGTACTGACCCTTGGTCCAATTCGGCACTTCGGCGTACACCGGCGCTGATCCGTCAAAGTTGTGATACAGGTCCTTAGGGTCGGCATAACGGATAGCGTTATACCATTTGACGATATCCGGACGTTTGGTACTGGCCTGATCATTGCCTTTGGCGCTCGCATTCATATACGAATTGTAGGGTTCGCTGGCATAGCTGGCGATGTCGTTTGGCATGTCAGGCAGATTGGCGAGTAACACCGAGGGGGTAAAGAAGTTGCTGGCATTGGCGGCAATCTGCTGATCCATACTGGTGTCGCTTGCATTACCGTTGTCACCGCCACCGCCACCGCCACAGGCTGTCAATAACATACTAAGCAGTGTGGTCAGAGGCAGTAAATAGAGTTTATTTGGTTTCATGGGCGAGCCGGGTTGTATGGGAAAGGATGCTTTGCTAAGGGCGTGCATTTTGCGCTGGCAAAGTTTATCTATGGCAACTTATTTGTCAATGGTACTTTGGTGCAGTCTTCGCACTCGTTGCTCGGCCCATCTATCTGCCTGATACCCATATATCTTAAGCAAATTACATGATACTTGTCATTTGAGCTAACATGGGGCATGAGCGAGACTAAGCTGTTTTCAGGCGGCTCATGGCTGTCTTTGGCTCATTTTATGGCTATTTTGGAGCCGGATTAGGGCAGATCTAACGAAGCCATGCCAGTGCCGTTGAAATGCGGTCAACTTACCATATCTAGTTATCTATGACCGAACAGCAGTTATTTACCGCTATCTGGGCGGTTCTGTTTTTCATTTTCCATGTCGGACTGGTGGCGCGCGCCATCCTGCGCCCGCACCGCGAGCCGGCCTCACGCATTGCCTGGGTGGTGGTCATTGCGGTGCTGCCTATCGGCGGCATGATTGCCTACCTACTGCTGGGCGAAACCAGCATAGGGCGGCGGCGCCGCGCCCGCGCACGTCAGGTGCTGGCCTTACTGCCGGACGTCAATCAGACGGCGCAGCTCACTGCAGACGAAATTACCTACCGGCGACCAAACATTCCCGAGCGTTATGAAGACTTGTTCCGGATAGGGCAGTCGGTCAATGGCTTTGAACCTGTCGGCGGCAATCAGGCGCGCTTGCTGGCCGATTCGCAGGCAACGATAGACGCCATCGTTGCCGATATCGATGCCGCGCAAGTGCATGTGCATCTGCTTTTCTATATCTGGTTGCCCGATCATAGCGGACTTACGGTGGTAGCGGCACTCAAGCGCGCTGCTGCCCGCGGGGTAATCTGCCGTGTCATGGTCGATGGCCTGGGGTCGCGCATTATGCTGCGTTCGGTATATTGGTCGCAGATGATGCGTGAAGCCGGGGTTCTGGTCGCCACCGCCTTGCCTATCGGTAATCCCTTGCTGCACCCTTTACGTGGTCGTATCGATTTGCGCAACCACAGAAAAATCGTGGTGATAGACCATCACATCACCTATTGCGGTAGCCAGAATTGCGCTGATCCTGAGTTTCGGATCAAGGCCAAATACGCACCCTGGGTGGATTTGATGGTGCGTTTTGTAGGCCCGGTGGCGCTTCAGAATCAACATTTGTTCGTCAGCGACTGGATGGCGCAGGTCAATGAGGATATCAGTGATTTACTGAGCGTATCAGAGACGTTGCCAGCGTCGTTGTCAGCTACGGGGTTTAGCGCCCAGGTGATAGGCACCGGGCCGACAATACGCTATTCCGCCATGCCGGAAGTATTCGAAACCCTGATCTATGCGGCGCGGCGCGAACTGTTTATCACCACGCCGTATTTTGTGCCGGATGAATCTATGTTGGCCGCGCTATGCACTAGTGCGCGCCGCGGTGTGACAAGCACGATTATTTTTCCGGCACGCAATGACTCATGGATCGTGGCCGCCGCCAGTCGCAGCTATTACGGTGAATTGCTGACCGCTGGTGTCCGTATTTTTGAATATCAGGCCGGCTTGCTGCATGCCAAATCTTTGACTATGGATGGTGACGTGAGCCTGATCGGGTCAGCGAATATGGACAGGCGCAGCTTCGAGCTCAATTATGAAAACAATATCCTGTTGTATGACCCTGTGCTCAGTGAAAAACTGCGCTTGCGTCAGGCGACTTATCTGGCGCAGTCGCGCCAGGTGACGCTGGAAATGGTGCAAGCATGGTCGGTTAGTCATCGCTTGTTAAACAACACCATCGCCATGTTCGGCCCGGTGTTGTGAGCTTAAAGCGGGCAATACTGCTTGAACAAGGTTAAAATTACAATTATTGCGATTGAAATCCAGCGCAAAAATCCATCACTACCGGCACTCCGTGATATTCTGCCGGACTCGATACACAAATTAAACGATTACCGTTGATGAACACGTCTATTCCTACACCCGCCAGCCCAATTCAAACTCCTCGCGCTTTGCTGAAAGATTTCCAGGAGAAATTCGTAGCCTTTCGCGAATACATGCCACTGACGATAGGTATCGACAAGCAACTGATCGCCCTGTATCCGGAAATTAGCCTTAAGCTACTGCGCGCTTCACTCGGTATTCATACCAGCTCTTTGCGTTACCTGAAGACCATGGAAAAAGCGACTTGCCGCTTTGATCTGGAAGGTAATGCTGCGGAAGAGGTGACGGAATTGCACCGCACCCATGCCACCACCATCTTGCGTGAACGCGCCAAGAAAATGGCCGAGCAGCGTAAGGCAGAACGTGCGGCGGAAGACGCAGTGCGTGCCGCCAAGGCAGCCGAAGCGGCAGCGCAGCAACATACCGAAAAGCTTAATCAGCTCGCCAGTAAGTTTTCCCGCAATAGTTAAATAGTTAAGTAGTTCAACAAGCCAACTGGCATTGCCCGTCACAGCGCAATGCCAATGCTAGAAAATAAAAATCATACCGGCCTGACACGCAGTATCCATGCGGCTGTCAGGCGCGTGTGCCCGCTAAGGCGCATGGATGCTGCGTGCTGGCATAGCCAGTTTCCGGGAGATTTCTTGCCCCGCTTTTACCTCGCTTTTGGCCTATTCCAGGTGGCTCAGTCATGTTCAAATTAACTACCGTCAAACTGAGTATTTTCGCGTTGCTGGTGCTGCTGGCCGGATTGATCTTTGCTGCGCCATGGGGTTTGTACTATCTGGGTTTGCAAGGGATTTCCGGCAAACCGGCGTTACCGGTGGCGCTGCTGTCCGGCGAGCGGCAAATCGAGTTGTGGCAGAAAGCCGGATGCGAAGGTCAACCGGCGCTCGATGAACTCAATCCCGTGCATTACATCATGACAGCGCCTAGCCAGGAGGCACCACCACCGGTAACGATGTTTGCCTGGCGCATCGCTTCGGCATATCAGCGCGAACATAAATTGCATGACGGCGTGATGTGGCAGCAATTATCCGGTGCCGCACTGGCGATCTGGATTACGCGCAACTGGAGCATAGAGCAGATCTTGTCCAAGGTGCAGGAGCAGCAGGACAGCAAGCAGCACTGAGCCGTGTTTCTTAAAACTAGCTAGTTTGCCTGAGTCGCGCTGGCTAATTCAGGCGTCGTAAACGTCGCCACCATCGTCGTCACCATGGCCGGCAGGTAGGTCAGGCAAAATTCCGGTGGCATGCGTTTTACCTTGCCGCTACTGACTTCTATGCAGACCAAATCCCAACGCCCGCGCAATATGGTGGCCTGGTCACTATCGCGTATCAGTTGAAAACGGCGTTCCATGCTCAGCTTGCCGTCACTGGCAACCAGCCAGGTAGCCAGCGTCAACTGCTCACCCAATACACTAGGTAATAAATAATCGTATTCACCGCGCCGTATCGCCATGGCGCGGTTGATGCGCTGGTAATCGGCCAGAGACAGCCCCAGTGCTTCCGAGTGCGCCCAGCCTATAGTCTCGCACCAGCGCACATACACGGCGTTATTGGTGTGACGGAGCCCGTCGATATCTTCAATAGACGGAGTCAGCGGCAGAGTAAAAGCTTGAGGGTAATCCCAGGTCATGATGCAGTCAGCTCCCTTGCCGCCATGCGTTGATCTCTTGCATGCAAGAGTGATATGTCAGGATATTTTCCGGACGCTAGTGTGTTTCTTCGTTGATTTAATCGATAAGCCATATGCGAATACCTTGCACCATTAGCATTGACTGACAAATACATACCTGCGCCATAGTATAAGCAATCAGCTTTCGTTTGGGCTTTTGCATTGAAAACCTGAATATCAAGGAGGGGGAGTGGCTAATTTGGGCATTTTGACAGTGCCAATTTTTGACAATATGAAAAGTAGCGTCAAACATGCTGTCAAAGAAACTGGATGTCAATGGACGTTAAAAATGCTTAAGAAACAAAAAACCCGCCGTAGCCTAAGCTAGAAGCGGGTTTTTCATACGTCTTTGGACTACCAAAAACGAAATTCTGGTGGTGATAGGTGGACTTGAACCACCGACCCCAGCATTATGAGTGCTGTGCTCTAACCAACTGAGCTATATCACCAAGAAGCCTGAGATTATGGAGGTTTGATCGCTTCCTGTCAATATCAAAATACGGAAAACTTGCTTTTACGCTGTTTGAGGGCGGGGCTAGGCCAGTGCCGCGTAAGTCTGGCGGCCTTTACTGGCCTTGCTGATAAGGGCGGTTTGGCGCCTATGCCAGCAGCATTGATATTGTTGTCATGGATGCTGAGGTGCGCAGCAGGGGGCTTACTCAAAACTATTAAATTGCAGTGAGGCCAGATTGGCGTAAATGCCGCCTAGCGCCACCAGCGAGGCGTGGCTGCCGGTTTCGACGATATGGCCATGTTCCATGACGATGATGCGATCGGCGCGTTGCACGGTGGCCAGGCGGTGCGCAATGATCAAGGTAGTGCGTCCTTGCATTGCCGCTTCCAGCGCGCCTTGTACCAAGCGTTCCGATTCTGCATCGAGCGCGCTGGTGGCTTCGTCCAGCAATAGTAGTGGTGGGTTCTTCAGCATGGCGCGGGCGATCGCGATACGCTGGCGCTGACCGCCGGATAGGCGCACGCCGCGCTCGCCGAGGAAGGATTGGTAGCCTTCCGGCAGGCGTTCGATGAATTCATGGGCGGCGGCCATTTTTGCGGCGGCGATAACTTCGGCATCGGTGGCGCCGGCTTTGCCGTAACGGATGTTTTCCATGGCGTCGGCCGAAAAGATAATGGTGTCTTGCGGGACTATGCCTATGCTGTCGCGCAGTACGTGCAGGTCGAGATCTCGGATATTCACGCCATCGAGTTTGATGGAGCCTTGCTGAGGATCGTAAAAGCGCAGCAATAACTGGAATAGCGTGGTCTTGCCGGCTCCGGATGAGCCGACCACGGCGACAGTCTCGCCAGGGGCGATGGTGAGCGATAAATGGCTAAGCGCGGCAGTGTCGGGGCGTGACGGGTAATGAAACCCGATATCGGAAAGGCTAAGGCTGGCGCCGCTGGCAGTGCGCGCCGGCAGGGCTGTTGCTTGTGCCGGGGATTGTATCGGTGATTGCACCGCCATCAGTTCGAGCAGGCGCTCGGTGGCACCGGCGGCACGTTGCGCTTCGCCCATAACTTCCGACAAGGCGCCGATGGCGCCGGCGACGATCGAGGCGTACAGGATAAATTGGCCGAGTTCGCCGCCGCTCATGCGGCCTTGTATCACTTCATGTGCACCTAGCCACAAGACGAAGACGATGGCGCCGAATACCAGCAAGATCACTAGCACCGTCAGCAGCGAGCGGGCGCGGATGCGGCGCATGGCGGTGCCAAAGGCGTTTTCTACCGAGCCGGAAAAGCGGCTGGCCTCAATAGTTTCATGGGTGAAGGCCTGTACGGTCGGCATCGCATTGAGTATCTCGCCTGCCATGGCAGAGGCGTCGGCAATCCGGTCTTGAGAGTCGCGCGACAATTTGCGTACGCGCCGGCCAAAAAACACGATGGGCAAGACTACTGCGGCCAGCAACACGATAATGATGGAGGAGAGTTTGGGGCTGGTGATGAACAGCATCACCAAACCGCCGATAAACAGCAGCATATTGCGCAAGGCCATAGAGATGCTGGTGCCCACTACCGCCTGTATCAGGGTGGTGTCGGTAGTCAGGCGCGATAGCACTTCGCCGGTGCGGGTGGTCTCGAAAAATTCCGGGCTTTGTATGACAACATGCGAGTACACCGCATTGCGGATATCGGCGGTAACGCGTTCGCCCAGCCAGGACACCATGTAAAAGCGCGCTGCAGTGGCGATGCCAAGAATCACGGCGACGCCAAACAGTGCCAGAAAGGTCAGATCCACATGCTGGATGTTGTGGTCGCCGCCGCCAAAACCGAGGTCTATCATTTGCCGGAACGCATAAGGAATCGCCAGCGTCGCGCAGGCAGCCACGATCAGCGCAATCCCTGCCAGTAAAAACTGGCGCTTGTAAGGGAGCAGAAAGGGGATCAGTCCTTTGAGTGTGGAGAGGCTGCTTTTTTGCGTGTCGGGAGTAGTCATAAGCCTGGGAGCGGTAAATACGGGGTAGGGGATGTCGCTGATTTAACTGCTGGGTCTTAAGTCATAGGCAATCAAAGAGACCATGCAAGCATTGGCGTATTGTGTCAGGTTTTGCGGCCTCAGGTGCAATGCCGGGTAAAGTGTTTGAATAAGTGCCTAGGTGAAATCAGGGAGACGGATGCGATAATGCGCTCATCGTCAACAAATCTCCTTGTCTGAACGTTGAGACAGTATTTTCCGGATAAAAGGCAGTCTATGTCGTCATTCTACAAATCGTATTTGAAATTAATGTTGCTTAGTGCGTTCGCGCTCACGACCCTGAGCGCTTGCCAGAGCACCATGTTGCGGGTCAATGACTGCAAGGCGGGTGACTGGGGCATGATAGGCAATAAAGACGGTGATCAGGGATTGGATCAGCGTTTTGAAGAGCGTAAGAAATTCTGCGCCAATGTGGATGAGGGCAAGATTAAGGCCGATTCTGCAACCCTTTATCAGGCGGGCTGGGAGCAAGGGAACTTTCAGTATTGGAAGCGCTTAGGTGAACAAGACGGCCGGGCAGCCAAAGCGATGTCGAGTTTTGCCGATCAGGCCGCCTCAGAAGCGACCAAAAAAAATAATACGCCTTTGCATCAATTGGCCTATAAGCAAGGCTGGATTAGCGGCAATGCCGATTACTGGCGCGGCGTAGGTGATCAGGACGGGGTTGCCGGACGCCCGGCGTCAGGTGAGTCGGCACGAGAAGCCGAGGGGCGCGAGATAGGCTTTAATCGCCTCAGCTATCTGGAGGGATGGCAGACCGGTAATCAGGCGTATTGGACGCGCTTGGGTTATCTGGATGCGCATGACGGTAAGCCGGATAGTGAATTCAAGCAGCATGCATTGAGCGCCCAGCAAACCGGAGTGCAGGTGCGGGAGGCAGCTTATCGTAGCGCCTGGAATCTGGAAATTATCGAGTACTGGAAGCGCTTGGGTTGGGAAGATGCGACTCAGGGACGTGACGTCAATACCCGGCGCGCCGACGCTAAGCAACGTGGCTTGAAGTTTTCTGAGACCGAGTACAAGCAGAGTTGGGAGCAGCGTTTGGTCCAGTATTGGCGCGATGCGGGCAAGGAAGATGGTTATGGCAGACCGAATCAACTTGAGCAGCGCATGGCAAGTGCCAGACAGAATAATGTCTTCGTCATCGCCCAGACGCGTGATGTGTATCAGCAGGCCTGGACTGAGCAAAACACGCGCTATTGCAGTGTCGATAATGCTTTCGCTTTCGGACGTAGCAATCAGCGTATGGCGATCGAAGTCTGTGCCGGAGCGCAGCAACAGCGCGTCAGGCGCGCCCTGATGAGCGGACAGGAATACGAGGTCGTGTTGCGCCAGCAAATGTACCGTAACGATGAGCTCAATCGCCTGGCTGACAGACGTCATGATGCCGAACATCGCCTTGCCAGAATCGAAAGGGAGATCAAGCGCGATCAGGACGATAAGAATCGCGTCACCAATGCCGATACCGCCAATGCCGATCGCCGGCGTGAGCAGGAAAAGCGTGAATTGCGCGAGTTCTTGCGGCGTAGTTACGATGAATTTGAAGACCTGCGTCGCTGGAATTTCAGGTATGAACAACAATTGCAGCAGATCAAGCGTGATATCTACCTGGCGGTCGTACAGGCGTACTTCGGCTTCTAATGCATCGGCGGCGTTGCTATTTGCGCGTTTAGCATGCCTGGTTGCCAGGTAGCGTTGCTACTTTCAGACCCAGTGGATATTGCCTTGGCGCCGCCGGACTTTGTAATTGGCGCTGCCTTCGGTGCCTGATTTGCTGTCGGCGAAATAATTGCAATGCACGGCGACGATATTGCCGTCTGCATCTTTGTCGCAGCTCGTGCATTCGACCACATAGCCGTAACGCAGGCGTACCTTATTGCCCGGGAACAGGCGGAAATAGCCCTTGCTTGGCTCTTCCATGAAATCTTCCTGCTCTATCCAGAGTTGCTTGCCGATAGTGAAGGCGCGGTTGCCTAGTTCCGGATGATGCGGATGGATAGGCGCGCTGCAGGAAATATTCTCGCCTTCAGGGAAATTATCGATGATCAGTTTCAGCGGGCGCAGCACGGCGGTGGCGCGCGGCGCTTTTGGGTCCAGGTCTTCGCGCAGGCAGCCTTCCAGCGTGCTGTAGTCGATCCAGCCGTCGGAGCGCGTTACGCCTATGCGTTCGCAGATTTCGGCCTGCAAAGCCTGGATAGATTCCGGCGTGTAACCGCGGCGGCGTATCCCGACGATGGTAGGCATGCGCGGATCATCCCAACCGCTGACGATGTTTTCTTCGACCAACTGGCGCAGCTTGCGTTTGCTGGTGACGACGTAAGTGAGGTTCAGACGGGCGAATTCGTATTGATGCGGCACCGGTTGCTGGAAGAAGCCACCTTCGACAGCGCGTTCTATCACCCAGTCGTAAAACGGGCGGTGATCCTGGAACTCTAAGGTGCAGATAGAGTGCGTGATGTTTTCTATCGCGTCTTCCAGCGGATGGGCGAAATCGTACATAGGATAGATGCACCAGGCGTCACCGGTACGGTGGTGATGCGCATGGCGGATGCGGTAGATGGCCGGATCGCGCAGGTTCATGTTGGGCGAAGCCATGTCTATCTTGGCGCGCACGATGTGCTCGCCACCCTGGAATTCACCGGCTTTCATGCGGCGCAGCAGATCCAGCGATTCGCTGGCAGGGCGGCAGGGCGGTCACGGAATGGCGAGTTCACGCCCGGCTTGGAGAAGTCGCCACGGTTGGCGGCCATTTCTTCAGCGCTTTGGCTGTCGACATAGGCATACCCTGCAGTGATCAGGTATTCGGCAATGGCATAGAATTTGTCGAAATAGTCACTGGCAAAGTACAGGTGATTGCCACCGCCGTTATTTTCATTGCCGTCCCAGTCAAAGCCCAGCCACTTGACGCTGTCCATGATGGTATCGACGTATTCCTGGTCTTCTTTTTCCGGATTGGTATCGTCAAAGCGCAAATGGCAGCGGCCGGCGTAATCGCGCGCCAGGCCAAAATTGAGGCAGATCGATTTGGCATGGCCTATGTGTAAATAACCGTTAGGCTCAGGCGGGAAGCGTGTGATGACGCTAGGCATGCCATCGCGGGCGTAAGTCGCGTCGGCGATGTCTTTGTCTATGATGGCGCGCAGGAAATTGGATACTGCAGGCGCGGCAGGCGCTGCCGCTTTTGGATCTTTATGGTCGTTGCTCATTGCTAGGGCATTCAGAAAGTAATGTGATGACAAGCATTTTACCGTAGCGCGGGCCGTGGTGGCACTGTGATCTGCCGCAGCTGAAGCTTTTGTCATGCGGTAGGGCAAAAAAAGCCTGGTGTTGCCGTGCGCCGAACCGGAGCTGGCGGCGTTTTCTACCTGGTGGCGAGCGGATTTTTTGCCGGAAAGCCGGATTTTGGCCTATGTCGGCTATTGCGCTGGCTTAAGCATTTCTATGTGCGGGATATCGTCTTCCAGATACATCTCGGAAGCCGTGGTGAAGCCGAACGACAGGTAAAATTTTTCCAGATATTGTTGCGCGCCTATGCGTACCGCTTGGCCCGGATACCGGATATCTAATTGTTCGATAGCCTTGGTCAGCAGTTGCTTGCCTATGCCGGTACCGCGCGCCGCACCACTGGTAATGACGCGACCCAGCGATGCTTCCGCAAACTTCAGGCCGGGCGGAACTATGCGCAGATAGGCGGCGACTTCTTGGTCTGGCGTCCAGGCTACCAGATGCAGGCACTCCTGATCGGCGCCGTCGATATCGAGATAGACGCAATTTTGCTCGACCACAAATACTTCGGAGCGGGCGCGCAGTATGGCATACAACTGAGTGCCGCTGAGCTCGGAAAACGTGGCGCATTGCCAATCGATGGAGTTGTGCATAGTGGTAGCTTTGGTCCGTTGGTTTATGTCAGTCCCTTATCTTAAATCGCTAAGGGACTAGCGGGAGGCTTATGCGTAGGCAACATGAGCTGAATCAATAAGCTGAATCAATAAGCTGAGCCAATAAGCTGAGCCAATAAGGTCGCCCTTACATTTGCCTGAACAAATGCGCATACACGCGGCTGACCGGTAATTTGTCGGCACTGCCGTGTAATTTCAGTGTCAGTTTGCCTGCTTCGTCACGGATCGCGCTATGGATGTAACTGCTGTTGACGATGCTGCCGCGGTGGATTTGCCAGAAAATATTGCTGTCGAGTTGTGGTAATAACTCTCTGAGACTCATGCGTATCAGCGAAGCGTGTTCGGCGGTGACAACGTTGATGTATTTGTCGGTCGCTTCAAAGTACAGGACATCGGTGACCGCGATCATACGTATCTGGTTGCCAATCGCAGCGCGGATCAGCGTCAGTTTTTCCTGCTGTGGCGTGGCGCCCATGCCAGGCAATAAGTGGCGTAATTGGGCCACCATGTTTTCCAATTCTCCGTTGCGGTCCTGATGGCTTTCCAGTTTGGCCTGCAAGCGCCTGACTGTCTTCTCTAGCCTCGCTTCGCTGATAGGCTTGAGTACGTAATCGCTGGCGGCATGCTCGAAAGCCTGCAGCGCAAACTCGTCATAGGCGGTCACGTAGACGATCAAGGGAAAGGGCTTGTGCTCTGGCCATTCTTCGGCCAGTTCCTGTGCCGCTTCCAAGCCGGTTTTGCCCGGCATCTTAATGTCGAGAAACAGGATGTCGGGCCGCAGCGCCAATGCTTCCTGCACGGCCGCCACGCCGTTTTCTACCTGCGAGCAAATCAGCAGTTCCGGCCATAGTTTGGCAAGCATATTGGCCAGCGTCAGGGCCAGTATCGGTTCGTCTTCGGCGATCAGGGCGCGTAGTGTGGTCATGGTTTATACCGGTCTAGGGATGGTGAGGCGGGCTATCGTGCCCTCGGGCTGGTTGGCGCTAAGACTCAGGCTAGCCGCCGGACCGTACAATGCCAGCAGGCGATCGCGTACATTGGCATTGCCTACATGCTCGTGCTGTGTATCTGGATGCGATGGGCGACTGTCGTCGTAATCGTCTGGCAGGCCCAACCCGCTATCGGCGACGGTCAATTGCAGCATGCCATCGCGGATGACGGCACTGACATGGATATTGCCGCCTGCTATTTTTGGCTCTATACCGTGTTTGATGGCGTTTTCCACCAGCGGTTGCAGCAGCATCGGGGCGATCCCGCTCGCTTGCAGTTCGTCCGGCAGCTCCAATTGATAGCTAAGCCGTTTCCCCATACGGATCGCCAGCAATTCGAGGTAGGCATGGGTTAAGGCAAATTCCTGCTTAAGCGTGGTTTTCTCGGCGCGTGAAGAGCTTAAGCTGGCGCGCAGATACTGTATCAATTGTTCCAGCATGTATTGGGCACGCGGCGCGTCGAGCGCAATCAAGCCTTGTAAGTTGGCCAGGGTGTTGAATAGCATGTGCGGTTCTATCTGCGCCTGCAGCAATTGCAGCTTGGCTTGCATCGCTTGTTTTTCTATGCCGGCAATCCGGCTCTTTTCTTGTTCGGTTTTTAATTTGCGCTCAGACATTGCGCTATAGATGAGGAAGAAAATTCCCGAAACGACGCTGATGACCACCGACATGATGACGAGTTTTTGTTCGCCACTCTGCTGATGATTGAATAGGTCAGCGAGCGGAAAACCGTAAAGTAACATTCCCAGGCTATAGCCAAAATAAAAGCCCAAGGGCGCGGCGATGCTGCACATCATCAAAAATAGCAGACGGTTTGGTTTGGCGTCTTTCCAGATCAGCTTACGCAATCCATTGATTAGCAGACTGATGCTAATCCCTATCAACATCGAGAACACCCAGTTGGTTTGAAAACCTTCGCCGTTGCTGAGGCCATATGTGACAAACATAGCGACTACCGTATTGAACAGGGTGCTGTAAAACAAATGGAGAAGTAGGCGGCGCTTTGTTGGTGCGGCAAAGGATTGTGTGCAAGCTGTCATGGAATTATGCGATTGCCGGTTTCTGGGATGGCAGAGTATGCCCCGAATTTGTCTGCACTTCGTTATGAACATGTTTAGGCATCTTTGGCATCTCGGTTGGGCTTTTAATCATAAACGGTTGTTAGTATTTGCTTGCGCCGATGATATGGCCAAATTAGCGCATATTGTAGGGCGCTTCGATAGATAGGGTTAAGGCTATGCTGCCTGAGAGTGGCACGGCGCAACAGCGGCAAGCGATAAAACGGCATTTGCCGGCCTTGAGTTGGCTAAAAATTGGCGCGAAGTGGTCTCTGCCGTGGTTTATTGAAAAGTCATCTGCGGAGCCGGTTTTGTGTACGCTTACTACCCGCTTAGCTGGTATATTTGCCCACAATATTTTTTGAGACCCCCTTCGAAGCTTGATCAGGTTGAAGGATTAGAGACGGAAATGAGAAAGAAATCGATGATTCCACAAAAGACAATTGCTGGCGCTTTAATCGTGATGGCGCTGACATCGGCCTATCCGGTCAGTGCCTTGGCCGCTGAAACTGCCCCGCTTAAAAATGTACAAGCCAAAAAATCTGTCGCCGCCAAACCGGCAGCGCCTACCGTTGCCGAGGCTGAAGCGTTTTTGAAAGAGGCCGAAGCGCGCCTGGAGAAACTCTCGAATACCGCACAACGTGCAGACTGGGTCAATCAAACCCATATCACCGATGATACTGAAGCCATGGCGGCGCAGGCCGGTGAACTCGCTTTGGCCGCTGCCGGTGAGATTGCCTTGGCGTCGCGTCGTTACAACGGCCTGCCTTTATCGGCCGACAGCAAGCGCAAATTGATGTTGCTGCAATTGAGCCTGAGCATTAGTGACGCCAAAGACCGCGAAGAATATACGCGTCTGGCCAGTGCCATGTCGGGTGATTACGGCAAGGCAAAATACTGCCGCAAGCCTGGTGATGCCAGTTCTTGTCTCGATCTCGGCCAAATGGAACAGATCATGGCGACCAGCCGTGATCCGGCCTTGCTCAAGGACGTGTGGGTAGGCTGGCATCAGCAGTCGCTCAAGTATAAAGACAGCTACGCCGAGTTTGTCGCCTTGTCCAACAAGGGCGCCAAAGAGATGGGCTTTGCCGATACCGGCGCGATGTGGCGTTCGCAGTACGATATGCCGCCGGAAGCTTTTGCCGCCGAATCCGAGCGTCTGTGGCTGCAGGTCAAGCCGCTGTATGACTCGCTGCATATGTATGTACGCTTAAAGCTGCGTCAGACCTATGGCAAAGACGTGGTGCCGAAAGAGGGGCCGATACCGGCGCACCTGTTTGGCAATATGTGGAGCCAATCTTGGGAGAACCTGTATCCGCTGGTCAAGCCACAAGGCCAGGCGGCATCACTTGATGTCGGCGCCGTGCTCAAGCAAAAGAATATCGATGCCAAGGCGATGACGCAATTGGGCGAGGGCTTTTACACTTCGCTGGGGATGGAAAAACTGCCTGAGACTTTTTGGACAAAGTCGATGTTGACCAAACCGCGTGACCGCGAAGTGGTGTGTCATGCGTCGGCCTGGGATCTGGATAACCTCACGGATGTGCGCATCAAGATGTGCATCAATCCGACGACCGAAGATTTCCTGACGATACATCATGAGTTAGGTCACATTTATTATGATCTGGCATATCGCAATCAGCCTTATCTATTCAAGGGCGGCGCGAACGGCGGTTTCCATGAGGCGATCGGCGATACCGTGGCCTTGTCCGTCACGCCAGACTATCTCAATAAGCTAGGTTTGCTCAATGAAGTGCCGGATGCCTCGCAGGATATCGGCGTCTTGCTCAATCGCGCGCTGGAAAAAGTATCGTTTCTGCCGTTCGGCTATCTGGTGGATCAGTGGCGCTGGAAAGTCTATTCCGGTGAAGCCAAGCCACAGGACTACGATAAAGTCTGGTGGGAATTACGCGAAAAATATCAGGGTGTAAAGCGTCCGGCGGCTATGGAGGCCAATGGTTTTGATGCCGGCGCCAAATATCACGTGCCTGCCAATTCAGCGTATGCCCAGTACTTTATCGCGCATATCTTGCAGTTCCAGTTCCATCGTGCGTTGTGCCGTGAGGCGGGCTATGTAGGTCCGCTCAATCGCTGCTCTATCTTTGAAGACAAAAAAGCCGGAGCGAAATATCAAGCCATGCTGACCATGGGCGCGAGCCGTCCGTGGAATGAGGCGCTCAAGGCCGTCACCGGCGAAGAGCAGATGGATGCCACTGCGATCCTCGATTATTTTGCGCCGCTCAAGGTTTGGCTGGATGCGCAAAATGCGGTATTGAGTAAAGAGTAGGGCTGAGACTAAGTAAGTGCTGATACTAAGCGCCAGTTCATGAGCTGGCGCTTAGCGCTGTTTTTAGAAGTTCCCGCATGCCTGTGGCGCACTATCCATGCGCTTTTCAAGCCAGGCTGGCCTGTCAGCCGCATGAGGATTGCGCCGTGGGCCTGGCCGTTTTTCATTTATGCGTCTTACTATCGAGCTTGCCCTGCCGCTTAATGCAGTCTGCGCTTGTTCTCTTTGGGCTTCTGCCTATATTCTGTCAGCTCTGAATAAATCATTGCGGAGTTCTTATGTGGCCCTATCCGAAAGTCATTGCCCATCGCGGCGGTGGCACACTCGCTCCCGAAAATACTATTGCGGCCATGCAGTGTGGCCTCGATTTCGGCTATCGGGCGGTGGAGTTTGACGTAATGTTGTCTATGGATGGCGTGCCGGTGCTGATGCATGACCCCTTGTTTGGCCGCACCGTGCGGATAGGTGAGGCGGGCGGAGTGGCAACCACGAATGCCGCCGAGTTGTTGCAGATGGATGCCGGCAGTTGGTATTCGGAGTCCTTCATCGGCGAGAAAGTGCCTGGCTATGCGCAGGTAGTGCAGTTTTGCCAGCAACATGGCATCTGGATGAATGTGGAGATCAAGCCTGTGCCTGGCTATGAAACCCAGACCGGGCGCGTGGTGGCGCAAGTGACGCAAGCTTTGCAAACCCCCGATGCGCGTCTACCCTTGTTTTCTTCGTTTTCGTTTGATGCCTTAATGGCGGCGCAGCAACAGGCGCCTGAAATCCCGCGCGGCTATCTGCTTGATGAAATAACTCCGGATTGGCTTAGTTCGCTGCAGCAACTCGATGCGGTGGCGCTGCATACCAATCATAAGCATTTGACCCCAGAGTTGGCGCAACAGGTCAAACAAGCGGGCTATGGTTTGCTCTGTTATACGGTGAATACCCAGGAGCGTGCTGCCGAGATACGAAGTTGGGGTGTCGACGCTTTTTGCACCGACAAGATCAATTTGATCGCGCCTGATTTTTAAAACCATAGCTCCATAGATCAGATCAGAGTCCAATATCGAGCTTAATAGATCGCTCAATATACATGCCTTGTTCTGCGCAATCAGGTGCTGGCGCTCTGATGCCTATCAGAGATGTTGAGTCGTTCTTGGTAAATCACACTAAAGTCACCGATTCGTGGTTTGACGCGGGTTTTGCTTTTGCGGCAGCAAAATGCAGGAAGTTATCACGTATAATCAAAGCTTAAATCCACTATTTGCACGGCTTTTGCCCTTAAAAACACTTATGAACTCGTCAGAAATCCGCGATAAATTTCTTAAATTTTTTGAATCCAAGGGACATAACATCGTCCGCTCATCTAGTCTGATTCCAGGTAACGATCCCACTTTATTGTTCACCAACTCCGGTATGGTGCAGTTCAAAGACGTGTTTTTGGGTCAGGATAATCGTGCCTATAGCCGTGCTACCACCTCGCAGCGCTGCGTGCGCGCCGGCGGCAAGCATAACGATCTGGAAAACGTCGGCTACACCGCACGTCACCACACATTTTTTGAAATGCTGGGTAACTTTTCGTTTGGCGATTACTTCAAGCGTGACGCCATCCATTTTGCCTGGGAATTGCTGACCGTCGTCTATGGTTTGCCGAAAGATAAACTGACTGTCACCGTGTATCAGGAAGATGACGAAGCCTACGCGATCTGGCAAAACGAAATCGGTGTTCCCGTCGAGCGCATTATCCGCATCGGTGACAACAAGGGTGCGCGTTACGCATCGGATAATTTCTGGCAGATGGCTGATACCGGTCCTTGCGGTCCGTGCAGCGAAATTTTTTACGATCACGGCGCTGATATCTGGGGCGGTCCTCCGGGTTCTCCGGATGAAAACGGTGATCGTTTCATCGAGATCTGGAACCTGGTGTTCATGCAGTTCAATAAGGACGAGCAGGGTGTCTTGCATCCTCTGCCTAAGCCTTGCGTCGATACCGGTATGGGTCTGGAACGTATCGCGGCAGTGTTGCAAGACGTTCACTCCAACTATGAAATTGATATTTTCCAAAGCCTGATCAAGGGCGCGGCACGTGAAACCGCTTGTGCCGATCTTGGCAATAACTCCCTCAAAGTGATCGCTGATCACATCCGTTGCGCCAGTTTCCTGATCGTTGACGGCATCATTCCGGGCAATGAAGGCCGTGGCTATGTGCTGCGCCGCATTACCCGCCGCGCTTTACGTCACGGACATAAACTGGGCCAGACCAAACCGTTTTTCTATAAGCTGGTAGCTGATCTGGTGCAGGAAATGGGCGCTGCCTATCCTGAACTGGCTGAGGCCGGCGAGCGCGTGGCGCAGGTCCTTAAGCAAGAAGAAGAGCGTTTCGGTGAAACGCTGGAACACGGCATGAAAATACTGGAAGCGGCCTTGGCCAAAGACGGTAAAAATCTTGACGGCAATACCGCATTCTCTTTGTACGATACCTATGGTTTTCCATTAGATCTGACGGCGGACATTTGCCGCGAACGCAATGTGGTGCTGGATGAAGCGGGCTTTGATGCAGCGATGGCGCATCAGAAGCAGACCGCACGTGCGGCGGGTAAATTCAAGATGGCTGCGGCGATTGAGTATAACGGCGACAAGACCAAGTTCATCGGTTACGAGCAACTCAATCACGAAAGTAAAGTCATCGCCCTGTATGTCGATGGGACGGCGGTGCAGCAGATACATGCCGGTCAGCAAGCGATCGTGGTGCTGGACGTGACCCCGTTTTATGCTGAATCCGGCGGACAGTGCGGCGATTCCGGTGTGTTGCAGACCAGCGACCATGTCTCGTTTGAGGTAGCCGATACGCAAAAAATTCAAGCTGACGTGTTCGGCCATCATGGTGTCCTGAGTCTGGGTGTGATCGCCGTTGGTCAAAGCATTACCGCTCAGGTAGCAACTGCGGTGCGTGCGCAAACCGTGCGTAATCACTCAGCGACCCATCTGATGCACAAGGCTTTGCGTGAAGTCCTGGGGGCGCATGTGGCGCAAAAAGGCTCTTTGGTCGACGCCGATAAAACCCGTTTTGACTTTAGCCATAATGCACCTGTCAGCAATGATGAAATCCGTCAGGTGGAACTTATCGTCAATCGTGAGATCTTGGCGAACGCAGCGGCACAAGCGCAGGTCATGTCGTTTGATGACGCGGTCAAGCATGGCGCGATGGCCTTGTTCGGTGAAAAATACGGCGATGAAGTCCGTGTCCTTGATATTGGTAGTTCGCGTGAATTGTGCGGCGGTACCCATGTCTCCCGCACCGGCGACATCGGCTTGTTCAAGATCGTGGCTGAAGGCGGTATTGCCGCTGGTATCCGTCGTATCGAGGCGGTAACCGGTGAAGTGGCGTTGAGCCTGGTGCAAGACCTCGACCGTAGTGTCAAGGAAGCGGCTGCGGTACTTAAGGCGCAACCGGAAGATCTGGCTGCGCGCATCTTGCAATCGCTGGAAAGCATGAAATCGCTGGAAAAAGAAGTGGCGGCCCTGAAATCTAAATTGGCAGGCAATCAGGGCGACGCTCTGGTGGCGCGTGCGCTTGATATCAAAGGCGTTAAAGTGCTGGCGGCAAGCCTGGATGATGTTGATGGTACCGCCTTGCGCGATACCGTGCTCAGGCTGAAAGATCAGCTCAAGAGTGCGGTGATCGTGTTGGCGTCGGTGCAAGACGGCAAAGTTAGTCTGGTGGCCGGCGTGAGCGCTGACTGTACTTCTAAAGTTAAAGCCGGTGATCTGGTCAATTTTGTCGCCCAGCAGGTCGGCGGTAAGGGCGGCGGTCGTCCGGATATGGCACAGGCTGGCGGTACTGATCCGACTAATCTGGCAAAAGCGCTGGGTGATGTTGCCGACTGGCTGACCCAACGTCTGTAAGCAATTACGCTACGCATCAGCAGCTCAGCCCTTTTGTCCGGGTGAGCTTTGTTGGGTGGGCGTCTGTAATTAACAACATTTTTATGGGGGAGAGTGGAGCATAGTCGGTTACGTAAATCCTCCCGTAGATGTTGACTTAATCGCCATTGCATTTTATGTAATGGCGATTTTTTCTTCATACATGCCAGCCTGAGAACGCAACTTGCCAGATAATCTTGACGAACCTTGCAATTTCCCATTTTTTTCGAGACGATGGGCAACGTGATTAGCTAGGAGGGGGGGGCATGATAAATGATGGTTTTATTCATTATTGTGAGCGCAAATACAACAAAAAATCATGATTTTCACTAACTTAGTGCAAATGTATTGCCAATAAATTACGCCTATATTTTAATTTTGTTGCGACGCACCATGCCAGTGATTTTTTCCGGTAGAATTAGTCATAGTTGTTTTCGAAATTTGTTTCTCCTATTTTTCTCATTACTGGAAAAATCATGCAATTCAATAAAGAGTTGGACGCACGTGGTCTTAATTGTCCTCTTCCGATTTTAAAAACGAAGAAGGCGCTCGCTGACATGATCACCGGTGAAGTGTTGCGCGTGGTCGCCACTGATCCAGGTTCTGTCCGTGATTTCAAGGCATTTTCTAAACAAACAGGGAACGAATTGCTATCGCATTTAGAAAACAGCAAAGAATTCGAGTATTTTATTAAGCGCAAATAAGCTCAAGTAAAAGGACATTAGTAGTGAGTCAGTTCTGCTCCGCAGTTGTGTTCAAGCCTTGTTACTTTAGTTAAAAAACCCTCAAAGGATCTTTGAGGGTTTTTTTTTGGGCGGAACGTAATGAGTGCCGCATGATGGCGTCTCAGCACTGCTCGTATTAGGTATGGTGCTCTACTATCAATATGGCACTAAACGAACGATCGTGCTAAATTGTGCGATGAGTGTCTATTTCGTTTTATAATCGACTGGTTTACGTTTACGTCAATTAGTGGTTTTAGCAACATCAGCAGCATTAGTAATTATATGTATCGGTTTGCATCATCATCTCAGTTTAAATAATCGCTCAGTAAAGGCCTAATTATGAAAGTCCTGGTACCAGTCAAACGTGTGGTCGACTATAACGTCAAAGTCCGCGTGAAATCCGATGGCACTGGCGTTGATATCGCCAACGTCAAAATGTCGATGAACCCTTTCGATGAAATCGCTATCGAAGAAGCTACCCGTCTGAAAGAGGCTGGTGTAGTGACTGAAGTAGTTGCCGTATCTTGCGGCGTCGCACAATGCCAGGAAACGCTGCGCACTGCGATGGCAATCGGTGCCGACCGCGGTATTCTGGTAGAGACAGATGTCGAATTGCAACCACTGGCAGTGGCAAAATTGCTCAAGGCCTTGGCTGATAAAGAGCAACCGCAACTGATTATTCTGGGTAAGCAGGCAATTGATGATGATTGCAACCAGACTGGTCAAATGCTGGCAGCCTTGCTGGGCTGGCCACAAGCGACGTTCGCGTCGAAAGTAAGCATTGCCGATGGCAAAGCTATCGTCACCCGTGAAGTTGACGGTGGTCTGGAAACCTTGAGTTTGACATTGCCAGCGATCATCACTACCGATCTGCGTTTGAATGAGCCACGTTATGTGACTTTGCCTAACATCATGAAGGCCAAGAAAAAGCAACTTGACAACGTCAAGCCTGCTGATCTGGGTGTGGATGTCGCTTCCCGCGTGAAGACTCTGAAAGTGGTTGAGCCTGCCAAGCGCTCTGCCGGTATCAAGGTGCCTGACGTGGCGACGCTGGTTGCGAAATTGCGCGGCGAAGCCAAAGTCATCGCTTAATTCGTCGGTCTTTAGGCCCAGGTAAAATTTTAAGAATAATCCCGGTGGAAGATATAGATTCTTTTGCCGACTAAGTGGAAAACATCATGACTACACTCGTCATCGCTGAACACGACAACGCTAGCCTCAAAGGCAGCACTCTCAACACCATTACTGCTGCAGTTAAATGCGGTGGTGATGTTCATGTACTGGTAGCCGGCCACAATGCTGCCGCTGCTGCGCAAGCGGCATCCCAGGTTGCTGGCGTCAGCAAGGTTTTGTTGGCTGAAGCTGCTTATTTCGCTGAAGGTCTGGCGGAAAATGTCGCTGAACAAGTCCTGGCAATTGCTGCTGCCTACAGCCACATTCTGGCTCCGGCAACCGCCTACGGCAAAAACATTTTGCCACGCGTTGCGGCCAAACTTGACGTCTCACACAAATTTCGGAAATCACAAAAGTTGATTCCCCTGACACGTTTGAACGTCCTATCTACGCCGGTAATGCTATCGCTACCGTTCAGTCTACTGATGCGGTAAAAGTCATTACCGTGCGTAGCACCGGCTTTGATGCTGCCGCAACTGGTGGTTCCGCTGCGGTTGAAAGCATTGCTGCGGTTGCTGATATCGGTAAGTCTGCGTTTATCTCGCGTGAAGTGGCCAAATCGGATCGTCCTGAATTGACGGCCGCTAAAGTCATCGTTTCCGGTGGCCGTGGTATGGGTTCGGGCGAGGCGTTCAAATTGCTTGAGCCTTTGGCTGATAAGCTCGGTGCGGCTATGGGTGCATCCCGTGCTGCGGTCGATGCCGGCTATGTGCCAAATGACTGGCAAGTTGGTCAAACCGGTAAGATCGTTGCTCCTCAGCTGTATATCGCTGTTGGTATTTCAGGCGCGATTCAGCATCTGGCGGGTATGAAAGATTCAAAGACTATCGTCGCCATCAATAAAGATCCTGAAGCGCCGATCTTCTCGGTTGCTGATTATGGCATCGTCGGCGATCTGTTTGACATCGTGCCGCAACTGATAGCTGAGCTGGGTTAATCGAATGCAGGGCGGATGTATGCATCTGCTTTGTGACACTTAAGATGTAAATGGGACGGGATAGGCAGGTTTGTCGTGTGACTGACAGAGTTAATTCTGCGGTTCTGGCATGATCCTGTTGATCCTGTCCTTTATTTTTTGGAGTTAAGAATGAGCTACGTCGCGCCTTTGAAAGACATGTTGTTTGTCATTAACGAGTTGGCAGGTCTGGCTGCAGTCAATGCATTGCCAGGTTGTGAAGATGCTACCCCGGAAACCGTGGAAGCGGTGCTGGAAGAAAATGCAAAATTTACCGGTGAAGTTGTTGCGCCGCTGAACTGGGCTGGCGATCAAGCTCCAAGTCACTGGAAAGACGGCCAGGTATTTACTACCAAGGGCTTTAAGGAAGCCTTCAAGATGTTTGCGGAAGCCGGTTGGCAGGGTGTGCAGCATCCTACCGAATTCGGTGGTCAGGGCTTGCCTAAGCTGGTGGCTACGCCATGTATTGAAATGTTGAACTCGGCCAATGTCTCTTTCGCCTTGTGCCCGTTATTGAGTGATGGTGCGATTGAAGCCTTGTTGACAGCAGGCGGTGATGCGCAAAAACAAGTTTATCTGGAAAAACTGATTTCCGGTCAGTGGACTGGTAGTATGAATCTGACCGAGCCACAGGCTGGTTCTGATCTGGCGATGGTGCGTAGCCGTGCCGTGCCTCAGGATGATGGGACTTACAAGGTCTTCGGCACCAAGATTTTCATTACCTACGGTGAACACGATATGACGGAAAATATCGTCCATCTGGTGTTGGCGCGCACGCCTGACGCACCGGAAGGCGTGAAGGGTATTTCCCTGTTCATCGTTCCTAAATTTTTGGTCAATGCCGATGGTTCACTGGGTGAGCGCAATGACGTCCATTGCGTTTCTATCGAGCATAAGCTGGGTATCAAGGCGAGTCCGACTGCCGTTTTGCAATTTGGCGATAATGGCGGCGCCATCGGTACTTTGGTCGGCCAGGAAAACCGCGGGCTGGAATACATGTTCATCATGATGAACGCGGCGCGTTTTGGCGTGGGCTTGCAAGGTATCGGCGTTGCCGAGCGTGCTTATCAGAAGGCGGTCAGTTACGCCAAGGATCGCGTGCAATCGCGTGACTTGAGTGGCTCCGCCGGTCCTGTGACTATCATTCATCATCCTGATGTGCGCCGTATGCTGATGTCCATGCGTGCCCAGATCGAAGGCGCGCGCGCCTTGGCGTATGTCGCTGCCGGACTGAGTGATACTG
This sequence comes from Undibacterium piscinae, assembly GCA_003970805.2. GTDB lineage: Bacteria > Pseudomonadota > Gammaproteobacteria > Burkholderiales > Burkholderiaceae_D > Undibacterium > Undibacterium piscinae. The sequence goes on from CP051152.1 coordinate 3,914,683, forward strand.
CGCACCATCATGCTGACGAGGCAACTCGCAAGCTCAGCCAGGCTAGCTATGAATATCTGGTGCCTATCGTTAAAGGCTGGTCAACAGAAATGTCGCTGGATGTAACTTCTACCGGCGTGCAGGTGCATGGCGGTATGGGTTTCATTGAGGAGACTGGTGCCGCCCAGCATTATCGTGACGCTAAAATTCTGACAATTTACGAAGGAACTACCGCCATTCAGGCCAATGATCTGGTTGGTCGTAAGACTGCGCGTGATGCTGGCGCCACTGCAAAATTGCTGATCGCTCAGGTGCGTGCCACTGAGGCGGAGTTGGCGAATAGCTCATCGGCGGATCTGCAGGCGATCGGACGTCAGTTGGCGGCCGGTTCCGTTGCTTTGGAAGATGTGGTGAATTTTGTTGTCGCTAACTTCAAGGTGGATATTAAAGCGGTGTTTGCCGGTAGTGTGCCTTACCTGAAGTTGGCTGGTTTGGTGTTGGGTGGTTGGCAGATGGCGCGTGCCGCCTTGATCGCGGAACAGAAGTTGCAGGCTGATGACGGTGATGCTGGTTTCTACAAGGCAAAGATCACCACTGCGCGCTTCTTCGGTGATCATTTATTGTCGGCTGCACACGGTTTGCGTTCATCCATCATTGATGGTAGCGCCGGAGTGTTGGCAATGAGCGAAGATCAATTCTGATTCTAATCCTCAGAAAATAAAAAACGGCGCAAGGGTCACTGACTCTTGCGCCGTTTTTTTATGAGGGAGTTGCCTGATTGATAGTTCAACTATGGTTTGCTCAACGCAGCCTGGCTTAGCTTAGTTTAGCCGTAAGCTCCGCCCGTGTATAAAAGGTCGAAGCCGCGGGCCAGAACCGCGATCAGTGCCATTGCGCCGATTCCCATGGTCAATACCAAACTAACTGCCAGCAGCCAGCCTGTGTCGCTGTGCTGACCGGATTTTTGGTTGTATTTGGCATCCCACTTTTCATCGGCTATCAGTCCTAGTACCAATGCTTCCAGCAAGCTGGCTAAAAATGATAATACGAATGGGCTCATGGTTGCCAGTAGTGGCAAGTTAAAGAAGTGCTTACTCAATGCCAGTGACAGGGGGAGGCTGGCCGCATGTAGCCAACCCCATTTGTCGCGGCTGCCCGCAAGGTAAAAGCGATGTATGCCTATGCTTCCCAGTGTCGAGGCCAGAAGTGAGGTGATTGCCTTATTTTTATGTTTTTGCATTGAGATGCTTAGGTTGAAATGGGGTTTGTCAAAAGTTCGGATGCTAGTGTGTATTGTTGCCAGTGCTGGATTCTATCGGATTTGCCGTGAGATTATTTGTGTATCGGATAAGTGGCATGTGAGGTGTGTGGCGTGGATGCATATACGCTTGTTTTTTCCTGGGATCACAAGAGCCGGAATTTGTGGTTTCTCCGCTTTTGCCTCTCGATGGGGATGGTTTTGTTGCGTATGTGTTGCTTGCAGGAACGGATTTGGTGAATATGTCTTGAATCGGAGACGATGCTTGATGATAGTTCTTGCAGTTGTGGAGATGTGCACGTTATAATTTACGGCTTTTTCCGTCTTTAGACATTTTTTGGAAATATTATGGTCGTTATTCGTTTGGCTCGTGGTGGTGCAAAAAAGCGCCCTTTTTACAATATCGTTGCAACTGATTCCCGTAATCGTCGCGATGGTCGTTTTATTGAACGTATCGGTTTTTACAATCCGGTAGCAACTGGCAATGCTGAGACAGTTCGTGTCGCAGCTGATCGCCTGGCATACTGGCAAGGCGTAGGCGCACAATTGTCGCCGGCTGTTGCTCGTTTGGTTGCTCAGTCTAACAAAGCAGCGGCTTAATAGCTTGTCTGTGATGTTGGCTGGAGGATTAGCTAGCGCTACGGGAAGTGCAGGTGCTCCTGAAGATTTAGTCTTAGTTGGCTATATCTCGGGGGCATTTGGTCTTCAAGGTTGGGTAAAGGTCAGACCTTATTCATCCACCGCAGACGCAGTGTTATCTGCTAAGACTTGGTGGCTTGAGAGTCCGCAGCAAGCTCAATTGCGCGATGTCCAGCGCCTTGAATGTAAAATTCACGGTGAAGATGTGGTGGCAAGATTGAGTGGCGTTGCAGATAGAAATGCTGCTGAAGCTCTGAAAGGTACAACGGTCAAGATATCCCGTAGTCATTTTCCGGTTTTGCCGGAGGGTGAGTTCTATTGGTTAGATTTGATTGGTCTGTCAGTTGAGAATCTGCAGGGCGAAAGTCTGGGTGTGGTTCGCGATTTGATGGACAACGGTGCGCATCCTATTTTACGTGTCGCGCAAGCTGAGGTTCCCGAGAGTGAACTGGCGAAGCACGAACGTCTGATTCCCTTTGTTGATAATTTTGTCAAGGAAGTTGATCAGGCAGCGCGTAAGGTCACTGTTGACTGGGGTTTGGATTATTAGTGAATCGATTCAAGGAGTATGTTTTATGAGATCAGAAAGCTATGCAGTTTGATGTCATAACACTGTTCCCGGAAATGTTCACTGCCCTGACTCAGTCTGGCATAACGCGGCGTGCGTTCGAGCAAAAAAAATGTGAGTTAGCCTTGTGGAATCCTCGTGATTTTACGACTGACAGGCATCGTACCGTGGACGACCGGCCTTATGGCGGTGGTCCTGGCATGGTGATGTTGGGTAAGCCCTTGCAATCAGCTATTTTCGCGGCAAAAGAGAGGCAGGCGCAGTTGGGGGAAACTCCGCCGCGTGTGATTTATCTGTCGCCGCAAGGTAGCGCTCTGACACATGCACGTGTGATGGATTTGTCGCAACAATCGGGCATTGTTTTACTGTGCGGACGTTACGAAGCGGTAGATCAGCGTTTACTCGATCACTATGTCGATGAAGAGATTAGCTTAGGCGATTTCGTTTTGTCTGGTGGCGAGTTACCTGCGATGGCCTTGATGGATTCAGTGATACGCCAGTTACCTGGTGTATTGCATGATGATGCCTCGGCGATACAGGATAGTTTTGTGAATGGTCTGTTGGACTGTCCGCATTACACCCGTCCGGAAGTCTTTGAAGAGTTAAGTGTACCTGCTGTCTTAATGGGAGGGAATCATGCCGAAATTGAAAAATGGCGGCGCCAGCGTTCTCTTCAGGCAAGTCAGCAAAAACGCCCGGATCTGATTCATCAGGCACGTGCGGCAGGTTTGCTAAGTAAGGCAGATGAAAAGTTTTTAAGTAGTTTGTAGTAATCGTCAGGGCTTAGGCTGTGATGAAAAAAGAGTGAACTTCGGTTCGCATGTTAACCCCCATCCTCTACTGAGCTAGCTCGTATTGGCGTCAGCAAGATGGTATTCGGAGTAATAAAAATGGATTTGATCCAAATATTAGAGGCGGAAGAAATTGCTCGCCTCAACAAAAACATCCCTGATTTCGCACCTGGCGACACAGTTATCGTTGGCGTTAACGTAGTTGAAGGTACTCGCAAGCGTACCCAGGCTTACGAAGGCGTTGTGATTTCCCGTCGTAACCGTGGTTTGAATTCAAACTTCATCGTTCGTAAAGTTTCATCTGGTGAAGGCGTTGAGCGTACATTCCAATTGTACTCTCCGCTGATCGCTTCGATCGAAGTTAAGCGTCGCGGTGACGTTCGTCGCGCTAAGTTGTACTACTTGCGTGAACGTTCAGGCAAATCTGCTCGTATTAAAGAGAAATTGCCAACCCGCAAAACAGCAGCGCCAAAAGCATAGTAATATTTGCTTGGGTTGTTGGAAAAAGGGATGCCAATGGCGTCCCTTTTTTATTTTCATGGTACGAAGCAGGGGGGCTTAAGTGAAGTTGCTGTTTGATCCGGAACAATTGCCTATCGATTCGATAGCGAGTGAGGCTGCAGTGCCTGCCTCCCGCTTGTCTGCTGACGGTTTGCGACAGTGTTTTAAGCAGCCGCCACTTTGGGTGCCAGAAACCACTGATGAGTATCTTGCTGCCAAATCGCTGGCATTTAAACCGGCTTCGGTATTGATTCCTCTGGTCATGCGTGAGCAAGGCCTTACTCTATTGCTGACGCAGCGTTCGGCGAATTTACAGCATCATGCAGGTCAGATCAGTTTTCCTGGCGGACGGGTGGAAGATGCCGATCGCTCCCTGGTCGAAACTGCCTTACGCGAGACTCGTGAAGAGATAGGTTTAGATAGTCGCCATGTCGACGTGCTGGGAGTGTTGCCACAATACCGCACCGCAACAGGCTACGAGATTACCCCGGTAGTGTCACTGATCCAACCACCGTTTGAGCTGCAAACTGATCCGCTGGAAGTCGCTTCCATATTTGAAGTGCCGCTGTCCTTTTTGATGGACGGGCAAAATCATCAGCGCCGGGTTCTTCGGTTAAATGAATTCGACCAACGCATTTTTTATTCCATGCCTTATCAGCAGCACTTTATCTGGGGTGCTACGGCAGGCATGTTACGTAATCTTTTTCATCTTCTGCGGGCCTGATTGCCGGGCTTTGGCCGCTGCGCTTTGTAACTCTTGACGAACAGGCTTCATAATCTGTGCAAATCAGTTTACACTTGTCGCAGAAGAAAAACCTTTTCAAGCTGGCAACGATTGAATACCACGACGACATCATGACATTTATCTCCATACTCTGTGCTCTGCTGATTGAACAATTAAAGCCTTTGCGGGTTGATAACCCGATGTACTTGCTGATCCAGAATTTTGCGGCAAAGATTGAAGGCTGGTGCAATGCCGGCAAAGAATCTGACGGCCGTATGGGATGGTGGATACTGGTTCTTGCATTGACGGTTCCTACCGCACTGATTTACTGGGTATGCCTGCGGATTAACCCGATAGCGGCACTGGTCTGGAATGTCCTGATCGTCTATCTGACGCTGGGATTTCGTCGCTACAGTCATTACTTTACTTCTATACAGCAGGCGCTGAGCGCCGGTGATGAGGCGGCAGCCCGCGCATTTTTGGCGGAATGGACGAATCTTGATACCAGTGGGATGGACGTAACTGAGATTTCCCGTTTAACCGTTGAGCGCGCACTGGTCGGTTCGCATCGTAATGTGTTCGGTGTATTTTTTTGGTTCCTGATGCCAGTCGGACCGGCTTGCGCCGTGATGTATCGTGTGGCCGAATTCCTCTCCAGGGAATGGAATGAGCCTGAGCATATGCGCAATGAGGCGTTCGGCGCCTATGCGACAAAAAAATATTTTATTGGATAGACTGGATCCCGGCACGCCTGACTGCCGTTGCATTTGCCGTGGTCGGCAATTTTGAGGATGCGGTTTATTCATGGCGTAATTATGCCGATCGCTGGCCCAATGAGCTGGTCGGTATTATCCTCGCGGCCGGCGAGAGCGGTGGCGCACTAGGTGTACGTCTCGGTGAGCCTGAAACCAAGGCGATGGTGCTCAGTGCTGACGCCAGTGCGGTAGATGTGGATAGCCTGGAACTCGAGAGTCAAGGAATGCCAGGATTTTGCGGGAAGCGACACCGCGTACTACTGGCATTGCAAACTGTGTTTATACGTCGGTCTGAACCAAAGATTCAATTACAGGCAGGCCCATTACTGAGGACACTGGTGTGGTCTTGTTGGCGACCCGAAAGCGCGATGCCTATTGTGTCATGGAGATCTCTGCTCATGCCGACAGGTGGGCTGGATTTACCACTGGCCCAGGCAAATATTGGCTCTGATCATCATTGCCAGATTAATCCGTGCCTTGCCAGCCGATGGCGTGGCCATCTTAAACGCCGATGACCCTTTGGTCTGGGCCATGCGCAGCCAATTTTCTGGACGCGTACTGAGTTTTGGCCTGAGTGAGCATGCCATGCTCAGAGCTGAGGCAGCACGACTTGGGAGGAGCAAAGCGTGCAGGTTAACACCCAGCTGTGCGGTAGCCATTGGGCTCCCACCGTGTTAGCCGGATGACTCAGGCATTGGCGGCGACCGAGCCCTTCGAGGGACGGATGGCACCGCTACAGATCAAGGGCATAGATTTCATCCGCGATGATTGGAAGGCGCCACTTTCTACTGTCGCGCCGGCTTTTGAATTCATGCATGCCGCAATTGCGCACCGCAAGATTATTGTGATAGGCACGATTTCTGATTACACCGGCGATTCTAGCAAGCGCTATGTGGACATTGCCAAAGCCGCCTTGGCGATTGCCGCTTGCGTACTGTTTATCGGTCCGCGCGCCTCGGCCGCCTTGCGCGCCAAGCGTAGTGTCGACGACGCCTTGTTTGCGTTCCCCTCTATACGTGATGCTGCGAGTTTTTTGAGCTGCTACTTAAAAGCGGGGGATCTGGTATTACTGAAGGGCTCGCATAAAGCCGATCACCTGCAAAGACTGCTGATCGCCTTGCAAGGTGATTTGCAATGCTGGCGCGCTGATTGCGGGTTGATGCGCTCATGTTTAAGCTGTCAATATTTGCATGTGGCGTCGGGGCCAAAGGCCGCTTTTGAGAGCAAGCCTGTCGCCGTCAATGACAGTGTTTCCAAGCATGTGCAGCCGCTTCGCTACAAGACTGATATGCAGACAGTCAGCGTCATAGGTTTAGGAAATCCGCAGCCGCATTTGGCTGATACGCCACACAATGTCGGATATCGCACGTTAGAGTTGATGGCGCAGCAGCATGGCTGGGAATGGCAAGTCGGATACGCCCAGACCCTGATTGCGAATGGTGAGCTACTAGGCCGACCGGTGCGCTTGATCAAACTTGCTTGTCCTATGAATGAAGTAGGTCCCTTACTGCGCGCTTGGAGCACCGGCAGTGATTTCAGCGTTGCGCATAGCATCATCGTGCACGATGATTTGGCGCTGCCTTTTGCCGAAGTGAAGGCTAAGCTACGCGGTGGTGACGGCGGTCATCGCGGCGTGCGCTCTATCTTGCAGAGTTTTCAGGACGATCATTTTTTAAGAGTGAAAATTGGAGTAGGACAGCGCGATCAAAATATGCCGCTGGCCGATTACGTACTGACACCGTTTTCGCCAGCGCAACAAGCGCAAATACTGACAGCACAGGCAGTAGCCGTACAGCGGGTGCTAGAGTTGATACGCAATCTGAATGCGGCTCAATCTAAAACAAAAAACGGGGATGCGCATGCCGCAAGTTCTTGCCAGCTCAGCTAAAACGCTACTCCTGACTAGCCTAAAGCGGGTGCAACAGGCGCTGGGCTGGCGCGCGCGATCGGTGTATGAGTATGGCTTGCACAGTCTGACGCGTTGGCATCGCAAGCAGCTTAAAAACACCATTTTTATCGGCATTACCGGTAGCGCCGGAAAAACCACTACCAAGGACTTGATCGCAGGCATCCTGAGTGCTCATTTTTCCGACGGTAATCAGACCAAAGGGACGCTCAATACTTCTGAATATACCCCGCTGACTATCTTGGGAACTAGTCGCCGTGATGCTTTTTGTGTGGTTGAAATTTCTGGGCATAGACCGCGTGAAATGGATCTGCCCTTATCCTTGGTGCAGCCTACGGTGGGTGTCGTGACGAATATCGGTTTTGACCATATTTCCGCATTCAAAACCCGCGAGGCGATCGCTTTAGAGAAGAGTAAGTTGATACGCGCACTAGGTCCGCAAGGGATCGCGGTCTTGAATGCCGATCTGAGTTTTGTGCGGGGCGGGTGGTGAGTTTTGGCCTCGCTGCTAGCGCCAACCTGAGAGCCGAACAAATACTCTCGGTCTGGCCGGCGCGACTCTCGCTTAAAAGTTGGGCAGCGATGGTGCATACGCAATTGTGCGGCGAGCATTTGGCTTGGGTGTGCCTCTGGCGCAAGGTTTGCAAGCGGTGCTCGTCCATGACCATAATGAGATGCCAAGTTAGTCTTTTCCTGAAGTTAGCGCACGCCGATCATATTTTGAATCAAGTCCATCAAAAACAATTCAATACCTAAGCGCGAGATTCCATCAAAAACAATTCAATACCTAAGCGCGAGTTTTTCATTCACGGCCTGACCAGTGATGGCAAACAGTTTCGCCCCAGCGACTGGGCTGAGCGCCTGTGCGGTGCCATGTCTTGTTTTCGCCCTGATGCCGGCAGAAATGCGCATCTGTTGTACTCACCGTATGTGCGTCCTATCCTGTTGAACGGGGTGCGTTCGGTAGTCGTCGATGAGGCGATACGCGAGATTGAGCCGCTGGCTTATCATTTTGTCTTAAGTTTTGCCAAAGATAATGATCTGCAAATCATCGATGCCTGCCTGTTGCCCGATCCCGCCGACAAGTACGCCGATAAGCCGGCTAAAAAAATAATCACTTGCTGGTCGAGAACGCCTGTATCACTTGCTGACGTAGCCAGCGGTTGGCCGGATCATTCTCCACATTCTGATGCCAGTACAAATATACGTCCCAGGATGGCATGGGTAGCGGCAAGGGCAGGATCTGATTGCCGAACTGCTCATTGGCGATACGTGCATAGCCTTCCGGCATAGTCAATAACATATCGGTTTGGCTAACTACCCGGCAAGCGGCAAAATAATGCTGGCAACGCAGGCGTATGCGGCGCTGGAGACCAAGTCGGCTCAATTCAAAATCCTCCAATCCCATACCCTTGCGCCTTGAACTGGCCAATACGTGTTCGGCGTTCAGATAGCTTTCCAGATCCAGTTTGCCCTTGATGATGGGATGTCCCTGACGTGCCAGCACTACCGTGTCGTCCTGGACGATTTTTTGACGGCGGATTTCGTTCGGCAGTGGCAATAGCATATCGATTGCCAGATCAAGTGTGCCGGCCGCCAGTTCGCTGAGCAATTCGCGTCTTTCCACCTGTATCGCCGCCAGGTTGACCAACGGGGCTTGGCTACAGATATTTTGCATCAGCGGCGGCAGCACGGTAGATTCCAGTACGTCGCGTAAGGCCAGATTGAACTGGTTGGAGGCTGAAGCTGCATCAAATTTTCCGGCATCGGTCAGCGTTACCTCCAAGCCGCGCAAGGCTAGTCTGACCGGTTCTATGATATTGCGGGCAAGCGGCGTAGAAACCATGGCATGGCCTTGGCGGACGAATAAAGGATCGTCAAAGATCAGGCGTAGTCGTGCCAGGGCATGACTGATGGCGGGCTGGGTTAGATGCAGTTTTTGGCTGGCACGGGTGACGCTGCCTTCGCTGTAGATCGTCTCAAACACCGTGAACAGATTCAGGTCAATTTTTGATATATGCATGAAATTAATTGAGATTGATAATAACTATTCATTTGATCAATTATAGACTGCACTTTACACTTAGTTCATTAATCAATTTCAGGAGCGAACAGGATGGCGCAAATTTATCTGGTACGGCACGGTCAGGCTTCCTTCGGTAGTCAGAATTACGATCAGTTGTCGGAACTGGGCGGTGAGCAGGCCAGACATCTGGGGCGTTGGTGGGCTGCCCGCGATTTGTCAGTCTCGCGCGTGGTCACCGGGAGTATGCAACGCCATCTGCAAACCGCGCGCGCCTGTATGGCGCAAATGCAAGGCGTCAGTGAACAGCAGTTACTGACCGATGCATGGCACTGTGATGCCGGTTTTAACGAATATAACCATCATGAAGTGCTGGCCAGGCATGTACCTGCGTTTGACGACCCGGCCGAGGTGAAGCGTTTCCTGATGACTACGCCCAACGGCAAACAGGCGTTCCAGGCGATATTTGCCGGGGCGATTACACGCTGGATGTCGGGTGATTATGATGCCGAGTATTCTGAAACCTGGCCGTCTTTCCGCGCGCGTTGTGTGGCAGCGTTAGAGCGCCAGATCAGGCTCCCGGAAGCGGCAAAAAATATCGTCATCTTTACTTCGGGCGGCACCATCTCGGCACTGTGTCAGCACGTGCTGGGCTTTGATGACAGCCGTTTTGCCGAAATGAACTGGTCGCTGGTCAATAGCGCTGTGACGCGTTTTCATCTGCAAGCGACTGAGTCGACTGAGTCGGCTGAGTCTGCTGAATTGGCCGCACGCCCGGCGCGTATCGCACTGGCCTACCTGAATAATTTTTCGCATCTCGAGCTAAGCAATCAGCCGGAACATATCACTTACGTATGAATTTTAGCCAGAGCCTTAGTCTTACTCTTCCTCTTTATTATTTTCCCATCAGGAGCATTACATGGATTTTCAGTACAGCCCTAAAGTGCAAGCCTTGCGAGCGCGTTTAATCGCTTTCATGGAGGAGCATGTCTATCCGAATGAACAGGTGTTTTTTGCCGAAATCGAAGCTAACCGCAAGGCTGGTGACGCCTGGATTCCCACCAAGATTGTCGAAGAGCTCAAGGCCAAGGCACGTGCTGCCGACCTATGGAATTTGTTCTTGCCAGAATCCGAACTCGGTGCCGGCCTGACTAACCTGGAATACGCACCGCTGTGCGAAATCATGGGGCGCTCGCTGTGGTCAGCCGAAGTGTTTAACTGCTCGGCACCGGATACCGGAAATATGGAAGTGTTCGCCCGCTATGGCACGCCGGAACATCAGGAGCAATGGCTAAAACCGTTGCTAAATGGTGAGATCCGTTCCTGCTTTGCCATGACAGAACCTGATGTGGCTTCATCGGACGCTACCAATATCGAAGCCTCGATTGTGCGTGATGGTGATGAGTATGTCGTCAACGGCCGCAAATGGTGGTCTTCCGGCGCCAATGATCCGCGTTGCAAGGTGTTTATTTTCATGGGCAAGAGCGATCCGGACAACGTCAGCCGTCATCATCAGCAGTCGATGATCATCGTGCCGCGTGATACTAAGGGCGTGACTATCCTGCGCCATTTGCCGGTGTTTGGCTATGACGATGCGCCGCATGGTCATGGCGAAGTCCTGTTTGATAACGTGCGGGTGCCGGTCTCGAATATTCTGCTTGGTGAAGGTCGTGGTTTTGAGATCGCCCAAGGGCGTCTCGGCCCTGGCCGTATCCATCACTGCATGCGCCTGATCGGTTTGGCCGAGAAAGCCCTGGAAGATATGTGCAAGCGCTCGCTGAGCCGCGTCGCTTTCGGTAAGCCGGTGGCAGAGCAAGGCGTGACGCTGGAGCGTATCGCCAATGCACGTATCTTGATCGATCAGACCCGTTTTCTTGTGCTGAATGCCGCGCAGATGATGGACACGGTAGGCAATAAGGCTGCAGCCAAAGAAATCGCCATGATCAAGGTTGCCGCGCCGACCATGGCCTGTACCGTGATTGATTGGGCAATACAGGCGCATGGCGGTGCCGGCGTTTCTAACGATTTTGGTCTCGCTTACGCATATGCACAAGCGCGTACCTTGCGCCTGGCCGACGGACCGGATGAAGTGCATCGCAATCAGATCGGCAAGATGGAGTTGAAAAAAATATAAGGCGAAGGCAATCTAAGCATTGCAGCCTATTGCGACCTATTGCCGCCTATTGCAGACATGAATGAAAAGCTGGCTGAATGAAAATTCAGCCAGTTTTTTTTACCTGGAACTTAGCATTCAGGTGCGAGCGGGCTTGGGTTTCAGGGCGGCAGTTCAAAGCGATAGCCGACGCCGTAGACTGATTGCAGGTAATCGCCGCCGGGCAAGCGGTTCAGGATTTTCTTGCGGATGTTCTTGATGTGAGAGTCGATAGTGCGGTCATTGATGTCGCGCTGATCTTCGTGGGCGAAATCGAGAAGTTGCTGGCGCGAGTAAACGCGCTCCGGATGACTGATCAGCTCACCCAGCAAACGAAATTCGACCGGCGTCAGCGGCAGGGCGGTGGCATCGATAAGGATACGCATCTGCACATGATCAACCACGAAGCGCGGTGCGGCTGCGGGGCTTAGCGTGATTGCTGCAGGATTATTCTGAATGCCGCCATTGCCGGCATTACCACTGTGGCGGCGCAGATGCACCTTGGCGCGCGCCACTACTTCACGCGGACTAAAGGGTTTGCAGACGTAATCGTCGGCACCCGATTCCAGGCCAAGTAAGCGATCAATCTCGTCGACTTTGGCGGTTAGCATGATGATAGGCAACTGGCTAAATGTCCTGACCTGCTTACAGAGCTCCAGACCATCAAGGCCGGGCAACATCAGGTCGAGCAAGACCAGATCAGGCGCTGCCTCGCGTATCTGCGCCAATGCGCTGATGCCATCGGCCAGACAATCGACCAGATAGCCGCTGGCGACAAAATAATCGGCCAGCAAGGCGGCGATCTTGGTATCGTCCTCGACAATCAGGATGCGGCTAGCTTGGGTGCCGGTGTTGTCCATGTTGGTGCTCGCAAAAAATAGTGAAGCAAGTAGGCTGTAGGCAAAAACGGCAATTGTGGCCTATCGCCTGATTATGCTACTGCCGGCAGCCGAATGACAATCTTAATCCCACCCAATCTGGAGGGCAGGGCGGCGATTTTGCCGTGATTTGATTCTATCAGCGCCTTGCAAATCGATAGCCCCAGGCCGCTGCCGCCGCGTTGACGGCTACGGTCCTGATCGGCGCGATACAGGCGCTCGAACAGGCGGGCATGAGTGCCGTCTGGCACGCCGGGAGCACTATCTTCAACACTTAATTCTAGCAGTGGTCCGTTACGGCTGAGGCTGCATTGCAACTGGCCACCGGCATCGGTGTAACGCAGGCTGTTTTCAAATAAATTGCTAAATACCTGAGTCAGCCGGTCGGCGTCGGCCTTGACGTACAGCGGCTCAGCCGGAATCTGGCTGCTTACCGTCAGATTGGCGGCCTGTATGCGCGGCTGGTAACGTTGCAGCACCTCGTTCAGGAGCGTGCACAAGTCGATTCTTTGTAACTGAAACGCCAACTCACCGGCATGCGCCAGATTGACCTGATGTATATCATCGACCAGCTTACTCAAATGCAGCACTTCTTCATGCAGCGACTTTAAAGCGCTTGGACTGGTTGGGCGTATGCCATCGATCAGGGCCTCGATTTCGCCGCGCATCACCGTCAATGGCGTGCGCAGTTCGTGCGAGACATTCGCCAGCATCTTACTGCGCTGCGCTTCGTTTTGCTGCAGGGTGAGCGCCATCGCATTGACATGGCTTGCCAGTTCGCCAAGCTCGTCTTGATTGACGATGTCGGCGCGCGCTTCCAGTTGTCCTTGCGAGATGCGTCTGGTAACGCTGCGCAGCGATGCCACCGGTAGCAGCAGATGACGAGTCAGCCAGATTGAGAGTAATACCGACAGCAAGATCAGGCCACCGGCCAGCCAGAGTATCTGACGTGTCTGTGACAGTACGAAGCCGCTGGCGCTGGTATGGGATAGTTGGCGCAAGGGCATCAGGCTTAAACTGGCGACGGTACGCCCATCTACCACGATGGGCTGGCGCTGGCCGGGCGGCGTATCGCGCGGGCCTACCAGTATCCGGCCATCTTGATCGATGAGGGATAAACGTGGCCCAAAACCCATGGGGTCAGGTGGTGGCGGGCGACGGGCAGGAAACTCTTCGCGTGGCGGGCGATCAGGGTGATCTGGCCGATCGGGGTGGTTTGGCCGGTGCGGCGGCCGCGGCGGGCGCTTATCCGCATCGTCGTTTGCCTCAGCGGTTGGTCCGGCGTTGGCCTGCTTATCAGGGAAACCTACGCGTGCGACATCGAGCATATCGCGCATGGCGCGGCGGTTATCGGCAAACCGGTCGAGATTGCCGTGACGGCGGTAATCCTCGGCAAACAGCTTACTGATTTCTTGTAAGTGCTCAGATTCGAGCTGATTCAGATAGGCGATAAAGCCGCTTTTTAAGTTCTGGCTGGTGATCCACGCCATGGTGCCTACGCTCAGTATCACAATGGCGATGATGGCAAGGGCGATTTTGCGGGCAATGGTCAGACGCACGGTGACTCCTTGTCGCATAAGCCGGGCAATTCCTGACAGCGGATGTCTGTGCAAATCGCGTTCATATTTATCGGTGAGATGTTGTCAGCGGTGAAACGATGTACGAGCATATTGACGCTCAATTATGAAGTAATAATGGATTTCCCTATAGCCATTTGCATGGAGATGTCTGTTGTTTAATAAAATCAAAGCAAATATGAAAATCGCTGAAAAATATAAAAAATCTTCATAAAAAGTGATGGTCTCCATTTTTTCTCCACATTCGGCACTTATTCTGGCTACAGCTTAAGTTTCTCTTGGGCAAAAAATACTATGTACACACTGTGCGTGAACTAAGCCGAAATCCGCAGATATCAGCAGATACCAGCAGATACCAGCATTGATCAGCATTGATTAGCTTAAGCAAGTGCTTTGCCAGCCAAGACAACATTATCCGCAACATAGCCGGGATCAAAGGAGACGCAATATGAACATCAGCAAAAGTAACAGGCACATGGTAAAGCTGCCTGCCATCATGGGATTGCTCGCCGGTGCGCTAGTAGATTCTGCTTACGCTGCAGCGCCGCTTGCCCAACCCAACGGTGAGGGTGCCGCGCTGAGCTTTAGTAGCGGCGGTAGCATAGACACGAATAATCCATTTTTTAAGCCCTTTGGTAACGGTCGCGCCTGCGTCAGTTGTCATCAGGAGAGCCAGGGTTGGAGCGTCTCGCCTGCTGCGTTACAAGCGAGATTCACGCAAAGCAATGGCAATGATCCTATTTTTAAGCTCAATGATGGTGCCAACTCGCCCAATGCCCCTATCACCAGCCTGGAGCAAAAACGTGCCGCCTATAATCTGCTGCTGTCCAGGGGCTTGATACGGGTCGGCTTGGCTATACCTGCCGCGGCTGAATTTACCCTGGTAAAAGTGGAGGACCCGTATGGCTACGCCAGTGCCCGGGAGTTGTCACTATTTCGCCGGCCTTTGCCGACCACTAACCTGAAATTTCAAAACACCGTGATGTGGGATGCGCGCGAAACCTTGAGCGACGCACAATCCAAACTCTGCATTATCGGTAGCCGGCCAGCCAAGTGCTTTGCGCCGGTTGATGTCGACTTGCTGCATCAATCGAATAGCGCAGTGACCGGGCATGCCCAGGCCGCGCAAGGCTTGACGGCAGCCGAACAGCGCGCCATCGTTGATTTTGAAAAAACCTTATTCACCGCGCAGATCAGCAGCAAAGTTGCCGGTAGCCTCAATGCCGCAGGCGGCAAGGGAGGGCCGCTGGCTTTGGCACAAAACAATTTTTACTTCGGCATCAACGATGTGCAAGAGGGCGACTATCAAACAGGTGCCGCTTTTAATCGCGCAGCCTTTTCCTTGTTCGGAGCCTGGCGCGGCTTGGACGTGCGTCCGCCGCCACCTCCGGCTATCCCGGGTCGGCCAAGACCACCGGCTTCGCCGCCAGTGAGTAGCACCGATCTGGCACGCGCCTCAATTGCGCGCGGAGAAGCGATTTTCAATAACAAGCCGTTCAATATCGGCGGCGTCGGCGGTTTTAATGATGAGTTGCGCCGCCCTTTACAACGAGGCACTTGTACCAGTTGCCACAACACGCCGAATGTCGGCAGTAGTTCGGTGCCGCGCCTGTTTAACACCGGCACTTCCGATGCCCGTCTGCGTACTCCCGATATGCCGCTGTACACGCTAAAAAATATCGCCACAGGTGAAGTGGTGCAGACTTCTGATCCGGGCAGTGCGATGTTGACCGGTAAATGGAAAGACATAGGGCGCTTCAAGGTGCCTAGCCTGAGAGCGCTCGAAGCTCGTTCACCGTATTTTCACAACGGCTCCGTCAATGATCTGACTGTGCTGGTAAAGTTTTACGACAAGCGTTTTGGCATAGGGTTTTTCGCCGCAAGAGATCGTCGATCTGACGGCGTTTCTGAAGGTGTTGTAGCTTAGGACGTACGCAAAATTGCTCTGGATAGGCGTACCGCCGAAGACAGTACTTTAGTACGGCAAGGCGGATACAACGACGCTGGGGCGGTTTTGCGTAAGTCCTATAATTTTTAAAAGCGCATGGCCGCTCACGCAAGCGCCATGCGCCTGCTGGCGGCATCGCCCCGCAAAGGCGCATGGATACTGCGCGGTGGGGAGGGCTGAATATTACTTTGAGATAGGAAATTTACCTGAAGTGCCAGGCTAAAATGTCATTAATTGGCATAGGCTTGGCGATATGATAGCCCTGAGCGAAATCTACGCCGAGTGCACCAAGGAGGCTTAGCGTTTCGGCATTTTCTACAAATTCGGCTATCGTGAGCTTACCCGTCAGGTGGGCAATTTCATTGATACTCCTTACCATCGCGCAGTCGACCGCATCGCTTGCCATATCTTTGACGAATTGCCCGTCTATCTTTAAGTAATCCACTGGTAATCGTTTGAGATGTGCCATGGAAGACATTCCACTGCCAAAATCGTCGAGGGAGGTTCGAGCGCCGCGATCGTGCAAAACGTTGAAAAACTCTAATGCCGTATTTATATTCCCAATCGCAGCAGTTTCGGTGATTTCAAAACAAATCTTATTCGCAGGTATCTGATGCTGCTCAAGTGCGTCTATGACGAAACGATGGAAGTCACGGTCGCAGACTGTTTTTCCGGACAAGTTCACGGCAATAGTTGCTATTTCAGAAATTTCATTTTGATGGCTTCTCATCCATTCAAAAACATGAGTCACCACCCAGCGATCGACTTGTTCCGCCAGTCCGTAGCGCTCAGCGGCGGGGATAAATGCACCGGGAAGTACAAGTGTGCCATCGAATTCTCGCAATCGAAGTAATGCCTCAAAATGCAAACCTTTGGCTGCGCCTGTGTCTAGTCGTATGATAGGTTGCGCAAAGAGCTCAAAGCGATCTTCATCGATGGCTTGTTGTAGGCGCGGTGCCCACTGCATTTGGTCATGTTGAGCCAGTATTGCCTTATCCAGATCTTCGTAAATATGGACTCGTCCCCGGCCCTCATCCTTGGCTGCAAAACATGCGCCATCAGCAGCCTGCTGCGCTTCTTGCGCGGTCGCCCAGCGCCCATCCAACGGGGCGACACCAATGCTGGCGCCAACGCGAAAAAATTTCCCATTTTGCTGGAAGCGGATTTGCCCGACCTTATCGCATACAGATTGGGCAACCCGTTGCGCAACAGTGATGTCGCAGCCTTCCAGTAAAAGAGCAAACTCGTCGCCGCCCAGACGTGCTACCGTGTCTTTCGCCCTCACACTTTTTAGCAGTAGCTCCGCTACTTCCTTCAACAGGGCATCGCCAGCGGCGTGGCCGCAGCTATCGTTGACGATCTTGAACTGGTCCAGATCAATGCAACACAAGGTATGGCTTGTGCCTGTGGCGATAGACGACTCAAACATTTCCAGCAGCAATCGATCAAATTCGGCCCGGTTCGCTAATCCGGTTAGATGATCGTGGCTAGCTCTTCGTTCTACTTCTTGTCTTAAGATACGTTGTCCGGTGACATCTCTAAATACCATCACGACGCCCGTAATGACATCGCCGGAAGTAAAAATCGGTGCAGCAGAATCTTCCACCGCGTATTCGCTACCGTTTTTACTGATCAATACGGTGTCACGGGCGAGCCCGACAATGGCTCGTTCTTGAAGGCAATGGGCAATCGGATTTTTTGCGGCGAGACGGCTGTGCTGATTGATAATGTTGAAAACAGTGGTTACCGGTAGACCTATGGCATCGGCCAGCCTCCAGCCGGTGAGTTTTTCTGCAATAGGATTGAGATATTGTATTTTTTCAAATTCATCGGTCGTGATAACTGCATCACCAATGGAGCTAAGTGTCACCCTGGTTCGCTCGAATTCATTGGCTAAAGCAATTTCCAGAGACTTACGTTCTGTGATGTCTTTGGTGTAGCCATGCCATAAGATGCTGCCATCCGAACGAGATTCTGGCGTGGCATGGCCCTCAAGCCAGCGCATGCCGCCTTTTGGTAAAATCACGCGATATTGCTGATGCCATATCGTCAAATTTTTTGCCGACTCCGTGATCCCTTTGGATATTGCATCGAGGTCATCGGGGTGTACTCTTTTTAACGCCAAGTCAGAATTTCTTTGAACTTGTAGCGGACTTAATTCATAAATGCTGCGGATGCCCTCGCTGGCATAGGGGAAACGAGAGCTTCCGTCGGGAAATAACAGAAATTGATAAATCGCCCCGGGTACTTGCTCCGTTGCTTTTCTTATTCGAAAAAGTTCATCTTCCAGACGTTGGCGTTCATTGACGCGTATGACTACACACTCGGTGAATGCACCATCAATTTTATTGTGCGTTATTGCATTGAACAGTACAGGTATTTGTTGCCCGTTTTCATTCGCTAAACTAATGGCAATTTCTTCGACATGGCCATGAATATGCAGCATGGACATCACCTGCATGTGAAACATTAATTTGTTTGCCGATGACAGCAACTCATCGAGATGCTTGCCGGGTAAGTCTTCCTGAGGCGTGCCTAGCATCGATGCCAGCGTTCGATTGGCCGCGACCAATCGCAAACTGCTGTCGAAAGAAAAGATGCCGCAAGGGGCGTCCTCGACATTGAAAGTTGACAGGCTCATGAAAGGATGGGCGGGTTATTCGTATTTTCCAAGAACTGTGTGATCAGCTCAATGGTCTCTTTCGGATGGCTCATGTGAGGACAGTGACCGGTTGCCTTCATCTGTACCAGCGTACTTTGGGATAAATGCTTGCTGAGATATTCTCCGACTTCCAGCGGAGCAACCGAATCATGCTGACACTGAAGGAGTAAGCAAGGTTTATCAAGATTTTTTAAATCTGCGCGGTTGTCGGCCAAGAAGGTCGCCTCGGCAAAGCGTTTGGCAATCGGCGGATCCATTGCGCAAAAACTAGCCTCAAGTTCTTGTGCCAACGCGGGTTGATCTGGATTTTTTGCTACGACGCCAGCCAGATAATTGGCCCAGCCAGGCTGATTGCGGGAGATCATGTCTAATAAACCCTCAATGTCTGCCGCTTCAAAGCCACCAATATAGTCTGGAGGATCATTTAAATAGCGCGGTGACGGACAAACCATGATTAATTGTGCGATGCGCTGTGGTATTTTTGACGCGGCAAGCAGGCAAATCATGCTGCTGACAGAATGGCCAACCAGAATAACTTTGCTTAGATCGAGCGCTTCGCATATTTCAATAATGTCTTGCGCATACCCGCTCAAAGACGAATATCTGTCGGGATCATAGGAATCCAGATCTGATTGGCCAGCGCCGACATAATCGAAAAGGATGACTTTAAAGTTATCCTCGAAGCTTGGGCTAACTTTACGCCACATTGCCTGATCGCAACCATAGCCGTGGGCAAATACGATTGCTTGAGAGCCTTTGCCAGATACTCGAACGTTGTTTCTTTGCAAGATATCCATGGGTTGCCCTTTTTCAATTGGAGTAAAAAACGATTGTTTCATCAAAGGGCAGTCCCCCTAGATTTAACGAGGATACAATAGCCTGCAAGAACTATTGTATCAACATTGTAAAATTACGTGTTTTTCCCTAATTAATAAACGAGGGGTTGACTAATTGCAAAAAGGAAGTTGCCTTTAAATGCTGTGCACTCTTCGAAATTATACAAGCAGTTATGGCAATCGCTTAATTGGATTGGTCTTATTGGTTTACCGGCCTTAGTGTTTTTATTGGTCGTATATATTGGCCGATTCAATCCATGACGATAGGCGAAAGGCTTTGACAAAGCTCCCGGCCTGTTTCTACAATGGCGGCGCTATCATCACCGCCCCGAGGCAGCGCCATCGAACATTCCACCGCTTTCATTTTGCAGCTCAGTGAGCTAGATTTTGCTTACCCGCAGCGCCCGCTTTTCAAGGATTTCTCAGCCCGCATTCCGGCTGGCGTGAGTCTGATACGCGGCGGCGATGGCGTCGGAAAAAGCAGCTTGCTACGTCTGTTGGCTGGCGACTTAGAGGCACAGCGCGGGCAATTTATTCTCAAGGGTATAGCTTTGGCAGAGCAGCCGGCTTGCTACCGGCAACAGGTGTTTTATGGCTATCCTCAGGCGCTGGCCGAGGCGCATGATCAGCTTAGTCCGGACGCCTATTTCGCCAGCGTGGCGGCACGCTATCCGCAGTTTGATGCTGTCTATCTGGCCGAACTGATCGTGGCATTGGGCCTGAGCCCGCATATGGGCAAGACCCTGTATATGCTGTCCACTGGCGTCAAGCGCAAAGTCTGGCTGGCTGCCGCATTCGCCTCAGGTGCTGCGCTCACTTTGCTCGACGATCCTTTCGCCGCGCTTGATCTGACCTCGACACGCGCCGTGTTGCAGATCCTAAGTAGCTTTTCCAGTCAAACGCAGCGCGCCATCGTCTACAGCCATTATGAGCAAGCTGCCGGATTGGCATTGGCCTGCGTGATTGATCTCGGCGATTAAAAACGGCGATCAAAAGCGGTGATTGAACAAGGATATTAAGCACGGCATGCTCCAGAGCTAGCCTAGCCTCATAGTTTTCCTTATCCCTGTCTGTTAAAAAGAAATTCAGGCGCGATGCGTCATCCATGTTATTTTGCTTATAATTACTTATTATCATCATCAGTATCACTCTTTTCTGATTGATACTGATGACAAGCTGGGGCAACGCTGCCCTGGTTTTGCGAACTAACTGAAAGTTATTATGCTACTTGGTCATTTGCAGCACGCCACCCATACATTGCCTGCCGTGTTGGAGAAAGGCTTAGCGTATTTGCGCGCTACCGATTTTAGCCAGATGGCGGCTGGTAAATATCCTATAGCTGGCGAGAATATGTTCGCACTGGTGCAAGACCCTTTGACGCAAGCCTGGGACACTGGTCTGCCCGAGTTTCATGCGCGCTATCTGGATATCCAATATCTGTTAGAGGGTGAAGAGGCAATCGGCTATGCGCCTGCCGATGCGAGTTTACCCAGGATTACCGATCATCTGGCCGAACGCGATATTGCCTTCGTGGCCCAGCAAGCCCATGAGACGCGGTTGCTGATGCGACCTGGCATGTATGCGATTTTCTTCCCTGGCGAATTGCACCGGCCTTGCCGCGCGGCGGGTTTGCCCATGCAGATAAAAAAAGTCGTTATCAAGATTTCTGCTGAACTGCTTAGTGCCTAGTCTGCTCAGGTCTTGGTCATATCTTGATTAATGCCAAAATCATGTCAAAAAAAATGCGCTAAATAGCTTCATTATCTTTCGCAATTCACTTTCGTCTTTCTATATTGGAGTCTCCTTATGAAACAACTTGTCCGCCTTGCCTTGCTTGCCGCAATACTCAGTTCCGCACTTTCAGGTTGCGGCTACAACACCTTGCAATCACAGGACGAGTCAGTTGCCGCCGCCTGGTCAGAAGTCTTGAATCAATACCAGCGTCGCGCTGATCTGGTGCCGAATCTGGTGAATGTCGTCAAGGGCTATGCCAAGCATGAAGAAGAGGTCTTGCTGGGCGTAACCGAAGCGCGCGCCAAGGTCGGTAGTATACAAATGACGCCGGAACTGGCGAAAGACGAAGTGGCCTTGAAAAAATTTCAGGAAGCCCAGGCGGGCATGACGTCGGCGTTGTCGCGCCTGATGGTGGTGGCAGAAAAATATCCTGACCTGAAAGCGAATGAAAATTTCCGCGATTTGTCGGCGCAGTTAGAAGGCACAGAGAACCGCATCACGGTATCGCGTAACCGTTACATCAAGGAAGTGCAAAGCTTTAATACGACGGCGCGCTCTTTCCCGACGAATCTGACGGCCAAACTATTCGGACTTAACGTTAAACCTAACTTTAGCGTAGAGAACGAAAAGGCGATTTCGACGGCACCGAAGGTTGATTTTAATACTGAGAAAAAATAATGCGCATGCGTCTGTCCGCCGCTTGGCCAGTCGTTGTTACGACGACTGCATTGGCATGGCTAAAGCTGATGTTGAGCTTGCTGGCGCTGGTTTTAGCCTGCTCAGTAAGTGCCGGTGCGCGGGCCGACGTCATCACCGTGCCATCGTTGAGCCAGCGCATTACCGATCTGACCCAGACCTTAAATGCGGAGCAAATTGCCGCCCTGACAGCGCAATTGGCTAGTCTGGAGCAAGCCAAGGGTAGCCAGTTGGCCGTGCTGATTGTGCCGACCACAGGCGATGAAAGCATAGAGCAATTCGGAATACGCGTGGTCGACGCCTGGAAGTTGGGGCGCAAGGGCGTCGATGACGGCGTTTTATTGCTGGTCGCCAAAAACGACAGGACAGTGCGGATAGAAGTCGGGCGCGGGTTGGAAGGCGCGTTGCCCGATGTCACCGCGTTTCGCATTATCCGGGAATTCATCGTGCCGGCCTTTAGCCAGGGTGATTTTGCCGGTGGCATTACCGTCGGCGTAGAAAAAATCAGCGGCGTGATCCAGGGAGAAGCGTTGCCGCCACCTAAAGCGAGCGCTCGCTATGGGGCGCAAACAGGCAACCAAGCAGGTATGGAAGAATTTACCGTACTTGGTTTTCATCCGCTTACTTTAGGATTGATGCTATTGGGCGGTTTTATTCTCAGCCAGATCGCCGGTAATTGGGTGGGGCGTGGCGGCGTCACTGCCGTCGGTACCGCAGCGGCAATCGCCAGCGGTACTCCGCTCTTGCTGGCGCTGGCGTTTGGCGTCGGCATGGCAATATTGCTGACGATCGTATCGAGCCGCATCTTTTTGGAAATTCTCAGCCTGTTCTTACATAGCCGCGGCGGTGGTGGTGGTTTTGGTAGCGGTGGCGGAAGTGGTGGATTCGGCGGCGGCGGTGGTGGTTTTGGTGGCGGTGGCGCCTCGGGGAAATGGTAATGACGCACAATCACACGAGAAATAAACTGCCGGAAGCTCCCGGCAATCGCTGGTCCCGATATTTTCAACACCTTAAGCCAAATACCTATCGCGCCCATTTTGATGCTGCGCATAAGGCCGTGCTCAGCGCCTTGATTCAAACTGCCGAATGCGGCCACAGAGGAGAGATCCGTCTGGTGGTCGAAGCTAAATTGCCATTACGAGCCATCCAGAAAAGAATCAGTCCGCGTCAGCGTGCGGTAGATTGGTTCTCCGATCTGCGGGTATGGGATACCGAAGGTAATACCGGCATTTTGCTGTATCTGTTGTTGGCCGAACATAAACTGGAGATTGTCGCCGACCGCGGCATTGCGGGTAAAGTCCCGCAACAGCAATGGGATGCCATTTGTCAGCAGTTGCAACAAGACCTCGCTACCGAGCAGGTGCAGCAAGGCATCAGTACCGCAATCACCCAACTGGGCCAGCTTTTGGCACTACATTTCCCGATAGAAGCGGGCACGGAAAACCCTTGATTTTAATAAGTCCCTTTTACAAACCTAACTCACTCAAACCCGGATGATCGTCCGGCCGGCGTCCTTGCGGCCAATGGAATTTGCGGTCGGCTTCGGAGATAGGCAGATCGTTGATGCTGGCGAATCGTTTTTGCATCAAGCCGTTTTCGTCGAACTCCCAATTCTCGTTGCCGTAAGAGCGCGTCCAGTTACCGTCCAGATCTTTCGACTCGTAAGCAAAGCGCACCGCGATGCGATTGCCCTCGTAGGCCCAGAGCTCCTTGATCAGGCGGTACTCAGTTTCCTGGGCCCATTTGCGGGTCAGAAATTCGACAATTTGATCATGCCCGCGTGGGAACTCGGCGCGGTTGCGCCAGATACTGTCGACCGTGTAGGCCAGTGCCACCTTGGCCGGGTCGCGGGTGTTCCAGCCATCTTCGGCCAGACGTACTTTTTGCATTGCCGTTTCGCGGGTAAATGGCGGGAACGGCGGACGTGGCGGATTTTCTTTGCTCATATTGGCTCCATGTGGTGTGGTGGGGACGTCTATAAATCTAATACTAATTCTTGTGACTTGGCGCGTGAGACACAGATGCACATAGCATGCTTTTTCTCTTGGTCGCTGAGTACGGTATCGCGGTGTTCTGGCTCGCCGCCCAGCACCTTGACCGTGCAAGTGCCGCAATTGCCGACCTCGCATTCGGCAAAGGCTGGCACGCCGGCCGCACGGACTGCATCGAGTACGCTTTGATCATGCTTGACCATGATCACTTTTTTGCTGCGTCTGAGTTCTACCCGGATTTCCTGGTCTTGTGCCGAGTGCAGCGCGACAAAGCGTTCATAGCGTAGCCGTTGTTGATCTATGCCGGCCGCCTTGGCGCTTGCCAGTACCGCCGCGATTAAGTTCTCAGGGCCGCAGACGTAAAACAGCGCGTCAGCAGGGGCCTCTTGCATCAGATTATCCAAGTCTAAGCGTATTCCTTGATCGCCAGGGTAGGCGTGCATGTTTTGCCCCAGTTCGCGCTGCAGACGATCGCGATACGCCATCTGGTTGATGCTGCGCCCGGCATAATGCAGACTCACAGTACGTGCTTGCGCTTTTAACTGTTGTGCCATTGCCTTGATCGGCGTGATGCCTATGCCGCCCGCGATCAAGATACTAGGCGCGGTGCTGGTATGCAGCGCAAAGTCATTGCGTGGCTGATCGCAATGCAGGCGCATGCCTAACTCAAACAAATCATGCACCGCGATTGAGCCGCCACGCCCGTCGGCTTCGCGCAAGACGGCGATCTCGTAGATGTCGCGGCGGGCAGGGTTAGAACTGATGGAGTATTGGCGGGTGGCGCTCTGGCCGTCGGCCAGCACGACGGGCACCCGCAAATGGGCACCGGCTTCTACCTTGGGCAAAGCACTGCCATCGGGACGGCGCAATTCAAAGGCGCGCACCCGTGGCGTTAGCTGGCGCACTCCGGTGATGCATAACTCTAAAGGTCCATTGCCCAGACTCTGAACTTTCGCGGCGGGGCTGGCTGCGGGTGTCTGTTGATAAAGTTCGGCCAACTCTTGTTTGAGCAGGCGGTTTTGCTCCAGCACTGCTGCCATCTGTTGCTCCACTTGCTCCTGTACTTGTTGCGCGCTGAAACGCTGGGTAATGTGTTGGGGGCAGTTCCACTCTATCGCCTCTACCGTGATGATGACGGCGCGCTCGATACGGGCGCGGTAATGACCCATTTCTAATTGAGCGATCAGTTCAGGCTGCTCGTGTTCGTGGACGATTTTGGCGGTGCCCCAGATTTTAAGGCGACGCCGGTTTGGGTAGTCCATCAGGATAATCGAGATGCGACTGGTGGCGTTGAGATTGCCTACACTGAGGTATTGAGCATTGCCGGAAAAATCGGCATAGCCCAGGGTTTTTTCATCGAGCGCCTTGAGAAAACCAACCGGGCCGCCGCGGTGCTGTACATACGGCCAGCCATTTTCTGAAATAGTGGCTTGATAGAAACTGTCGCGTGCCATGATGAAGTCGGCATCGCGTTGTTCTAGAAAATCACGTTTTTCTTCCACTAGTTCAAAACCACGGTTCGCCTCGCGACTGCCGTACCGGCTCTGTGCGGCTTTAACGCTGGGGGTGAAACTGATATCGGCAAAGGCACGTGACATGGTGAACTCCAAAATAAAAGTGGCAAAACGCTGGCTGGCTTAGCTGGTGCCGGCTGTATCGGCGCGCACCAGCTAGATCTTCAAAATTACAGACTAACTTTTGGGAAGTCGATTTCTAAACGAGAAGCCTTACCCAAAATGGTGGTCAACAGCGTCATGCCTACGTGGGTAATGACTTCGACGATATCGGACT
This sequence comes from Undibacterium piscinae, assembly GCA_003970805.2. GTDB lineage: Bacteria > Pseudomonadota > Gammaproteobacteria > Burkholderiales > Burkholderiaceae_D > Undibacterium > Undibacterium piscinae. Next base: position 3,940,092 of record CP051152.1, read on the forward strand.
CAGAATAACCGACTGCGCGCATTTCCAATAATTCTGCGGTAGTGACTTCACCTTGATGCTCGACTAAAGACTGGGCGAATTTGACGGCGACCGCTGCCTTGGCATCCTTACTCGAGCCAGCGCGATTCGCTTCCATTTCGGCATTATCTAAACCAGTGCCGCGTCCAATTGCAGTATGGGCGGAAACACAGTATTCGCAAGAATTTTTCTGCGCAACAGTGAGCGCAATACGTTCGCGCGTCTGGGCATCGAGGCTGCCTTCGCTAGCGATGCTATGCAAGCCTAAGAAGGCGCGCAGAGCCGAAGGGGAGTTGGCAAAGACTTTTAAAAAGTTAGGCACCATGCCCAGTTTTGCTTGTATTGCAGAAAGCAATTCTTGTTGTTCTGGGGTGGCAGTGGCGGTGGTGACGAGGTTGATGCGGCTCATGATATTTCCTATTCGTAAGTGGTAAGTGGCTAATGTTGATTAAGGGTATTTTTTTCAGACGACGCTGTGGCGTAGGTAGAACTATGAAGCAAGTCGTTCAACATAAGAATCTCTGTAATCGGTAATACATTATTTCGTTGAGTGGAATAATGTGGGCGCCCGTAAGGGATAATTCGGCAGCAGGCAAAATCGGACTAGAAAGCGATGGACTGGTGCGCTCCTCTCGCCGTATGGAAGCGCCATCTTCCGAACTCGCCTAGCTAGCAGCGTTTTAGGTAAGTCTTCAGTAAATCGCTTGTTTTACGTGTAAGCGAACATCGAAGTTTTATTTTTTTTACGTGTAAATAAGTTGGTCTGGTCGGATTTTTTTACACATTTCCCGCAACTCACGCCTGTATCTTCTTGCAATTGAGCTGGCACGCTAATTGCGAATACTCCTGTTATCAAACGCTAATTATCGCTCTCAGAGTTGAGTCTTAGCGGCACACTGACAATTAGCAAAGCAATTATTGCGGGAGGTAAATATTATGTTCAGCTATTTTTTAGAAGACTATTCATGGCTGATGGCCGTGTTTTGTTTCATCAGTATCTTCCTATTGTGGTTGCGCAGAGCACCGATGCCACGCGAGAACGCGCGGCCCGCAGCTGATTGGGAGCGCAGCATTATCATGCCGAAAGTGTCCGATGCAATGCTGGGCGACTCTGGACGCTTAAGCCGCGATGCTAGCGGCAGTTCGCAGCACAGCGCAAGGCTAGCGGTCATGCCGCTCAAGCGGACTAGCAACTCGCCAGCGGGATACAAAGACGATGATTTGTTCGATTTTGAACCTAGTACCATAGGCGCTGGGATAGTTGTGGAGCAGACTTCAACGCTGCAACAAGCGCAATTTTCGATCTGGGGATGCCGCTGCGCCGCTGAAGATCGCTAGCTGGCTGTTGCTTGCGATGTCCTGGCCGCCGATTGCAAAGCCTACGTCGGTGCCGACAAACCAGCGTATTGAGGCATGACGGGCATCCATGGTGTCAAAGCTATCGCTATCGGTTTGTTGTTTGACGACGATGGCATTTTTAAAGCCAATTTTTTCAAAGGCCTTGTTCCATTCAAGTGCCCCTTCACTAATGGAATTGCGATATTTTTCAGGGATATTTTTGTCCAGCCAGTAGACGATAGGCTGTTTTGGCTCGGACAGTATCGCGTGCTCGTCCGCTTTTTCCAGTCGCCAGCGATTGACGATGTGGCGGGAGGTCTTAGGCTGAGTATCTTCAGTGAAATCGTAACTTGTGGTGACGAAATGTCCTATCCTGTCGTCGGCCAGGCGCGGTCGCATGAGCTCTGGCGGCAAGGCTGTGAAGCTATAGTAAAAGCCGATAAAGAAACTGCGTGGATCAGGAGTAGTTTGCGGTGGTGTCGGAACTGCGACCGGACTCGGGACTAACGGTGTGGCAGCGATTCTGGGCGTGAAGAAGTGTGAATTGACCAGTAAGCCTGATAGCGATTCATCCGCATTGATTTTGCTGAAACTGCTGTTTGACCGATCCATTACATAGGGGATGCGGTAGGTAGTCTCCAGTCGCGTTGAGTAACCGGGAATATCATTAAACAGCAGGGCACTAGCATCAATTAATATCGCTTTTGATTCCGTGTGAGGTGCACTCAGGACGGTGGCGCTAGCAAGCAAGCTATCGGAAAAAGCCTGAGTTACCGCTAGCGCCTGCGGTGTACCAGGAGTGGCGTAATACTCAGTATTTTTGGCTATTAATTGCACCTGGTTGCCGATTTTCTTAAATACAACCTGATAACTGTTACCCATCTGGCTGCCGTACAAACCGCGTTCGCCTATGCTGCTAGGAATGTTGTAGGAAAACAAAAACGGATGCTCGAATTGTTCCGGACGAATTTCCATCCAGACTTTTTCGTCTTTCTGGTACAAGGTAAACAAGCCCTTGTACTCTTTGCTATCTTTGATGATTTCCTTGAACGGTTTTAGCGCTCCTGCCGTTGCGCTGGCAGGGGCAGAAGCAGAAGCAGACGCAGTATTGAGATTGGCTGACGTCGCCGAGGTCGTTGCTGTGTTTACCGGTATTGGTGCACAGCCAGAGTTGAGTAGTGCGCCTAACATGGCGATGCTGATCGCTTTTAATTTCAGTGCGGTGTGCTGATACGGCATGTTTTTCATCTCAAATGTCTGTGCTAATAATCGGGCGATTTTGTGTGCTTTTTTGTATGTTTTTTTTTGCCAGAGAAATACGCTTTTGCAAAAAAATATCTTCACATAAGTTTCAAATTTTTAACATCTATTTTTTAGTATGAAGTGTAAGACTGTATTAATGACAATAGCTTGGAATAGTGCTGATTTGATACCTGCGAAAAAAAAGCAAGGAACGGATTCCTTGCTTTGGACGGGCTGAAAAAGCTGGTTGGAGCTTAGCGATCAATACACATGCAATGTGCCATCGTGATATAGCCCTTGCCACCCTTATTCAAATCGGCTAACCAGCTTAGTTCGTTTACCATTTCGCTGGCAGCTGCCGGTGGTACTGGTAGTGCCGCACGCTTGAATTGTTCGCTGAGTTGATCGCTGAACTGATCATTGACTATCTGTGCCACGCTGCCACCGAGCAGGCTAAAGATGCGGTCAAATTTAGAGGGCTCGCGTTCTATATAAGTGACGCGATAGTCGCTACCAAGCTTGGCGCGGCGGGCCGCTGATTTGAGTGCATCTGTGTAGCTGCCGACGGTATCGATCAAGTTGCGCTGCTTCGCTTGCTCGCCGGTCCAGACCCGGCCTTGCGCCACTTCATCAATCTTGGCCTGAGTGGTATTACGGGCCACCGCAGCCTTCCCGGTAAAATCCATATAGATGTGATTGATGCCGGCTTGTATCACTTCGCCAAAGCGAGGATTCATCGGGCGCAGCGGATTGAAAGCGTCGCCTAGCCAGGTGGTGGTGGTGCCACCGGTATGCACGCCTAGCTTGTCTATGGCTTTGTCGGCAGTAGGGAAAATGGCGAAGACGCCGATAGAGCCGGTGACCGTGGCGGCGTCAGCAATTATTTCATCGGCAGCCATCGAGATCCAGTAGCCACCGGAGGCTGCCACGTTACCCATGGAAACCACCACCGGCTTGCCAGCCTTGCGGGTCAGTTCCAGTTCGCGCCGTATCAGCTCGGAGCCGAAGGCGCTGCCACCAGGCGAATCTACGCGCAATACGATGGCCTTGATGCGCTCGTCTTCACGCGCTTTGCGGATCAGGTTGGCAGTCGAGAGTCCGCCTATAGATCCCGCTGGTGCCATGCCTTCGCTAATTTCTCCTGATGCCACCACGACGCCGACGGCATCGCCAAAAAACTGTGGTTTTTGTTTGGCTAAATAGTCATCGAAAGAAATCTGGCGGAAGCTCTTGCCGTGCTCGTCTTTCACGCCTTTGCTGATCATTAGTTGGCGCAATTCATCACGGGTCTTGAGTCCGTCGACCAGTTTATTATTCAAGGCCAGTTTAGCGATATCCCCTCCGGCTGCATTGAGCAGTTGCGGCAGCTCATTAATGCCACGCATCAGGGTGCCGGCCGGCAGTTTACGGGCTTTTTCCACATCATCGGTATAGGTCTTCCATAGCGCTCCGTAGAGAAATGCGTCGGCTTCAGCGGCAGCCTGGGATGGCGCATTGGCGATGTACGGTTCGGCAAAGCTCTTATACGTGCCTACCTTCATCAGGTTGACCGTGATGCCAACTTTGTCGAGTGCATCGCGGTAGTAATTGCGATAACGGCCAAAGCCACTGAGCATGACCGTCCCCATGGGGTGGATGTAGACTTCGTTGGCATGCGTCGCCAGGAAATATTGACGTTGATCATAGCTGGAGCCCCAGGCAATGACCTTCTTGCCGCTGGCCTTGAACCTGTCCAGTGCGGCAGCGACTTCCCGCAACATGGGCAAACCGGCACCGTGCATGTCATCTAGCAATAAGACCGCACTGTTGATTTTTGGATCTTTCGCGGCGGCGTCCAACACGCGCAATATGTCGCGCAACTGCGTAGTCCTTTTCTCATCGCCTTTGGCTTCGGCCAGTATCGAGTCACGCAGGCCGCCCGAGTGTTGCTCTACCAAGTTACCTTTTAAGTCGAGTATCAAGGCGGTATTTTCGTTCAATTTCTTGCCCGGCACGGAAAAAATGGCGATAGCCAGTATCACCAATACGGCGAGAAACAGGATGTTAAGTACAAAGCGCCGACTGACGTCAATGGCCTTCCATAGAAATTTGAAACCTTGCCCGATAAAGCGAATTGGGGAAAATGACATAGAGTTTCCTTTGGTGGTGAATGTGCGGTGTTGGTTGGGCAGCGTTTAGTCCGGCCAGATTGTTTGTAGTAATTGTGCCAGATGCGCGCCGGCCTTAATCAGTGACTCTTCTTTGATCTTTAGCATGGTTTTTTCGTACTCTAACGGCAGCGCTATAGACCAACTATTACCACGTTGATTCGGCGTGCTTTTGCTAAACTGGGTGTCTTTAAAAAGGATACTGGCGTTGAGTATCGCATCGTTGGCCCATAACGTAGGCCATCGCTCAGGATTGCCTTCAGGTTTAATGATAGCCTTTGCCTTGGCGCTGAGTTCTTCATTCATACGCCCGCGTTTGAATTGTGGCGGCAGGTCATCCCACATCGAATGTAGATTGCCGCAAGGATATTGCAAGGCATTACCACCTACGGTATTGCTGCCATGATCGTAGTGTCCGTCATCAGGGTTGACGACTTTTCCGTCTGCATTCAAAAAAACTGAACCTACGTGCAAAGGCTGATGCAGATCGCCAATGAAATGGGTCAGTAGCATCAGCGCTTCCCGCTGATCCTGGAACTGAAATGGCTTGGCTTGCGGCTTACCTTGTAACACTCGTACCGAGGCTTTGATTGCATGCACTATGTCATGGTCGCTCGTGCCTACATAGCCGGTTTTATACTCACCATGCTGCAAGGCGACATCAGCATAGTGGTATTGCTTATGACAGCTTTCCTGGTCGAAAGCAGGATTGCAGTTGCTATGATTTTTCCGGACATAGGCACTCATTTCTGCAATTCCCGCCTTGTTTTCAAACGCAGCACATTCCGGATATCTACCGATAGATGTATAGGCGAAATCTTTTTCCGGGCTAATACCCTTAACGCAATCGGCCCATACCGCGATTTGCTCCAGTTTTCCACCATTTAATAGCTTGCTGATTTCTTTTTCGGCAGCGCTGCCGCTGAGCAACTTATCTGCGATAGCCGCGATGCTTTGATGTCCGTCTGGTCCCCAGGCCATGCTGGTCGCCGGCAGGCAGCACATGCTAAACAAGAACGTGGTGATAATTCTTAGCTTCATTTAAATCCTGATATTTGGGTTGTTTGGGTTGTTTTATTTTTTTTGCATTAGAATTGCAACTAGATCATGATTTTAATCTGAAATAGAGATATAACTGATGGATAAGTGCGGAAATGTAGCGGAGAACTTTCAAATTGTCGCCAGAGTATTAATATTTACCGGACGACTTTAGTCACTCTGTATTGCCGGTTGGCTCTGCCCCGACTAACCACGGCAACCGGTTGAGGAAAATGTTAAACCGTGGTTTTGCATTCTTCATCACTTGTCTATGCACTTTTATCATTTCTGGCACGGTTTTATCTTCATTCAATCGCTTTGTTCTCTTGCTCTTAAGTCGACTAAAGTCACAATAGCAGTTAGACTAGAAGGCTTTTCTCAAATTTTCTTGGCTAGCCCGAAATGAACGCATCAAACGACAACACAGACCAATCCGCAGACGACTCTTCGGAGTTGCTATTGGAGCAAGCCGCGCCCAAGGCTGTCAGCAGCGAATTGATTCAGCGCGAAGTGGCGCGCCGCCGCACTTTTGGTATCATTTCCCATCCGGACGCGGGTAAAACCACGCTGACGGAAAAACTGTTGATGTTTTCCGGTGCGATTCAGTTGGCCGGTACGGTCAAGGCGCGTAAGAGTGGCAGGCATGCCACTTCTGACTGGATGGAAATCGAGAAGCAGCGCGGCATTTCTGTCGCCAGTTCGGTCATGCAGTTTGAGTACCGTGATCACGTGGTTAACTTGCTCGACACCCCGGGTCACCAGGATTTTTCTGAAGATACCTATCGGGTACTGACGGCGGTTGATTCTGCCTTGATGGTGATCGATGCCGCCAAGGGTGTGGAAGAGCAAACCATTAAGTTGCTCAACGTTTGCCGCATGCGCAATACGCCTATCATTACCTTCGTCAACAAGATGGATCGCGAGACACGTGATCCGCTGGAGTTGCTCGATGAGCTAGAATCGGTGCTGAAGATACAGTGCGCGCCGGTCACCTGGCCGATTGGTATGGGGAAGACTTTCCGCGGGGTGTATCACATCCTGAAAGATGAAATCATGTTGTTTGCCGCCGGTAGCGAACGTGCCGACCAGCAGTTTGAAGTGCTCAAGGGCATCGATAACCCGCGTCTGGCCGAGTTGTTCCCGCTGGAAATCGAACAGTTGAAAATGGAAATCGAACTGGTGCAGGGCGCTTCGCATCCGTTTGAGCTCGACGCTTTCCTGGCCGGCACCCAAACACCGGTGTTCTTTGGTTCTGCGATTAATAATTTTGGCGTGCGTGAAATTCTCAACGCCTTGCTCGACTGGGCGCCTGCGCCGCGCGAGCGCGATGCCACCGTGCGCTCGGTATTGCCGACCGAAGTCCCATTTTCCGGTTTTGTGTTTAAGATACAGGCGAATATGGATCCGGCGCATCGCGATCGCATTGCCTTTTTGCGTGTCTGTTCCGGTCATTTCGAGCGCGGCATGAAGCTTAAGCATTTGCGTTTGAATCGTGAGATTAGGGTCTCCTCTGTGGTCGCTTTCATGGCTTCCAGTCGTGAGCAAGTGGAAGAAGCCTACGCCGGCGATATCATAGGTTTGCCGAATCACGGCAATATGCAGATTGGCGATAGTTTTTCTGAGGGGGAGTTCCTGCAATTTACCGGGATTCCTTATTTCGCGCCGGATTTCTTCCGTACCGCCCGCATTCTCAATCCTATGAAAACCAAGCAATTGCAAAAGGGTTTGCAGCAGTTGGGTGAAGAGGGCGCAGTGCAGGTATTTAAACCGACCAATAGCGGTGATCTGGTGCTGGGCGCGGTCGGTGTGTTGCAGTTTGAAGTGGTCGCTAGTCGCCTCAAGAATGAATATGGTGTCGACGCCGTATTTGAAGGCACCAGCATCAGTAGCGCTCGCTGGGTCACTTGTGAAGACAAGAAGATCATGGCGGATTTTGAGCGTTCCAGCGCAGGTCATAATCTGGCGCATGATGCCGCCGGTAATCTGGCCTATCTTGCCACTTCAGGCGTGAATCTGCGCTTGACGCAAGAGCGCTGGCCAGACGTGGTGTTTCACGCGACCCGTGAACACGCTGCTAAGCTGGAATAGTTATAAAGCCTAGGCCTGGGGCGCAGCGGCGCGTTTCCGGCTTGAGTGGCCTGATTGGTCTGGCAGGCGCATGGCGCTTGCCAGAGGGAGGCTTTAAGATTCGCTCTGCTTGATGTCTTTTGCCGCCTTATTGCCGTTCAGCCCGGAAAATCGCGGCGCCAGTGACAATATCGTCAGTATCAGCGCCAATGGCAGGGTGGAGATGAAGCCCAGATATTTAAAGCCGGCCGCACCCAGTAATCCCCCCACAAAAAATGCGCTGACCAGCATGCCGTGCAGATAGAGTTTGTGCCGGTTGGCAGCGACCGCCCCTTCGTGTTGCGCGGTCTTGTCGCGATTCCAGTAAATCATTTTCCCTAGTTCTATCCCCAGATCTGTGACCAGTCCGGTGACGTGGGTGGTACGTATTTCTGCGCTCGAAATTTTGGTAATTAGCGCATTTTGCAAACCCATCACATAGCACAGCAATACCGCAGTAAACGAGACGGTAATGACTTCATGTTTTTGCAAAGTGCTGCCGATCAAGCCAAATACCAGCAGCAATACCGCTTCTAGTAGTAATACGGGAGTGTAGATGTGACGCATCTTGTTGCGTTTGGCGTAGTTCACCATCAAGGCGGTACAGGCCGATCCCCAGGTAAATGCCACCAGCATAAATAGTGCGGCAAAAGCGGGAACGAATTTCCCCAATATGAAATCGTCAGCGGCACTTGAGAGCATCCCCGTCATGTGAGATGTGTATTGTCCTACCGCCAGAAAACCACCGGCATTTAAGGCCCCTGCAGTACCCGCCAAAGTGACTCCCAGATGAAGATTGGCCTTGGCGGTTCTTTTTGGTGATGTGAGTTTGGCGAGGTAATGGCTAGGCATGGTTAAGTGTTTTTTTGTTCATGCTTTGCATGATGGCTTAGCTCAAGTGGATATCAAGGTTTAACACGTAACGGCTTGATCAAGTATGACATTTGATCAGCATTTGATATGTATCTATAGGTTCGCACGCCTGTTGGTAAATGCGGAATTTCGGACGGAGAGAATGTTTTATGCATAATGCTCAAAAGACCTTGATACCAGTTTTTGTTTGTGTGGCATTGCTAAAATTTACTCGCTAGCGAAAAAACGCGGTTGCTATTGCTGATAAAAAACAGAGGTATTTTGTATTGATGATACTCGTCAGTGGCTTTCCGTGCGTATCGGGCATCGATAAATCTTATTTGAAATCACTATCTTCAATACCAATGAAATTCCACTTACATCTTTGGTATTAATGTTATTTGTTTGCCAGTTAACTCAAAAGAGGGCAGGCGTGATGTGAAAAAGCGATGAGTCCAGTTGTATAAAAACACGTTGTTGTTTTGAGTTAAATCTATATATATCAAATACTTGGATCATTATTGTGGCTTGCAACATTAATACCAATGATGAATCAAGTAATACCACATGAATACCGCTTGACAGCTACTTTTGGGCGCAATAAAGTTAGTCCAATTCAAGGCTTGCTGAATAATTCTTTAGGGAATTATTTTTCAGGCAAAAGGTAAGAAGGTGGCGGAAAAAGCCATCCGGCCTCACCAGAGTAGCTATCTGCAATGGTGATAAATGCGATGTGGTGCCATGCGGGAGTTTCGGATAATTCTATATCTGTATGCCTTCAGGAAATCTGGCATCGAAGTGGCATTTAAGTTTAGGCTGAAATAGGGAGTGGTAAGGCGTGATAAGTAAATAAGCGCTTGATCAGGTGCGGTCGTAGTCGGCTGGCCTTTGCAGGCAATAAGTAGTTCTTTTTATAAAATCTTGGGGGAGTACATGAAAAGTAATTTGACACCTAATTTGACACCGATCGCATCAGCCGTTGCAGTACTGGTCATGAGCGTCGCAATGTCAGCGCAGGCGCAGCAAGCCGCGCCTGCAGCGCAAGAAGTGGTTGTAACTGGTATTCGTGCGTCTTTGCAGCAATCGCTGAACCAAAAGAAAAATAATGAATCTCTGGTGGAAGTGATTACCGCAGAAGATATCGGCAAGATGCCGGACAAAAACGTTGCAGATTCTTTGTCGCGCGTTTCTGGTGTGACTACCACCAGCGCCGGTTCTGCAGAGGGTTCTTTTGGTGAGAACGAACACGTGCAGATGCGTAGCCTGTCTTCGCAAATGACACTGACTACCTTGAACGGTCATACCGTTTCTTCAGGTGACTGGTACGGTCCGAATATTGCTGCCGGTGGTCGTAGCGTTTCTTTTACGCTGTTGCCGTCTGATCTGGTTGGTAGCGTCGTTGTTCATAAATCTTCCCAGGCCGATCTGGTTGAGGGTGGTGCTGCCGGTACAGTCGATATCCTGACTCGCAGACCTCTCGACTTCAAGGAAAAAATGACGGTCTCAGCTTCAGCTGAAGCTGCTTATTCAACTGCTGCAAAATCTACCGATCCAGCCTTGTCCGCTTTGGTTAGCTGGAAAAATGACGATAACACTTTTGGTGTTCTCGGCCAGGTTTTCTCGCAAACACGCAAACTGCAGCGCGCAGGTTCTGAAGGTGTTTGGTGGGATAAGACTGGTGCAAATTACGCAGATCCGGCGTTGGCTGGCAAAGCAATTAGTTTGTTGAGTGGTGCAACCCTGTTTGAGCAAACTCGTAAGCGTGAAGGTGGCTTTGTTGCCGCGCAATGGAAAGCAGCCAGTAACCTGACTTTGGATTTGTCTGGTTTCTACTCTACGGTAGATGCAAAGAACTACAACACCAATTACATGGCTGACGTGATTAATCCGGTCAATGGTCCCGGTTGGAATGGCGTCTCTGTTAAACCTACTACTCCGGCAGTTCTCAAGGGTAATACTATCAATTCCGTGTTTTACGGTAAGGATGCTTTTGGCGCAAATTCCGCTGGTGCATGGTCAGTGGTTGAAGACGTTGCAGCCCGTCCGGATGCTAAAACGGATTCCCAATTCATTAATCTGGATGCGAAATGGGTGGTTGATAAAGATTTGACCGTGACGGGTAAGGTCGGTACGACTAAAGGCTCAGGAAAAACCAAAGACGTTGGTTTTGAAGTGCTGAGTGGCTGGGATCAGGGTGCTGGTTATACGATCAGCCCGGAAGGCATCTTTGTTTTGAATGTGCCAGGCGGTGCAACGTTTACCCGTGCAGGTGGTGGTATCGGCGGCTGGGGTAGTTATACAGAGTCTACTGATAAAGAGACTTACGCTCAAGCCGACGGCGAACTGAAGTTGAGTATGGAAACGATTCCATCTATCAAGTTTGGTGTGCGTTTGGCCAAGCATGAGCGTGATCTGACTAAGCTGGGTATGACCCTGGATAAGGCAGGTACTGACGAGAAAATCATTCCGGATAGTGCTATTGGTAATTACGATGCTAACTGGTACGGCAATTTGCCTGTTAATCCTACGCCAGGTTTCCGTCCATTTAAGATCAGCAATGATTTCGTCGCTTCTTGGGTTGATAAATATGCGACATTTACTACGCATGCAACGCAGCAAGAGTTCAATATCAAGGAAGATACAAGCGCAGCCTATGTCATGGCAAATCTGCAGCCAACAGACAAAGTAAGCGGTAATGTCGGTGTGCGCTTTGTTCAAACCAAGATGAATATCAAGGCATTCTTGCCAGGTGGTTTGCCAAGCTACGAGCAAAGCTTTAACGACGTCTTGCCTAGCTTGAATCTGCGTGCAGATTTGGCTAAAGATGTGGTTGGTCGCTTTGCCTTGAATCGCGGTATGTCCCGTCCGGAATTCGGTCAATTGGCCGGTAATGACTTGCGTGATACACAGCACAATGGTGTAGGCAGCAATCCTTACCTGACACCTATCCGCAGTAATAACGTTGATTTTGGTCTGGAATGGTACTTCGCGCCTAAGGCCTTGTTGGCTGCCAACCTGTTTGCAAGTAAGCTCGACGGCGTGATCGCTTACGGTAACAGCAAGTTGCCTTATGCTGATGCTTCGCACGGTGGTGTAATTGCGATGTACGACATTTCCTCTCCTATCAATACTCAAGGTCAGTTGACAGGTTTGAATCTGGCCTACGAGCAGGCATTATTTGGTGGCTTCGGTATATCCGCGAACTACACTTACGCTGATGGCAAACAAACAGATAAGGTTGAGTCCAGTACATGCAATGGCAAGGCTGCTGAAGATTGCACTTTGTACGGAACTTCAAAAAATTCCTATAATCTGGGTGCTTTCTATGAGAACGAAAGTTTCAGTGCGCGTGTCAGCTACAGTTATCGTGATACTTACAAACTCGGTAACCGCGGTGGTAGCGACTACTTCCAAAGTGGCAATGGTTCTTTGAATGCTTCCCTGAACTATATATTCAACAAGAATATTCAATTCACATTGGAAGCGCAAAACCTGAATGATCCTTTGCTGACGACTTATGTCACTGACCAGACTAAAATCGCCGGTGTCTACAAAAACGGCATGACAGTCTACGCTGGCGTACGTCTGAAGTATTAATTGCTTGTTGATCTGCTGTTGATCTGCTGTTGATCTAAGTGAAGCATGGCGCACCTCCGGGGGCGCCATGCTCACTTGCCGTAACCTGCCGCAAATCCTATTTCCGCTTCGCTTCAAATCGATTTCACCTCATTCTGCCAAGTTGACTGAGTGAGGGGGTAGTGCTGCGTGTGATATCGATGAGCTGCTTTTGCCAATTCGTTTTTGAGCTTTATTGAGTATTGATTTTCTGAGTATTAATTAGGGGGCTGCCGTAGTGATCGCTGGCCTGGTGTTGTCGATGAATATGCGCTTGCGGGTGCCGGAGTTGTTATATGGATTTTTCAGGACGTGAGGTCGAGCCGGGTAAGAGATTTACCGGGATAGGTCTTGTCATATTATTTCACGTGGTGTTGGTCTGGGGTTTGATCAATGGTGGCGCGGCCAAAATTAAGGCTGCCATCCAGAAACCGCTCGAGACTAAAATCGTAGAAGAGGTGAAGCCACCACCGCCACCACCTGATGCGCCGCCACCACCGCCGCCTAAGTTGCAAGCGCGCCGCCGCCGCCGTTCGTGCCGCCTCCTGAAGTGCAGGTGCAGCAGCAGGTGGTGCCGCAAAATGCGATTGCTTCCGTATCGAATGTTAAGCCAGAGTCAAATGCCAAACCTACCAGTGTTCAGCAGCCGGTCGTTGAAGCCAAACCTGCCGGTCCGTCTATCGTTCCTGGTGTGGTTGACTTTAAGCAAGCCGGTTGCAAACCGGAATATCCGCGCGCTTCCTTGCGTAACGAAGAGCAGGGAACGGTCTTGCTGGCCGTGCTGATTGGTGCCGATGGTTCCGTATCTGACGTAAAAATTGAAAAGTCCAGTGGTTTCCGTGGGCTTGATAATGCCGTGCGTACTCATCTGTTGTCGGGCGCGTGCAAACACAAGCCAGGAACTGTCGATGGTAAGCCACAACAAACCTGGACTAAAGTGAACTACGTCTGGAGTCTGGAGTAGGGCATTTTTAGATTTTTTGTACACCTGCAGTGAGCACTTGCCATATCGCATAACTTAACGCGAGTGCGATGTTAAATTTTTAAAATTACAAAAGAAAGTATTGATATGAAAACCAGCGCTAAGACTACATTAAGCACATTCCTGGCCGCAGTCCTGTTCTCCGTGACTGCGTTGACGGTAACTTCCGTGACGACTCCGGTGTTCGCCGCTGATCCAGCTTCCGCACCTACCGCTGACGCAGGTGCACCGGCAGTTGTCGCCGCACCCACCGCCGTTGATGCTGCGGCACCTGCTGCAACAGACGCAGCTGCCGCAACCTCAGCTGCCGCAACGAAAGAAGTGGTGAATCCATACGGTATGGAAGCCTTGTTAAAAGGCGGTGATATCGTCGCTAAAGGTACCTTGCTGATCATGGCTATCATGTCTATGGGTAGCTGGTACATCCTGATCACGAAGATCATTGACCAAGTTAAATTGTCGGCTCAGGCAAAAGAATCGCGCCAGTTCTGGAAAGCGCCTAGCGTTGCCGCTGGTATCACTACCCTGAAAGAAGGTAGCCCATTCCGTTTCATCGCTGAAGCGGCCGTAAATTCCACTCAACATCACGAAGGCGCTTTGCTGGAACAAATCGACTTGAACTCCTGGGTGACGATGTCTATCCAACGTTCTGTCGATAAAGTTCAAAGCCGTTTGCAAGATGGTCTGGCTTTCCTGGCGACAGTCGGTTCTACCGCACCATTCGTTGGTCTGTTCGGTACTGTTTTGGGTATTTACCATGCATTGACACAGATCGGTGCTTCCGGTCAGGCGTCTATCGATAAAGTGGCAGGTCCGGTTGGTGAGGCGCTGATCATGACCGCTATCGGTCTGGGCGTTGCGGTTCCTGCGGTTCTTGGTTACAACTTCGTGGTTCGTCGCAACAAGAGCTGCATGGAAGAAGTTCGTGCGTTCAGCGCCGACCTGCACTCCGTGGTTCTGTCTGGCGCAATGAGCAAAGCAGCTGCCAACACGGCTAAAAAAGTAGCTTAATCGTACAGATTAGCCAGTAATACAGACATCCTCATTGATTTTCCTGGCCTTAGGCCGGACCGATCAATGAGGGTTAGTCAGAAATCATCAAAGAGAAACCATTATGTCAATGTCAATTGGAAATGATGGAGACGGCGAAGACGAAGTCAACAGCACCATTAATACCACCCCTCTGGTGGATATTATGTTGGTACTGCTGATCATCTTCCTGATCACCTCACCAGTCGTACTGAACTCCGTGAAGGTGCAGTTACCTGCGGAAACCAACACGATCTACGTCACCAAACCGGAAAACATCACCCTCACGATCAATAAAGAGGGCGACATGTACTGGAACGGCGGCCATACCGCGCTGGCAGGAACGGATGAGTTGTTCGAAAAAATGAAGAAAGTATCGGTTCAGGTTCCGCAACCGGAAGTGCATATCCGCGGTGATCAGAACACGCGTTACGAATTTGTTGGCAAGACTATCCTGACGGTACAACGCGCAGGGATTGCCAAGGTCGGCTTCATCATTGAACCACCGTCCAAAAATTAAAAAGGAAATCACATGAGTATGGCTCCTAGCTCTAGCAGTTCGAGCGAACCGGAAGTGATGATGGAAATGAACATGACGCCCTTGATTGACGTCATGCTGGTACTGATCATCATGCTGATCATTACCATTCCGGTCCAGAATCACGCGATTAACCTCAATATGCCGGTCAATACCCCGTCGAAACCGACAGAGCCACCACCGGTGATCAATATCGATATCGACTTTGACGGCACGACTTCCTGGAATGGTGCGGCGATTAATCACGCCGAACTGGAATCGCGCCTGCAAGTGGTAGCGGCCAAGCCGGATCAGGATGAAGTGCATATCCGTCCGGACAAACTGGCGGCGTACAACTCCGTGGCCGTGGTCATGGCAGCGGCGCAGCGTCTGGGCGTTACCAAGATCGGTATGGTCGGTAATGAGCAATTCCTGAAGTAGTGGTTTTGCATTAGTTTTGCACTAGTTTTTCTGCATGACGTTTTTAGTGTATTGGTCTGTGCGGTATGACTGTGCAACATCGCCGCGGTACGTGCTTTGTGCAAATTAGGGGATTTGTTTAGATACCACTTAAATACCTATTGACAACCACTATAGAATAACACTACAGTGTTCCAATGATGTTTTATGGCTGTATTGTAAATGCACGAGGCGACTACTGAATGAAAACCGAAGTGAAAAAACAAATCCGGTACCTGATCGGAGTCGACGGTGGCGGCACCGGTACGCGTACTTTGCTCAGTGATGCCGCGGGTGTCGAACTGGGCCGTGGCAGTGCCGGTCCTTCTGGTCTGGCGCATGGTGCCGAACGGGCCTGGACTTCTATCCTTGCAGCTGTCCATCAGGCCTTCCTGGATGCCAATATCGCCATGCCTGCACTTTCCGAGATTGCGATCGGTTGCGGTCTGGCTGGTATCAATAACAAACAATGGGCCGCGGATTTTACCGCAAAAAACCCTGGTTTCGCCGCATTGGCAATAGAAACCGATGCCGGCACCACTTTACTTGGTGCGCATCAAGGCGCGCCTGGCGTGATTATCGCGCTCGGCACCGGCAGTGTCGGCGAGGTCATGCTGGCAGATGGTAGTCGTCGCGAGGTCGGTGGCTGGGGCTTCCCGTCCAGTGACGAAGCCAGCGGTGCCTGGCTGGGGTTGCGTGCGATTAATCATGTGCAGCATGTACTCGATGGTCGTAGCGAGTCAGATGTATTTGCCGCGGCACTGATCGCCTACTGTGCTGCCGATGGCGAGAATGGTACCGGCACAGCGGCGCGTGATGCCGTGTTTAACTGGTTGGGCAAGGCCAATCAGACCAAGTTTGCCCAACTCGCGCCGCAGGTGATTGCGTATGCCGGCAAGGAGCCCAAGGCCAGCGAGATCATGCTGGCAGCGGGTCTGGAGGTCGCCAAGATGGCGCAAGCCTTAGATCCTTCCGGCCAGATGCCTATCGCCCTGTGCGGTGGTCTGGCCGAACCTATGGTGGCTTATTTGCCGCCAGACTTGCGCCCCCGGGTGATCCGCCCGCAAGCCGATTCTGCAACAGGAGCGCTGATTTTGATCAGGAATCAGTTTTTCAACCGTCTTTCGGAAGCTTAAGCATGCAGACGCCTATTATTGATTTCAAGCCCGATAGTGATAGTTCCACCCCTTTGTATCTGCAACTGGCAAATAAATTGGCCAATGGGATACACAGCGGACTTTGGCAGCCCGATGAGGCCTTGCCTTCCGAGCGCCTGTTGTCGGAGTCGCTCGATATCTCGCGCGTCACCGCACGCAAGGCGATAGACATGCTGTGCGAGCGCGGCCTGCTTAATCGCAAGCATGGTTCCGGCACTTATATCACGCCGAAATTGGAGCAGCCGCTGTCGCGCCTGACCAACTTCAGCGAGGAATTGCGTCAGCGTGGTTTTGTCCCTGGTTCGCAATGGTTGTCACGCGAGACCGGCGTTGCCGCTCCCGAGGAAATCCTGTCGCTCGGTCTGTCGCCGCATACCGTGGTGTCGCGCCTGAAACGCTTGCGTACTGCCGATAACGTGGTGATGGCGATCGAGAGCAGCACTATCCCGGCCTTGTATCTGCCTAACCCGAAATTAGTGACCGATAGCCTGTATGGTTATCTGGAATCAAATAGCTTTGCACCTACCCGCGCCCTGCAGCATATCCGTGCGGTTAATGCCACGCCTGAGCAAGCCAAGCTGGCCGGCATCAAGCAAGGGGCTGCCATGCTGTTTATTACCCGTGTGGGTTATTTGCCCAACGGCACTGCGATCGAGCTGACACATTCGTATTGCCGCAGTGATTACTATGACTTTGTCGCGGAGTTGTTTAGATGAGTTCAGCAGGACAATTACAGCAACTTCAAGGAAACATCCTGACGGCCGCAGGCTGGGTTCAGGGCAGCATAGCGTTTTCTGAAAAAATCAGCGCGATTGATGGCGTCAGCGTCGATCCTGCGCTAAATCACGAACATTACATCCTGCCCGGTTTTGTCGATCTGCATGTGCATGGCGCAGGCGGCAAGGACACCATGGATGGCGGCACTGCGATCGAAACCATCGCCCGTAAACTGGCGCAGCATGGCACTACCAGCATGCTCGCTACCACCATGACCGCGCCTATGGCGGATCTGGAAGCGGCATTGCGGGCGCTGGGAACGGTATGCCGTCAGCGTGCACAGGGTTCGACCCGGGTACTCGGCGTGCATCTGGAAGGTCCTTACATCAATCCTGGCAAGCTCGGCGCGCAACCCGATTTTGCCTTGTCCGGTTCGCTGGAGCAGGTGCAAAAACTACACGCGCTGGCACCGATACGTCTCATTACCGTAGCGCCGGAAATGGACGGCCATCTGGAACTGGTGCGCGAACTGACTGCGCTTGGTATGCGGGTGCAGCTCGGTCATACGCTAGGCACTTATGAAGATGGTGTGGCGGCGCTGGAACATGGCGCCAGCAGTTTTACCCATTTATATAATGCGATGTCGCGGCTCGATCACCGCGCTCCCGGCATGGTCGGCGCTGCCTTGGCGCATGCCGAATTTTCCGAAATTATTCCGGATTTATTGCACGTCCATCCGGGCGCCATCAAAACGGCACTGCGCGCAATTCCCAAACTGTATTGCGTGAGCGACTCTACCGCAGCCTCCGGTATGCCGGACGGCGAATACATGCTGGGACGCCAGGTCGTGCATAAGTGTCTGGGCGGCGTACGCCTGGCCGATGGCACGCTGGCCGGTAGTACGCTGACCATGGATCAGGCTTTGCGCAATCTGGTCAAGATAGGATTGGAACTGGCAGATGCCTCGAAACGGGTCTCCACCTATGCCGCCGACTTTTTGGGCTTGGCCGAACGTGGCCGCCTGCAAGTCCATGGCTATGCCGATATGGTAGTGCTCGACCGGGCGCTGAATTTGATTGCCGTTTATATAGAAGGAGAAAAAATTGACCTCGAAAATGCTTAAGGAAGCCTGTTCTTCCGCCGAGTTTGTCGCCCAACAATTAACTCAGGATCGTCAGCGTTATGCCGACCTGGGCCAGCATCTGCGCGACAATCCGCCAAGCTCCGTGCTGACCGTGGCGCGCGGTAGTTCCGATCACGCCGCCAATTACGCAGCCTACCTGATCATGGCGCGTCTGGGCCGTATCGTCGCCTCGTTGCCGATGTCCCTGGTCACCCTGAACAAATCTCCTTTGCACGCCAAGGATGCGCTGGCGATCGCTATTTCGCAATCTGGTCAAAGCCCGGATGTGGTTGAGCCTATCCGTTATTTCCGCGAAGGTGGTGCCACTACCGTTGCGCTGGTCAATGACGCCGCTTCACCGCTGGGTCAGAGTGCCGAGTGGACTATGCCACTGCACGCTGGTCCTGAACTGTCGGTGGCCGCCACCAAGAGTTTCATCACTTCGCTGGTAGCGGGCGCGCGTCTGGCCGGACACTGGCAGAATGACGCGGCATTTCTGAGCGCGATTGAGCAATTGCCGGAAGCGCTCGATGCCGCCACTAAGCTCGATTGGTCGAATGCCCTAGAGGTATTGGCACCGGCATCGCGCATCATGGTGGTCGGACGTGGCATCAGTTTTCCGGTGGCGCTGGAGTCTGCATTGAAATTTAAAGAGACCTCGGTGATACAGGCGGAAGCGTTTAGCGGTGCCGAGATCAAGCATGGTCCTATGGCCTTGATTGACGATGGTTATCCTTTGCTGATTTTTGCCACACGCGGACCTACGCAAGCCGGCCTGATCAGTCTGGCGGAAGAAATGCGCGGTCGCGGTGCCAATGTCTTGCTGGCGGCACCATCCGATATCGCGGAACGTAACCTGACTTTGCCGGTCACGGCGACACCAGACCTCGATCCTATCGCTGCGATTCAGGCGTTTTACGTGATGGCGGCAAACTTGTCGGTGGCGCGCGGACTCGATCCGGACAAGCCACGTCACCTCAGCAAGGTCACCAAGACCAATTAAAAGGTAACTCTTTTTTTACCTCATATTTATATACTCCCTATTAGTATATTTTGTACATGCTTTAGCTATCTGCGTTAAAGCATGTTTTTAATTTATTTTTGGGGGAGTATATGTGTTGACTATGAGTTGACTATGAGTTGACCATGGGTTGAGCATGATTTGACTATGGCTTAACTATGACTTAACCGGTGCATGGCGCGTAAGCGCTGAAGCCCGGATGTTCGCAACCGGATAGCCTTTCATGGGTTTCAGACGATTTTCTAGCTTGATATGGCGACTAGGCCCGCGGTTTGCTCTGCAGTTGACTCTGCTATTGGGTTTGCTATCGGGCGCTATACCGGGCGTGCCAGGCATAGGCGCGTCAGCCCATGCCGCTGCGCCGGAAAAAATCGAATTCTGGACCATGAGCTTAAAGCCCAAGTTCATCCCGTATTTTCAGACTTTGGTAAGTAAGTACGAAGCGCAGCATCCTGGCGTTAAAGTGGAGTGGGTAGACTTTCCCTGGGATATCTTGCAGCTCAAGCTGATCACCGCAATTGCCGCCGGCACGCCGCCCTCACTGGTTAATCTCAGTGTGCCTTGGGCCGAAGAGCTGGCGCGTGATGGCCTGATCATTCCGGTCGAACACCTGATGCGTCAGCCACCGATTTACACCAAAGGCGCGCTCGACGATTTGCGCTTTAACGCACACATTTACGGTTTTCCGCATTACAGCAACGTCAATGTGATTGCCTATAACAAGCGGATACTCACGGCCGCCGGCATTCGTGTCGCGCCGAAAAACATGGATGAGTTGCTCGCCTATGCGAGACAGATCGCGGCCAGGACAGGCAAGGCGGGCTATGCGCCGGCCTTAGGCAAGATAGACGGTTTCATGATGCAGCAAGGTCTGCAACTGATCAAGGATGGCAAGGCCATTTTCAATTCGCCGGCACATGTTGCCTTAGTCAGAAAATTGGCAATGACCTATGCGGCCAATGGTTTTCTGAAAGATAAATTGTTTGCCGAAGATAATTTCCCAGCCGTGGTGGATGCGTATCTGGGCGGACGCCTGGGCATGATGGTGAGCGCACCGACCGCCTTGCGCCGCATTCAGGCCGACTCGCGCGAGGTGTATGCGCTGACCGACATTTTCCCTGTGCCCAGAGGTCCGACCGGTATCGCCGATGGCGGCTGGATGTTTAATTTTGCGGTGCCCAAGGGCGTCGCACAGAAGCAGTTACCCGCTATCGCCAGCTTCGCTGAATTTTTAAGTAATGATGAAAATCAGCTCGAATTTGCCAAAATTGCCAATGTCATGCCGACCACGATAAAGGCGCTGGCCGATCCGTATTTTCAGCAATTGCCGGCACAGGCGCAGGCGGCCGAAAAGGCGCAGGCAGTTGCCGCAGCATCGATGGATAACTCACGCAGCCTGTATGTGGCGGGTATCGAGGATTACGACGAACTGCGGCGTTTCCTGGTCAAAGCGGTAGAGGCGGGTGTCACCGGCAAGAAAGATATTCAGCTCGCCCTCGATGAGGCAGCGGCGATCTGGAACCGTAAACTGGCGAAGCAGGCACGATGAGCAAATTCACTCACTTCACTCACTACACTCACTATTGCCAAGGCGTTAGCCGTCAGCACGGTTTGCTGGCCTATCTGTTTCTCGCGCCCGCCTTGATACTGCTGGCGCTGTTCTCGTTTTGGCCTGTCCTGTTCGGCTCTTACCTGACCATGACCGATTTTAGCCTAGTCAGGCCGGCGCAATGGGTGGGGCTGGATAATTACCGCTACATCTTCCAGAATGATATGTTCCTGACCGGGCTTAAAAACTCGGTGCTGTTCCTGTTGATCGTACCGTTTATCCAGATCGGTGCGATGGGCCTGGCGGCACTGGTCAATACCCAGTTGCCGGGGATTAAGCTATTTCGTGCCGCCTACTATGTGCCGGTGGTGACCACGGTGTCGGTGGTCGGCATTATGTGGGGGTTCATGTTTCACGAACAGGGGCCGCTGAATTATGTCTTGCTCAAGCTGCACGCGATTAATGCCCCGCTGGGCTGGTTATCGGATGATGCGATCGCCTTGTTTGCCATTATGTTTGTCTCGCTGTGGCGTGGGCTGGGCTGGTATATGGTGATGTATCTGGCGGCCTTACAGTCGATTCCGGCCGAGATGCAGGAGGCGGCGATACTCGACGGCGCCAACCTGTGGCAGCGCTTCTGGAAAATCACCGTGCCCATGCTGTTTCCTACGATCATGGTGTGTACCATCATGTCGGTGCTGGCGGCCTTGAAAGCGTATCAGGAAGTGGATGTATTGACGCAAGGCGGACCGATGAATTCGACTTTTACCGCCTTGTACTACGCCTACGATCAGGGCTTGAAACATCTGAAATTGCCGCGCGGCCTGGCCGCCAGCTTCGTGGTGTCGCTAGGCTGCATAGGGATAGCCCTGATGTGCCTGCGTTACCTGAAACCACGCCATCGCTAGGGTGAGAGTAGCTATGACATTTTTCTCCCTTACCTCACTGCGTCGCCTGCCGCGCCTGTTGTTGCAGTACGGCATACTGCTGGCGCTGGCGGTCTTATGCGTGTTCCCGTTCTGGTGGACTTTGGTGGTGGCCATTTCCACCGAAGGCAATATCTTTGAATTTCCGCCTACGTTTTTACCGCAGGCAGTCTCGCTGGAAAATTTTATCGAAGTGTTTCGCGTGATTCCCATCATCGCCTTCTATAAGAATTCTTTGCTGATCACGCTTGCCACGGTGGGCTGGAAATTGCTGCTGTGTTCGCTGGCTGCCTATCCTTTGTCACGTATGCGTTTTAGCGGTAGCAAGCTAGTGTTCGGCTTGATATTGCTCACCATGATATTGCCTTCTGAGGTCAATTTTCTGGTTAACTTCATTACCATGACCAAGATAGGTCTGGTCAATACCTATACCGGCGTGATTTTGCCCAATGTGGTGACGGCGGTATCGATACTGCTGCTTAAGCAAGCCTTTGATGAGGTGCCGCAAGACCTGATTGATGCCGCGCGTGTCGATGGCGCGACCGAATGGATTATTTTCTGGAAAATAGTCCTGCCGCTGATTACGCCATGGCTGGCTACGGTCGGTATCTTGACCGCGGTAGAGGCCTGGAACGACTATATCTGGCCATCGCTGGTGATCAGCAAACCCGAAGATTTCCCTTTGTCGGCAGGCATACTTTACCTGCGCGGCACTTACGGTAGCAGCACCCGCGTGATTGCAGCGGGAACCATATTGACAGTAGCGCCAATCTTGGTCGCCTTTTTATTTACCCAACGCTTTTTTATGCGTGGCATGGATGGAGCAGTGAAATGATGCAAACGAAGATAGTAACAACTGCAGTAGCGACTGCAGCAACGAGTGCAGTAATGACGGCAAGACAGATCGCCGGTCAGTTGATCATGATCCGTATGCCGGGCACCGAACTCAGCGCCGACATGGCGAACTTTTTGCGCGAACATCATATCCGCGCGGTCTGCCTGTTTCGTCAGAATATGGTCAATGAAGTTCAGCTCAAGAAATTTACCGCCGACCTGCGTGCGGTGATGGGCCCCGAGGCCTTGATCGGCATTGATCAGGAAGGTGGCGCCGTGGTGCGCGCTACCTGGGTGCCGCAGCCACCGGCGGCGATGTCGCTGGGTGCCAGTGATGATCCTGCCTTATGCCGTGAAGTCGGCGCAGCGGTGGCGCGCAGCGTCAAGTCACTGGGCTTTAACTGGAACTTCGCACCGGTATTGGATTTGAATAATAACGTCGACAATCCGGTGATTTCCGAGCGCTCGTTTGGCTCCGATCCGCATAAGGCGGCGGAGCTGGCGTTTGCCTGGATGGATGGCAGCCTGGCGGAAGGCGTGGCGTGTTGCGTCAAGCATTTTCCCGGTCATGGCGACACCAATGTCGATTCGCACCGCGATTTGCCGACCGTAGACAAATCCCGCGCCCAACTGGATGCGCTGGAACTGGCGCCGTTTCAGATGGCCGCCAAGCGCAGTCACAACGCAGCGCCGGCCATGATGACCGCACATATCGTCTATCCGCAACTGGATGCAGAGAATCCTGCCACCATGTCCAAGGCTATCCTCACCGGTATTTTGCGCGAGGAATGGAATTATCAGGGCGTCGTCATTACCGATGGCATGGACATGCACGCGATTGCCGGGCGCTATGGTGTCGGCAATGCGGCGGTGCGGGCGCTGGTGGCGGGCGCTGACATGGTGATGGCTCTGGGCACTACCGAAACTCAGCTTGAGACGCTGGCGGCACTTACTGCAGCGATTGAAGAGGGACAAATAGGACAACCGGCTTTGCAGGAAAAGCTGGCGCGCATGGCTAAATTGGCGCAAGCCTATCCTTGCCGGCAAACCGTGTATCCGGCCGAACTGGAAAGCCAAGACCATGCCTTGATGGTCAACGCATGGCAGCGCGGCCTGACTCCGCATGATGCACCGCAGGCGCCTGCCGCCGGCAGCAAGGTGCGTCTGGTGATCAGTGCCGACGTAGTCAGTGACGGCGTTTCGGAAGCGGGCGTGCGCGCCGAGAAAGTCGCGGCCATGCTGGCGCTGAACTACGATGTGGAAGTGACGACCTTTGCCAGCGAAAGTGAGTTTGACTGGAATAGCCTGCCCGATGACGGCCGTTTTGTGATACTCGCCTCGACCATACGTCTGCGTTATAGCGAGCATGCGCGCAATACCTGGAAACCGGATTTGCATCTGGTGCTGTGGAACCCGTTCATGGCGCTCGATATCGCGGCCCCTGCGCTGATCACCTACGGTTCGGCAACGCCCGCACTGCAAGCGGTGGCAGACTGGTGCGCAGGCAAAGTCAGCGCCGATGGCAAGATGCCGGTGGCGACTTTTAGGGTTTGATTTTGTCCATGAAGTGCGCGAATAGCACGAAAGAAACTCTGATAGTTTTTTGCCTGTTTTCCTGTCTTTCATGCTTTTTGCGCTTTTCGCGGACCAGCTTTGTTGATGTAATTATTCATTAGGTACGACATGTCAGCGGTAAAACTCAGCAACATCAGCAAAGAATACGCGGGCGGCGCCAAGGTCATTCATGGTATTGATCTTGCTATAGACGATGGCGAGTTCATGGTCTTCGTCGGCCCTTCGGGTTGCGGTAAGTCGACCTTGTTGCGCATGATCGCCGGGCTCGAGCAGATCACCTCGGGCGAGCTGCATATCGGTGCTGTGCTCGCCAACGATATCGCACCGGCCAAGCGTGGCCTGGCCATGGTGTTTCAGTCGTATGCGTTATACCCGCACATGTCGGTGTATGAAAACATGGCGTTTAGCCTGAAGATGGCCGGCCTCGATAAGAGGCAGGTGGAGCAGGCGGTACAACAGGCTGCCGGGATTTTGCAGATCACTCCCTTATTGCAACGCAAACCCAAGGATCTCTCCGGCGGTCAGCGTCAACGGGTCGCGATAGGGCGTGCCATCGTCCGCAAGCCTCAGTTGTTTTTGTTTGATGAGCCCCTGTCAAATCTTGATGCCAGCCTGCGTGTGCAAATGCGCATAGAGCTTAGTCGCTTGCATCAGGAATTGAAGACCACGATGATCTACGTCACCCACGATCAGGTCGAGGCGATGACGTTGGGTCAGCGCATTGCCGTCTTCAATGGCGGACGCATAGAGCAAGTGGGCGCGCCTTTGGAACTCTACGAACGTCCCGCTAATCTGTTTGTCGCCGGTTTTCTGGGGGCGCCAAAAATGAATTTGCTCAAGGCGCAGGTAATGCGGATTGGCGAGAGCTCGGTCGTGGTGCGGGTGGCCGATGGCAGTGAACTTGCGGTCGCGGTAAGCGGGCAGGGTTTGCAGACCGGTGATCAGGTAACGTTAGGCTGCCGAGCCGAACATGTAGCTCTGGCAGGAGCCGGGAGCAATCTGGAGAACGTGTTGGCTTTGGATGCCAGTTTTGTCGAGCATCTGGGCGACGCCTCTATCGTCTACGCTAAGCTGGAAAACGAAGTCAGCGTCATGGCAGTCAAGTTAGCGATGGACGCGGCCGGCGATAAGGCCAAGGCCGGTAGCTCGATGAAAGTACATTTGCCGGCAGCGCGCTGTCATTTGTTTGACGCGAGCGGCAAGGCTTGCTTGCGGGTTTAGCTTGGCTTAGCCTGGTTTAGTCTGATTTTGCCCTGCCTTAAGGGCGTCCGGCGTATCGTCCGGTGCGCTGTCGGCAGCGGCGTCTTGCTGTTTGCCCGGCCCCCAATCCTGCCAGTCTTCACCGAATAATTCTGCCGGATGCTGGGTGCGGTCGGCACCGTTGCCGCACATGAGCGAATCGGCGGGGCAATACTTATCGCAGCCCCAGCACAGCCGTTCCGGGTGTGGCGGATTGATGGGGAATTTTTTTGCCATTTCGATAGTTTATTGAAAACGATTACGCATGCTTACCCGCAGATGATACTGGCTTTGGCGCGGATAGTTGTTGCGCCAAAACAAACAGCCCCGGACTCAGTTTCTGCGCTGAGTCCGGGGCTGTGTTGTGGTGTTGTATGACGGCAATCGGGAGAGAAGTAAATAATCGAATTTTACCCGAATTTGCGTTCAAATTTTACTGTCTTGTATCAGGCCTGTGCGGCATTTCCATTTGTTGCATTCGCTTCCGCTGCCGGTTTTTTGATGACCAGCAGGCGCGACATCAGCAGTACCGGGATGGCCGAGATCAGTACCCAGATGAAGAAATTCTTATAGCCCAGCGACATTTGTATCGAACCGCTGACCATCTTCGGTACCACTAGCCCTAACTGCATCACGCCGGTCGCCAACGCATAGTGAGCGGTCTGGTATTTGCCTACCGCGATCACTTGCATCATGAACAGAATCAAGCCGACAAAACCAAAGCCGTAACCGAACATTTCAAAACTGAGTGCCGTGGCGATGATGACGAGATTGTCAGGTATGCTGGTGCTGAGAAAGAAGAACACCGCATTTGGGACGTTCATCGCCAGTATCAACCAGGGCAGGGCGCGTTTCAGGCCCAGCCAGGAAGCGAAATAGCCGCCCAGCACGCTGCCGCCCAGAAAAGCGATAGTACCGGCGGTGCCATACACTACGCCCACTTCGGTAGTGCTTAAGCCTAAGCCGCCCAGTTCTTTGGCATCGCGCAGGAACAGCGGGCCTATGGTCTGGATTTGCCCTTCACCGACGCGGAACAGCAAGATGAACAGTATCGCCAGCCAGATCCCCGGTTTTTGGAAGAAGGTGACAATCACGTCCTGCAAGGTGGTAAATACGCTGCGCATAGACGCATCGGTATTGGTATTTTTGGTGCCGGGCAAAGCCCAGCTATGGTACAGGCCAAGCGCGATCATCATGCTGCCGAGTATGCCAAAAATCACTGCCCAGGCTTGTGCCGGCGGCATGCTTTTTTCCAGATGTCCGGCCAGTACGACCAAACCACCCAAAGAGATGAATTTACCCGCGTTGAAAAACGCCCCTTGCCAGCCGGCGTAAGCGGCTTGTTGCTTGTTGCTGAGGCTGGCGATGTACAGGCCGTCGGCGGCAATGTCATGGGTGGCCGCGGCAATCGCGACCAGACCGAGCAGCGCGATGCTGATCGCAAAATACATGGGCAATTGCAGCGAGAGCGCCACTAAACCCAGGCAAACCCCGCCTACCAACTGAAACATCACCACCAGAAATTTTTTGCTGCTGGCCGCTTCCAGAAACGGGCTCCATAAGGATTTGAAGACCCAGGCAAAGGTGATCAGGCCGGTCCAGTAAGCGATTTCATCGTTTGCCACTCCCATGCTTTTGTACATCAGGCTGGCGACCAGGGCGACCGCATAAAACGGTAAGCCTTCAGCCAGATACAGCGTGGGAACCCAACGCATGGGATGGCGTGGAGCGGTATTTTCAGTTGTCATGGGAGGTCTCTTAATATTTCTTTATTGTCGCTTGAATATCTGCTGTGCGTCACTCAAGTGCCGCACAGGGCTACAACATACTAGCGAGCTTATTCCAGGTCAACTGGTTTTGTATTATTAATGCCACTTAAATGCCAGTAAATAGTAAAATTTCTTGAGGTAATAAAGCTTACTGCACATTTTATTGATTAATTTGCCTTAAAATAGGCGTTTATAGCCGTCTGTCTCTATTTTTCTCTGGCTTGTTAGCATCAAGGTTTGTGCAAAACTTCCCCTTTGGTTTTTATAAGTGGTATTGGTGGTGGCGCTCGCCTATCAGCCTTTACTGTGCTGGCCTGGTGTTGCTGCGCGTAATTGGTATTGCGCATTTCTATTTTTCTCATCATTTTAAGGTGGTCAATGAGTAATCCGCTTCGCCTCTCCTCCGTTGATGCATTGCGCGGTATCACCGTCGCTGCTATGTTGTTGGTCAATAATGCCGGCGACTGGGATCATGTGTACGCCTGGCTCGAGCATGCGTCGTGGCATGGTTGCACGCCTGCCGATTTTATTTTCCCTTTTTTCCTCTTGATCGTCGGGGTGTCTTTGCATTTGGCGCTGGCACCCAAACTCGAACGCGGCGCTGATCTGGCCGAATTGAGTCGCAGCGTAGTCTGGCGTGGCTTGCGCATCTTTTTGCTCGGGCTGGTGTTGCATCTGATCGCTTACTGGCTGATAGAGGGGCGCAATTTTCGCTTGATGGGAGTGCTGCAAAGGATAGGCATCTGTTTTGCCATCGTTGGCTTGATCGCGATTCATGTACGCAGCGTAAAGGCACAATGGCTGATCATTGCCGCGATCTTGCTGGGCTATGGCGCTGTCTTGTTGTCTGCAGGCTCTTTGCAACCAGACCTGAATCTGGTCGATAGAATTGACACTGCACTGCTTGGTCAGTTGGCCTATAGCTTTGATCCGCTTACCGGTCTGGCGCACGAACCGGAAGGCTTGCTGTCGACTTTGCCGGGCATTGCCACCGTATTGCTGGGCTTGCAGGCAGGGCGTTATCTGAGGAACGCTCAGGCAAATTACCTGTGGCAGTTTGGTACGCTCGCTTTACTGGCCGGCTATTTGAGCTCCTACCTGATTCCTTTGAACAAGCAATTGTGGACCCCGTCGTTTGTGTTGTGGACTGCTGGCTTCGCTTACTTGTGCATGAGCGCGGCGCACGCCTTGATCGATGTACGTGGCATGCCGGCGCTGGGGCGCAGCTTTGGGATTAATGCCATCGCCGCTTATGCCGGCTCGTGGGTGGCAACCTGCGTACTGGCCGCCAGCGGCTGGGCGGAGCCGTTATACCGCACTTTTTTTGCGCTGCCTTTGGCGGAATATTTCAGCCCGGAGTTTACCTCCCTGGCCCTGGCTTTTGCCGGTAAGGAAGTGTGGGAACGTTTTGATGCGGCTTGCCACCTCGCTTACGCACCGGCAGGCTGAGCAGCGTAAAGCGAATCTGGAAAGCGCCGAGGCGGCGCTGCTGGCGGTGCGCGCTAGCGTAGAGCAATTACTGCAAGGCGCGCCTGACTGGAAAAAAATCGCAAATTTCTGCATGCAGTCGCAACAGACGCTGGGTCACGTAGACCGCAAGCATAAAAGCCGTCTGGACTGGATCAGCGTAGAAAAGAAGAGATACTTTCCCGTGAAAGTCATTGCCGAAGTCTTATCGCTCGATCCCTTGCACGCAATACCACCGATCAGTTAAAATGCAACAGCGCTGGCAGGCACAAGCGGCTGCCGTGCCTTTGCGCCGCAAGGATGGCAAGTGCTGTGGGACAAATACCGCGCCGAGGCTTGTTCGCCCAGCGCAAGCAGGCATCCGGTGAAGCCGATGCGCAGCGCCAGGAAAATCTGGCCGCCAGAGTAACGCTGTGCGAAGAGCTGGAACAAGCTATAGCCATTGGAAGCGCATGTCAGCTCAATATCGGCCAGTTGTTAAGCCAGAGCGCGGCTAGCTGGAGAAGTGCCGGTGCAGTGCCGCCTTATTGCATCTGGAAATACTCTCAGGCATAGATAGCCCGGCGGAATTGGCACGCCAACGTTTGCAGATGCAGGTGGAGGTTTTGCAAAATGCCAGGTGGAGGTTTTGCAAAATGCCATGAAGCGTGGTGCGCAGCAAGATGCGGCAACCGAGCTCACTTACCGCTTGCTGAGTTTGCCGGTGCTGGCCGACGCAGCCAAATCCCAGCGCTTGGAAAAAGTGCTGACAGCGAGTGCGGTACTTTAATTCGTATTTTAATCAGGAACCATCATGAGCTATGTTTTTCCGCCTGTGGTGCCGGCGCTGCCGGTAGTCAATTCCAGTGAATTGTTTGCGGTTCATCGCATTTACTGCGTGGCCCGCAACTATGTCGCACATGCGAAGGAGATGGGCTGGACTGGCCGTGAGGCACCGTTCTTTTTCATGAAGCCGGCCGATGCGGTATTGCCGGTAGCGCTTGGCACATGCGGCGAAATGCCGTATCCGGGCATGACGAACAACCTGCATCACGAGATCGAACTAGTGGTGGCGATAGGCAAGGGCGGTGCGAATATTGCGGTGCAAGACGCTGCGCAACATGTCTGGGGTTATGCGGTAGGCCTTGATATGACAAGGCGTGACTTGCAGCTGGAGTCCAAGGATCAGGGGCGTCCGTGGTGTACCGCCAAAGGCTTTGACCACTCGGCACCGGTATCTCCGGTTTCCCCGATTTCTCAGACCGGTTGGATAGAACAGGGCAATATTCATCTCGATGTTAATGGCGTGCAGCGCCAGGATAGCGACGTTAATATGCTGACCTGGAGCGTCGCCGAAATTATCGCGACGCTGTCTACCCTGTACACTTTGCAAGCGGGTGACCTGATTTTTACCGGCACACCGGAAGGTGTTGCGGCGGTCAAGCCGGGTGACTTGATGGTGGGGCGGATTGCCGGCTTGGGCGAATTAAGCGTTAAAGTGGTGTGAGCCTGATTAAGAAATTTGACGGGAGCGACAAGATGAAACTGTATGGATATTTTCGCAGCTCGGCCTCGTACCGGGTGCGTATCGCCTTGAACCTGAAGGGTTTGGATTACGAGAGCGTCGCTGTGCATCTGGTGAAGAACGGCGGCGAGCAATTGTCGGATAGTTTTCGTGCGCTCAATCCGGAAGCCTTGGTGCCGGCGCTGGTAGATATTGCCGATGAGGTGGATGGCGGTGAAGTGGCGTTAAGCCAGTCGCTTGCCATCATCGAGTATCTGGAAGAAAAATATCCGGAGGCTGCCTTGCTGCCAGCCAAACTGGCGGATCGTGCCCATGTCAGGGCGCTGGCATTGGCGATCGCCTGCGAAGTCCATCCATTGAATAATTTGCGGGTCTTGAAATATCTGACCGGTACTTTAGGGATCACCGAAGAGCAAAAAAATGCCTGGTACCAGCATTGGTGCGGGACGGGATTGGCGGCGCTGGAAAGCAAATTGGCGGCAGATCCGCGTACCGGTAAATTCTGTGTCGGCGATACGCCGACGCTGGCCGATTGCTGCCTGGTGCCGCAGATTTACAATGCGCAGAGATTCAAGTGTGATTTATCGGCGATGCCGCATTTACTGCGCATCCATCAAAATTGCATGGAGTTGGATGCCTTCATCAAAGCCT
This sequence comes from Undibacterium piscinae, assembly GCA_003970805.2. Taxonomy (GTDB): domain Bacteria; phylum Pseudomonadota; class Gammaproteobacteria; order Burkholderiales; family Burkholderiaceae_D; genus Undibacterium; species Undibacterium piscinae. Next base: position 3,970,967 of record CP051152.1, read on the forward strand.
CACCGGAGAATCAGCCGGATGCGGAATAAACTAACGGCCCAGTAAAAAAAGGGATGCTGCCTGCGCTGCATCCCTTTTTTATTACTTCAGATGAAACGCCAACTCAGTTAGGATATCCCGTTGCCGGTGGCGATACCGATAAGGTGTCATTAAGCACCGAAATCAGGATAGAGCGGGTTAATTTGGATTTAGTGGTGTAGGCATCAATCGCGAACTCGGTATTGACCTGTTGTTCTGGCGCATAGCCTGGCTGACCGGTACGCAACACTATACGGAGGTTTTTCAGATCAAGTTCATTGCGTATCACGCCTACCAGTTTCAAGCCTGCATCAACGGTTTCCATGACCACATCAAGCAAGACTAGCGACATGTCCGTATTTTCCAGCAATACCTGATGCGCTTCTTTCGCCGAGTAGGCATGAAGAAATTCCAGCGGGCGGTTATGTATGCGTACCCCGGCCAAGGCGAGTAGAGTCGTGTCATGTACGCTAATGTCATCATCAGCGATCAGAATTTTCCAGGGTTGCAGCAGTTTGGTATGAGTTTGCGGCTCGCACTCTTCATCCAAAAAATCGATGATATCGTCATCAAGATCAAGGCGGAAACTTTACTGCGTGAGAGCGAGAGAAAATATGCAAATATCGTGCAGCTTTCACCGATTCCCCTTGGCCTGATCAGAATGCAGGATTCCTGCTTGGTTGAACTCAACGATAGTTGGGTTACGCAATTTGGCTATACTCGCGAGGAGGCGGTCGGGCGCACAGCTTTGGATGAATTTTTGGTACGATCTGCAAGAGCGTGAACGCCTCATGCTGCGGGAAGACGGCATGCTAGACCGTTTCGAAGCGCATATCACTAAAGCCGGTGAGATTTTGATCTGCCTGATCTCGGTCAGAAACGAGGACCTGTTTCTTTTCTGCATACAAGACGTCACGCGACAGTATCAGGTAGAGCAAGAAATCCGCGATATGACACTACAATTAGAAGAACGCGTCATACAACGTACCTTAAGGCTAGAGCACGCTAATCTAGAGTTGGCCAATGCGATGGAGTCACTCAAATACGCCCAGGATGAATTGATACGTTCAGAAAAAATGGTGGCCTTGGGAAAACTGGTGGCCGGTATTGCGCATGAACTCAATACGCCTATCGGCAATGGGGTTACCGTCGCCAGCACTTTGCAGGATAATGCGCGCGCCTTACTCAGTGCTATGGACGAGGGCAGTTTGCGTAAGTCGGCACTACAGCAGTATGTGCAAAGTGCGCTTACCGGGACTGATATTCTGATGCGTTCGCTGGGTGCCGCACGCGATCTGATCGGCAGCTTTAAACAGGTGGCGGTTGATCAAGCCAGTAATCAGCGTCGCACCTTCGATCTTAAAACGCTGCTGGAAGAAATCGTAGCGACTTTGTCGCCCATGTATAAAAAAGGCCCGTTTGGCCTGGTGCTGGTGCTTAGTGCTGGCATTACTATGGATAGTTTCCCAGGACCTTTAGGACAGATACTCACTAATTTTTTGAGTAATGCGCTGGCACATGCCTTTGAGGGGCGCGAGCAAGGTGAAATGCGCTTAAGCACACAAATGCAAGATCCTGATCATGTCGGGTTGGTGTTTTCAGACAACGGCGTAGGCATCGCTGAACTCGATCAAAAACGCGTGTTCGATCCCTTTTTTACGACCAAACTCGGGCAGGGCGGATCAGGCTTGGGTATGCATATCGTCTACAACATCACTACGGGCATCCTGGGCGGCACGATACGGCTAGAGAGTGAACTAGGCCACGGTACACGTATCGTGCTGGTGTTGCCGCTAAGGGCACCAGAAATATCGCTCGATGCAAATGCTTGAGGGGCGGTTAGGGGATATAAAAGTCTTACTTAGTTTCTGATTCTGCATAAAAAAATAAATCGATAGCATTTTACCTAGCCCATTATGTGTGTCAATTACACTCCCAGCCGAAAAGATTTGTTTGAAGAGAAATTTGGCGCTGCGGCGCCCGACGCGGAATGGAAAAACGAAATCTGGCAAGATTATCCGGCGCCTATCATCCGTCACGACGCATGCGGGCAACGCCAGGCCGTCTTAGCCAGTTATAGCATGCTACCTAAGGCGCGCTGGCGCCAGGAGTGAAGCGCTTTAGCACCATGAATGCGCGTGCCGAGACTTTGGCTCAGTTGCGCAGCTATTCTCAAGCCTGGCGAGGAGGCCAGCTTTGCCTAGTGCCTATGCAGCACTTTTTCGAGCCTAGTTATGAAAGCGGTAGAGCAGAGCGCTGGCAGATTGGGCTGAAAGATGCGAGTGATTTTGCCGTGGCTGGGCTGTATAAAGAATGGCGAGAGCAGGACCAGCTGAGTTATTCGTTTACTCAAATTACCATCAATGCCGATCAGCATCCATTGATGCAGCGCTTCCATAAACTTGGCGAGGAAAAACGCTCATTGGTGATCTGGCGCCAGGAGTGAAGCGCTTTAGCACCATGAATGCGCGTGCCGAGACTTTGGCTCAGTTGCGCAGCTATTCTCAAGCCTGGCGAGGAGGCCAGCTTTGCCTAGTGCCTATGCAGCACTTTTTCGAGCCTAGTTATGAAAGCGGTAGAGCAGAGCGCTGGCAGATTGGGCTGAAAGATGCGAGTGATTTTGCCGTGGCTGGGCTGTATAAAGAATGGCGAGAGCAGGACCAGCTGAGTTATTCGTTTACTCAAATTACCATCAATGCCGATCAGCATCCATTGATGCAGCGCTTCCATAAACTTGGCGAGGAAAAACGCTCATTGGTGATCTTGCCCGATCAGAACTACGATGCGTGGCTGGCATGCAAAGATCCGCAACTAGCCAGCGGTTTTTTGCAACTCTATCCGGCCGAGCTGATGCACAGTCAGCCGGCGCTGAAAGCGCCTGGCAGTGCGTTAGAGAGTGTCGCCTCAGACCAGCTTTATTTTCTAAGCGACGCAAAGAGCACCAGCCAAATAAACGCTAATAGCTCGATGCGATCAAGCGCATCTGTCGGCGTGCGGTAGGGATTTTGCTTGATAATTTGTAGGTCGGCCCACTTGCCTACTTCTAGGCTACCGGTTTTATCCGCTACCCCCAATTGGTAAGCGCCATTGATGGTCATGGCACGCAGTGCCTGCTCGATTGTGATGGCTTGCTCCAGATTGAGGTGCGCACCGCTGCTGGTTTTACGTGTGATCGCAGTCTTCATCAGGCTATACGCATTCGGGGGAAACATAGGACTATCGGCATGCAGCGTCGGGTGCATGTCCAGTTCAAAGGCGCGTTTTACCGGCAGGACTTGTTGCGCCATCTGCGGACCTATCAGTGATGCGCTGAGCGCGTCGCCATAATACAAAATATGATTGATGTGGAAACGCCTTGGCAGGGTGCTTGATTTACGCGCCGTAGACCTTGAGCAGTAGCCAAGCCGGTAGGCCGAGATACAGCGCGGTGTGGGCGATGCGCTCTAGCCAGCGCCGGATCACGATGGTTTGCCCGGGCGTAACAGTGCCGTCAACAGTGTGCCGATCTCTATTGCTGCACGCAGCAGCGCTGCGCTCAGCACCACACCAATAGACCAGGCGGCCCACCATAGCGCAAAGGCGCTCAGATAGGCTTTCAGGCCATAGCTGTAGTATTCGCCGAACGCGCTGCCATAGGCAATGTGCTGGTGCAGATGGAAGGCCGGAATCGCCAGTGCTAGCGGTAGCAGGGCGAACTTGACCAAAGGATGATCGAGACGCCAGCGTCGCATTGCCAGACGCGCTTGCGAATAGGTGCTCTCGCACGAGGGCGCCGGCTGCTCAGGCGTGCTGCCGGCCGCCGTTGTTAATGAGCCGGCCAGTGCGCGGGCCAGGGCGGTGGGGTTGGCGAGCGCCAGTCCGTAGCGCCAGTTTTGCTGTTGGTCTTGGCCTTGGTGTGAGACCAAACGTAACGAGACGCCCGGTCCGGGTAGCGGCAGGCGCCACGGCTGGACTGCGGCGATCTCACTGAGTGCCAGTTCGAAACGCTGGGTGCCGCGGCTTAGCACCAGCTTGCCGTGTTCGATTGAAGCGCGTGCCGCAAAGGCCAATAGCACGCACCATGAAGCCGCTTCCGGGACCAGAAAAAGACCGGTGAACGTGCGAATCTGTGTCAGCGTATTGGTGCGCAAGGCTTCGTTAAACAGCATCGCAGCGCACATCCACAGTAAGCTACCGCGTGCAAAGGCGCGTAACAAACCAGCGGCAAGGCGGGCGGCGGGCGGCAATACGGCAACCTTGAGCGGGAATGTCAGCGCCAGATCCGCTGCCGATGCCGGCCGCGCTTGCTCATCGTTAAAACGCCATGAAGGAAAAAGCGCGCTCGCTGCCAGTAGCAACAAGAATATGCTGGCGGCCAGCCCGACCCAGTCACCCCATATCACCATCAGGGTACGGTTAGGCTTAGGCACAGGCACGGCGGCGATCACCAGTGTGCGTTCGCCCATGCGGGTTCCGGCCAGCACGCTGCCGGTAGCGTCGATCACTGCGCTGTAGCCGTTGGTGGTAACGCGAAATTGCGGCAATCGCGTTTCTATGCTGCGAAATGCCGCTGCGGCCTGATGCAATTCTGCGCCCAGCGGGTGAGTCGTGAACCAGGAATCATTCGACATCGTCAGGATAGCCTGCGCCCCGAGCCTGGCCCCGTTGATGGCGAGGTTGGTGTCGACGTCGTCCAGGCAGATCAAGGGTTGCACCGGAATCTCGCGGCCATCGGCCAGACGCAGCGGAAACACGCGGGCGCCGTTGCCTGGCCGCCAGCTGCCGGTCCATGGTAGCCATCGCCGCAAAGTCGCGCTATCTAACCAGGTAGGCACGTATTCGGTGAGCGGGAACAGGCGCGTTTTGCGATAAAAGCCCAGCAGGCCAGTGCCCGGTTGCACGAAGGCCGCCGCATTGTATTCGCCCGCCGTATCGGTGTCGTAAGTGCCGAACACGAAAGGTACACCGGCGGCATTGATGATACTGAGGATTTCGTGGTCGAGTTCGGCACCCGCTTCGCTTTTCGGATGACCGAAGGTGGTCGGGTAGGTGGTCTCCGACCACAGCACCGCATCTGCGTGCTGCCTGACCACCGCGTCGTAGCTCATCGCGAAGTGGGTATCGAGCACTTCGCGCACGACCGCGTGGGCTCCTTTCACCTGCCGCTGGCCCTCGTAGTCGAATAGCTTGGACTGTATTAATCCCACGCGCAGCGGTTTGTCTGCGCTGTTGCCTGAAGCTTGAATATTGCCAGAGAGCGTAGGCATGAGCGATAACACAGTCAGACCGTAGCCTGCCAGCAGCAACGGCACCAGTGCAGCCAGTGCCAGCGGCTTGGCAAATGTGCGCCAGCCGTGTCCACGTCGCGCCAGCGCGAGCGCCACGCCTTCGTTCGCTAACAACAGCAAGAAGCTTAAGCCGGCAGTGCCACCAAGATCGGCGGCCTGGCGCAGCAGGCTAGACGGATATAATCCGTAGCCTAAGGTGTCGCCGAGTAACTTGGGCACCCAATACTCTGTCGCTACCCAGGCGGTGGCGGCGGCCAGTGCGCTTATCAGCGCGCCATGGCGGCGCGACGTTAAGTGACGCACCAGTGCGAAGGCGAGAAATTGCGGCTGGAACAGTGGCGCTGCCACCAGCAGCACGGCCAAACCGGTGGCGGCACCGACCTGCGTATAGCTGCCGATCGCGCTGCCGAACCAGGCGAAGGCGGCCGCCGTGTAGGCCAGTGACATCGCATAGCCGCTTAGCAGCGAACCGATTAGCGTGCGGCTGGCGTCGAGCGTGCGCAACCACGGCACCATAAGCACGAAACCTAGCAGCCAGGCGGCGCCACCGCGGGCATACAAGCCAGACAGGACAGCGCTGGCGAGTATGCCAGCCAAGGCAGTGGCGAATAAGCGCACTTTAGAAACGGGGACATCGGTAAATGAATTCATGTGCTCAGGGCCAGGGCGAAGTCGGGGATAAAGTAAGGGGTAGATTCAAGAACAAAGTCGGGGGCAAAGTCAGGGGCAAATTCAGAGGTAAATTGAGAGGTAAATTCAGGGGTAAAGTCAAACTCAGGGTTTGGCAGCGTCGATAGGGGCAGGGATGACGATGCGTCGGTTTGGCAAGCCGGGCGGGGCTAGTTCCGGTGGCACCACGCGGTCTTTGGGCAGGGCGACAGGTTTGCCGGCGGTGTCGAATAGCTGGAAATCGGGCGCGAACATCAGGATCGCCTCTATGCGCTGACCATCGTCGGTGGCCTGATGGTGGCGCACGTAACCTTTCGGCAGTGCAAAATCCTCGGGCACCGCCAGCCCTACCATTGGTGGTCTGGTACCCGGTGGCGAGAAGGCACCGAGTCCGGTATGGACACCGGCCTGATGCAGGCGCTGTATCACCTCGGGCATAGTCGGTTTCTCGCCGCGCGCAACATAGCTAGACAGGTCGCGCGTCGGGTCGGCGTCACGCTCGGGCTCACGTTCAGGATTATGGGCGGGCAGTTGAGGTGCGATGACTGACGTCGCTGCTGAGAGTACAGAGGAAGCCCCCACCGTTACGCTGGCATCGGCAGGCGGTATCGTTGTGCCGCTGTCGGCGGAATCGGATTGCGACCAGGATGACATCAGCAGATAGAATAAAAAAGACAGTGCGCCAGTGGCGAGCAATAGCGCGATCAGCAAGTAAGCCGGAGCAGGCTTCCAGACGTGGCCAGCACCGGCCATTTTTTTCTCGGCCGGTGCTGGTGTAGGACGGTGCGGCGTATTCAAGAGGCGATTTGCTCTTGAGTGTTACGGTGTAGCAGGATTAAAGGTCGATACTGCCCAACCCATGCGCTCGTGCCCGTACTGGTTCCAGAGCGGATTCTTGCCACCGACGAACGAGGTGTAGCGTGGCGCGCCGCTACCGGTGCTACCGCCAAACAGGCCGGCGGTGACGGTGCTGCCGTTGTAGGTCGGGTGGGTATCGTCAGACTGAATGTAATCGTAGCTGCTGCCGGAGGATACAAAATGCGTGTTGGCATCGCGTATCGTCGAACGCAGCGTTGAGGTAATCCGGGTCACGTAGCTGGCTTCGCTCTCACCGAGCACATAACGCAGCGCTTCCGAATCGATCTTGCCGTCGCCGTTGCTATCGTAGTCGGCGCCCATGTATTGGGCGAAGTTATCGGCGCACTGGAAGCCTTTTTGCCGCGCGAAGTCACACATCAAAAAATTGATCTTTGCGATAGCGGGCAAGAACTTGTCTTGCATCTTGACCGTCGCGCCAGTGCTCGCGTCCTTGCAGGAGCTTTGCGTATTATCGGCCGTATAGCCAGGGTAGTGCAGGTTAGAGACCACCTTGAGCTTAACGCCGGAATAGGCGTTGGCGTTGATGTAGTCCATCGCCGCCGCCACATTGGCTCGGCAATTATTTTCTGCCGCAGTCAGCACGCTGTAATCACAGGTGCCGCTCTGGCCCTTGAAGGCGGTACGCGCCTGCAAGCCATCATTGCCGCACATCTCGAAGGTGACCACACGGGTGTTGCTGGCCTGCATGTATGAGCGCTCAGCGACTATCTTGTTCTTATACACATCCGAGGCTATCGCACCGGATTTGGTACGGCGCACGCTCTCGATATCGGAGTTCCACAGTGCCGACATGTATTCCGCATCGACGGTAGGCGCGGCGTATTTGGCCGCATTGGTAGTGGAACCGTTGTAACCGGCGTAGATAGAATCGCCGTAGGCCACCACGCGGTATTTGCTGGTGGTGCCAGCGCGGTCTATGGTCCATGAAACGTTTTGGTTCAGGGTGCTGGCGGCCGCTTCTGATCCTAGGGCCAGTAAGGCAAGTGTGGGTAACAGCGTGCGCATGGCAGTGCGAAATCTCATCTTCATCTTTGTCTCCTGTTATTTAAACTTAGGGATATTTATTTATTTTTTCTATCACGACATTGTTTGCGGATTGATAGCAATAGCAACTGCAACAGCGACCGCAACCGCGACCGCAACCGCAATCAGAAAATGCACTTCCCACTGGTAATGCTGTTCAGTTAAGCACCAATCCGTCTAGGCGTCATCCCTGCGTAGACAGGGATTTAGGCTTTTACGCGCCTTCGCGGGAATGACGATACCTAGGACAAGGTTTAACTGAACGACATGAGTTTTCCACTGGTTTTTTGTGACGGGCATTTTTAATCTGATCGGCGGTCAGTATTGAAACTAAGCGACATGGCTGTCAATTTGCATCGCAGCAAAATTCTTGCCAAAAAAATCGTCAATTTATCTACAGCCCTTAGTCAGTATCACTCTAGCTAGATTTAGTGCTTAAACTCTAATTGTCAAAAATGATGCTTTTTTGAGAGAGACGCTGCCAGCGTAAAAAATGCGGCGGCGCAAATTCAATGGAGGGGTAATGCGCTTTAACACCAGATACTCTTTTCAGGGCAAGCGGCTCACTGGCTGGACAAATCCCCTAGCCAGCAGGTTCAGGCTTAGCACGAATATCGTCAACGCTATCGGCGCCAGCATCAGCAAGGGCAAGTCTTGCATGAATAAGACCAGCGTAATACCTATCATCTGCACCGGGGCTGCCAGCACACCGAAAGCGGGGATGAAGCGTGGCACCAAATTGGAGCGGAACAGCGCCAGACACAACGCGAACATCGAGCCACCGCCGATCAGCTTGTCGAGGTAGTGTATCCATTGACGGTTGGCGCCAACCATACTACGAAAAACTTCAAACATCGCCGGATCGAGCCCCGGATGTTTGGCGAACTGCAGGCTGAGCGAACGCATCGCCAGAAAGCTGGCCTGCTCCATCGCGGTAGTGGCAAAAACAATCGCGCTAAGCAGTACATATGCCATTGCCAGTGAGGGCGAAGTTCTACGCAAAATGGGCCAGGCGAGAATCGCGGCCGCCATCATCAAGGTACTGGTCACGATGGCGAGCAGTGCGCTGGCACTGAACAAGAATGGCATCTGCACGCCATTCTGTAACCAACCGGCACCGGCGAAGATGGGTCTGTTGAGTCCGAAGTTATTCCAAAGCCCTAACAGCACCGCCGCTAACATGAGCGCACCGATTAGCCTTCCTGTTTGTTTTTCCGTATTCATAGTGATCCTCCGGTACAAATGAATAAAGCAAGGTGCCGCGCTTCCAGTCACAACCGTCTGGTAGCTTGTGAGGGGAAGCTGCCGGCGTAAAGCAGTAAGCACTGCGACAGCCGGTTATGGCGCGATTGCCGAGGGCCGGCCGAGCGCAATCAGATTCGTCCGCGGTTCAGTAACACGACCCCGCCACAACTCTAGCGAGTAGGACTCCATTTGTCGCAGCGCTGGCCGGTTTCGGCCCATGCTGGGCGACTATGAACACAGTTCCGAGGATCGCCCCTATGAGTGCCACTAGAAGTTGGGGATCTGCTCTTTCTTCTCCCCGAACGACGGCTATTGCGGTGACGATTACTGGCGGAAGGCAGAGGGCAATCAATGTAGGGACAGCTGCGCCCATTTGTTCTATGCCCAGAAACCACAATAGCACGTAGCCCGCCATGGCAACTCCCGCCATGATGACGGTTCCGATCAACGGCTGCAGTCGGTCCCACGAGATTCTTCGTCCGAAAGCAGCCAATAGTACGACCGCGCCAACCACGAACCTCCAGAACGAGATATTTTCAGGCGTGAAGCCGTGCCTCTCAACGAGCAGGCTAACAACCAAAGCACCAGTGCCCCAAAGTATGCCAGCACCGCAAGCGGCAACGAATGCCAAGCCAGTTGCTGGCGTCTGGGGTGTCGAGACGGACGCGGATGTGATCATTTTGATGCCTAACGTCGAGCTAAACGGGACTGCGCATGACGCACACAAACCGAAGAGCTAATAATTGATAGAGTGCTGAACGTAGAAGCGCCTATTTGGGCAGTTTCCGAGTTGAGCGTGATGTTAAAGCACATAAACATTACTCTTCATCGCTTCCATTTTCAAAGCGCCAATCAAAGCATCGTTCTTCAAATATACGTGATGCGTAAAATCCCAACCCTCCATGTAAATAAGCTCTAAAGAAGGGATGATAATTATAAAACGACGAACATTACTTGCGAGATAAGACAAGGGCTTTAATGTTCTATTTTTTGCCACCTCAGAATTAAACGCTCGGAAACTAACTTTTCTCTTTTTATTGCGGCCAATGAATTTTGCAAGGTACGACTCGTAATTGGACGTGAGACCGCATATAAATGAATGTAGTTTGTCATCATTTATTTTTTGCTTTTCGGCTGACATTTCCTTGAATTCTTCGAAAGCCTCTTTTTCTGATAACCAATGGTCGTAAACTGTTATGGCGACATGTCTATATCCTTCAACTTTTTCGTCGGTGATGACTTCTTTGATGGTTGGAAATGAACTCAATAACTCTGAATGCAATTTCTGCTCTAGATTTCGAAAACGACGATTCGCCATAGGATGAAATTTTGTGCTTTAACGCTGAATTGAGGTGCGCCGCAAAGCACAACTTATATGTAGAGAAAATATTTTCACGGCTTCACTCTCGAATGTAATGTTAAAGGGCGACACCCTCTGCGCAAGATATCTATTCCGCAAACGACAATAACTGATTGCATAATTGCGACAAGGGTACCGGTAACCCAATCTGGGAGGACGTAACTTAATGTTGTTCCGAAATACTGCCAGAAATAATATTTATTAGAGATGCCACCATCAAAAACTGCAAGGATAAAACCTGACGGAAACAAAACCGGCGCAAACGAGAATAAATATAAAAATTCAATCCCACTAAGTGATCCGTGCCCATATGCACGATCAAATGCCGCCAATTGAATCAATATACCGACATCGATCAACATCCACAGTCCCAATAGTTGAGCGATGTTTCTACCTTCTTGCCGAATGGCGCAAACAAACCAAGTCACCCAACAGAGTGCGAAGTAAATGCTTAAAAATAGAAATGGCCATTTTGCATTAATCATGCCAAAAGTGGCTGCAGCGAAACCACCTAGTGCCAATGTGTAGCCAAATTTTAGTATCCGTTTCATCGCCATTTTTACACTTTTGTTCAAGCGGACTGCCCGGCTGTTTACGCAGCTTCGCTTAAGCATCGGGTTCGGCCGCATGCCCGTCACGGTAGGGAACGCTTCCATGGTTTCCCGGATAGCCAATTGATGGCCTCTTGGCCTACTGCGCTTTCTATTCCAGTGAACCAATGGTTCGTGTCCGGCCCACATGGCATTCATCAACCGGCTTTACTGGCACTGCCAGCGCGCATATTCCATGCACCTTTCCAAGCATACTGGTGGGTAACCCGCATGGGATATGCGCCTTGGGCTAGGTGCTTGCGTGTATTGCTGAGGCGGTTCAGGCTGCCAGGTCGGCTGGTTTTGCTGCGCTCATTTCTGCCAGCAAGGCGGCGCGTAGTTTGGCGTCTTGCGGGGCGACGGCAAAGCCTGTCATGCGTTGCTCGGCATCGAAAAAACGGCAGATGGTGATGTTACCGCTTTGCTCATGCTGCCAATGGCCTAGCGCGGCCAATTGCGGGGGCGGAGCGATCAGGGCGATCGGGTAGCTTGGCGTCTTGACGATTACCGGCGCGGGTTTTAACTCTATCTGCGTGAGCTCGCCGTTCAGGCTGCGGGCGATGGCGCGCGCTGCCGTCATGATGGGCGCGATGTAAGGCAATACAGGGCGGGTGCCGTCGGCAGGATTGCTGTATTGGGCGCAATCGCCGAGTGCATACACGTCGGGCGCGCTGCTCATGCCGGTGGTGTCGACCAGAATGCCGCGCTCGGTGGCTAGCCCTGAGGCTTGTGCCAGACGTAAGTCGGGGCGCAAACCTACTGCCGATAAGACCAGATCTGCTTCGATTATGCTGCCGGTACTCAGCGTCACTTGTAAGGCAGGGCTGCCGCTTGCTGGTGTCTCGTTTGTCGCTATGCTGGCAGCGGTGCTGCCGAGTTGCATCTGTACCCCGCGCTGCTCTAAGGCGCATTGCAGGGCGATAGAAATCGGCTTGGGCGCGAGTGCCGCCATCGGCAGGGGATTGGGATCGACCAGCGTGACCAGATGCCCGGCACCAGCGAGATCATCGGCAAACTCGCAGCCTATCAGGCCGGCACCGAGTATGGTAACGCGAGCCTGGGCACCATGTGCGTTGATCTGTTGGCGTAACACCGTGTAATCGCTGAGCTTATTGACGGACAAGACCCGCTCTGCGGCATTGCCGGCAATCGGCAGGCGGATAGGCTGGGCGCCGACGGCGATCACCAGTTTATCGTATTCAAATTCGCCGGCGCTGGTGCTGATGGTTTTTGCCACCGTCTGAATTTGCGTCACGGTAGTGTGTTGCAAGATGCTGGCATTGAGTTGCTCTGCCATTTGCGCCGCGCTCTGGCTCATCAGTTGCGCCGGCTCTTTGTTTTGCGCAAACGCGTTCGACAGCATGGGCTTGGAATAAAAACCACCATCATCGCTAGTGATGATCAGCAGGGGGCGCACTTTGTCGAGTTTGCGTAATTCGCGCGCTACGGTGTAGGCGGCGATGCCGCTACCGATGATGGTGATGGGCTTCATTTAGATTTCCACCATATCGAAGTCAGCCTTGGCGACGCCGCAATCCGGGCATTCCCAGTCTTCCGGAATATCTGCCCAAAGTGTGCCGGCAGCGATGCCTTCTTCCGGCAAGCCTTGTGATTCGTCATAGATGAAACCGCAAACGACGCATTGATATGTTTTCATGATGTGCTCTTTAAGTAGTTGCGAAGTAGTTGTGTGAATTCTGTTTGTTTCTAGTAGTGCGAATTAGGCTTGGTTGGCTGCCAACACGTCGCGATAATGATTGGCGTGGCGCTCTTCCACTTTGGCCAGGGCAGCGAAGCGTTTCGCGGCGATTTCCAGAGTGCGCTTGAAATTTTCTGCGTGCTCTTTCGATTCGGCGATTTGTTCGTCGTATTCGGCAACGGCGGCGTGATGGCCTTCTTCTATCGCCAGGTGACGGAACTTCGGATACATCTCGGTGTATTCATAGGTTTCTCCTTCAATCGCGATTTCCAGTGCGCGTTGTGGCGTCATCTGGGCTTTCGGGTAAAGTAGATCAAGATGTCCAAAGGCGTGCATGACTTCTTGGTCGGCAGTGGCTTCAAATGCCAGTGCGATGTCTTCGGCACCGGCAGCGCGTGCCAATTTCGCGAAATAACGGTATTTGATATGTGCCATCGATTCGCCGGCAAAGGCTGCTTCGAGGTTTTGGATAGTGACGGATGGGTTGGCTGCGTTGCTCATAGTGCTCTCCTGGTGTGGGTAGTTACATGAATGTGTTGCTGTTTTTGCGCTGACTGTGCGCTGCGAATTGGTACCCATGATAGGCATGTTTATGCCATTTGTAAAAACAATTGAATCAATGTAATTGATAGTTAATGACTATTTTAGTCTGCATTACAGAGGGAAAACGATTTCACCATACACCTAAAAAACTGATTCGTTTATGCAAAAAAATCATGAGAGTCGTACAAATACGTATGAAGTTGAAAGCTTTGGTCTGCTAAAATCGCAGGCCAATAGTAAGTTTTTAGTAAGCTAACAAGAAGGAATCGACCAGCATGGATTCATCGTCAGATCATAAAGAATTATTACGTCAACAGTTACGCCAGGCAGCACTTGAGTACCACGAGTTTCCGACTCCGGGGAAAATTAGCGTCACTCCTACCAAACAATTGACGAATCAGCGTGATCTGGCGCTTGCTTATTCTCCTGGCGTGGCTTCGCCTTGTGAAGAGATCGTCGCCGACCCGGCAGCCGCTTTCAAATATACGGCACGCGGCAATCTGGTTGGTGTGATCACCAACGGTACTGCGGTGCTGGGTCTGGGTAATATCGGTCCGCTGGCCTCCAAGCCTGTGATGGAAGGCAAGGGCGTACTGTTCAAGAAATTCGCCGGTATCGACGTGTTTGATATCGAGATCAATGAATCTGATCCGGATAAACTGGTTGATATCATCGCTTCTCTGGAGCCAACTTTCGGCGGTATCAATCTGGAAGACATCAAGGCGCCGGAATGCTTTTATATAGAACGCAAATTGCGTGACCGTATGAAAATCCCGGTCTTCCATGATGATCAGCATGGCACCGCGATTATCGTCGGTGCAGCTATTTTGAATGGCTTGAAAGTAGTCGGCAAAGATCTCGATAAATGCAAACTGGTGGTTTCCGGTGCCGGCGCTGCCGCGCTGGCCTGTCTCGACTTGATCGTCGATCTGGGTTTCCCTATCAAGAATATTTACGTCACCGATCTGGCTGGTGTGGTCTACACCGGTCGCGCCGAATTGATGGATCCGGATAAAGAGCGTTTCGCGCAAGATACTCCGGCGCGAAGCCTGAAAGAAATTATCGACGGCGCGGATATTTTCCTCGGTCTGTCGGCCGGCGGTGTACTCAAGCAAGACATGGTCAAATTAATGGCTGCCAAGCCTTTGATTCTGGCACTGGCCAATCCGACTCCGGAAATTTTACCGGAAGAAGTCAAGGCGGTACGTGATGATGCCATCATGGCGACCGGTCGCTCTGATTATCCTAACCAGGTCAATAACGTCCTGTGTTTCCCTTACATTTTCCGTGGCGCCTTGGATTGCGGCGCGACCACGATTACCCGTGAGATGGAAATTGCGGTGGTACATGCGATTGCCGAACTGGCGCAAGCCGAGCAATCCGATATCGTCGCTTCCGCCTATGGTATCAATAACCTGTCTTTCGGTCCTGAATACCTGATCCCTAAGCCTTTTGATCCGCGTCTGATGATCAAGATCGCTCCGGCCGTGGCCAAGGCCGCTGAAGACTGTGGCGTGGCTGCACGTCCTATCAAGGACATGCAAGCTTATGTAGAGAAACTGCAGCAGTTCGTCTATCACAGCGGTACGTTCATGAAACCGCTGTTCCAGATCGCTAAAAAAGCACCGAACGAGCGCAAGCGCATCGTCTATGCCGAAGGTGAAGAGGAGCGTGTCTTGCGTGCGGTGCAGGTAGTGGTGGATGAAAAATTGGCTACCCCTATCCTGGTCGGACGTCCGCATATTTTGGAGCAGCGCATAGAGAAATTCGGCTTGCGCCTGCGCGCCGGTGTTGATTTCGAAGTCATCAATCCTGAGTTCGATCCGCGTTATCGTGACTATTGGGAAACCTATTACCAGATGACTTGCCGCAAGGGGATCACCGAGCAATACGCGAAACTGGAAATGCGCCGTCGCCATAGCCTGATTGGTGCCATGATGATCCATAAGGGCGATGCCGACGGCATGATTTGCGGTACCTTCGGTACCACTGGTCTGCATCTGAACTACATCAATCAGGTGCTCGGTAAGCGCGAAGGCGTTAACGTGTATGCGGCGATGAACGGTCTGGTCTTGCCGGATCGTCAGTTGGTGCTGGTTGACACCCATGTCAATGAAAACCCGACTGCCGAGCAGATCGCTGAAATCACTATCATGGCAGCGGAAGAAATGCGTCGTTTTGGTATCTTGCCAAAAGCGGCCTTGCTGTCGCACTCGAACTTTGGTTCCAGCAATAGCGAATCGGCGCAGAAAATGCGTGCCGCGCTGGCAATCATACAGCGCGATGCGCCGGAACTGGAAGTTGACGGCGAAATGCATGGCGATACCGCTCTCGATAGCGCCTACCGCAAAAAACTGATGCCGGGTTCTAGCCTGAAAGACGACGCCAATCTGCTGGTAATGCCAAATATTGATGCCGCCAACATCGCCTATAACTTGCTGAAAACCACAGCCGGTAACAATATTGCGATCGGTCCTATTTTGCTCGGTTGCGCCAAGCCTGTACATATTCTGACGCCTTCGGCCACCGTACGCCGTATCGTCAATATGACAGCACTGTGCGTGGTTGATGCGGTCAGTCTTGGGTAGCCTCGCCAGCCACCCGTACTTTGGGCGTAAAAGCGCCACCATAACTGTCGCGACTGCCGTAGCCGGTAATCAAAGCCCAGGGCGTCAGGCCGCCACCACCCGCACCTTCAACCTGGCTGACGCCGGCGGTGGCGGTCAATTTACCCATGTCGGGCATAGCCGACACTTGCGCGCTGGCTATCTGGCATAGGGCGCTTAAGCCTGCCAGTAAAATAAATTGCGCACTTTTTTTGCTATTTTGCATGCTTTGCTCCGTCTTCATGATGTGTTGTTATCGGGGGATCTAGACAAAAAATTGTCTGCTCAGAGTGATATACGCAGGACAGCTAAAAACGGATTCAAATTTCTTAAAATAAATTGAAAATAGTTTTTAAAGAGAAAATCGCAGCAAACTTATTCAGACTTTTATTCAGACTTTTACTAAGACTATACAGAGGGCAGGCGTGCTATTGGGGGGCATGGCGATTGCGAAAAAACCCATGCTGCTTATTTATAGCAGATATTTTTGTATAAGCTAGTCAGAAACTAGTGATCAGTTAATCATAAGCTGGCTGTTAGCCACTGATACCAGCGCAGCCGAAGCGCTCGGCCGAAGCCGCTAAACCGCAAAAAGTAGGGTGCCAATAGCCACAGGCGTATTGCACCGCTTGCGATTGCACGGCCGCTAAAGGCGATTCGCTAGGCGTAGTCGCAGGCATGGCGTGGTCGCGTAGGGTGTTTTTTTGTTTTGTGGTTGCTGATAAATGTTCAGCCTCTGTCATGCCAGACTTGATCTGGCATCCAGAATTGGGTTCCATGCCTGCCAATTTTGGATGCGCGTCTTCGAGGCGGTGTTTTTGTTTGCTGTTGCCTAGTCTTGTTTTTACTTCTGTCGTCGTTGTGCGATTGCTGGCCGGTGGTAGACCGGCAACTACATACCTTTTTTGCTTCCCCTCCATGTCAGGATAGATGTCGCCTCACTTAATATGATAAAAAGATGGAGGGCGGAAGTCAGGGTAAGATGAAACGTATTCGATATACAGCAGAACAAAGGGAATGGGCGGTTCAACAAATGATGCCCCCGTTAAACCGAGCAGTGGTGGAATTAGCAAAGGCCACGGGAATTACTACAGTGACGCTACGTGTTTGGCAGAACGTGGCGCGTGAGGAAGGAAGAATTGTGCCTGGAGATGGTAAACAAAGTGATCGCTGGTCCAGCACGGACAAATTTCGCATCGTGCTAGAGGCTGCAGCACTAAGTGAAGTAGAGCTATCGGTGTATTGCAGAACCAAAGGCGTCTATCCAGAACAAGTGACGCAATGGCGTTTAGCCTGCGAGCAGGCCTTGAACTGACGCCCGGTAAAGTTGGAGCAGGGAATGTGCTTTATGCCATAGGAGCTCTGGTGTCGGTATTGGAGCCTGACTCAAGCGTTAGGTTTTTACTTAAAATAGATCGTGAATGATAGTACTGAATGTAGGGCGACCAAACCATCTGAAAAGTTCCTCTACAGTCGTAAATTTATTTAAATACAATACTCGTTTTTTAGCATGCGAAGAAAATGTCCATCGCTGCGTTATCTAAGCAATTTTCCCTTTCGCGACATGCTTTGCTACCGTGATTTTGTTCAGCAGGCGTTGGTAGGACGGGCATGGCGATAATTGCCAGCCTGATCCGAATGGAGTATCATTTATTTTAACTTTCAGCTAGCAATGCTTCTTGATCATCTTGGTACGCATCATCAAAACAGGTCGCTTTGGACGTCTCAAAGGCGATAATTTCTCCGTTATAACAATCCATCATCCGGTGAGAGATACAGTTTTCTCTCCGGCTACTTGACTCAGTGACGTCGTACCCATTTTTGATTGCCTCCTGTGGTGCATCGAATGGCGCTGCAAGATATTGGGCGCGGCACGCCCACATCGCCTTGTACGAGGGCGGTATTTTTTGATTCTGACAGTGACTTTTAATCCCATCCGCAATTCTGCATAAGCCGTCTAGTAGGTTTTGTGATTTCACAAACGTGCCATGTGAAGTGCCGCAGTGATGCGGCGATAGCCAATAACGTCCGCCTGATGGGCTCGAACAGGCGCGGATAACTCTGCTTTAAATCCGCATACTTATCCCCATCAACTGCGCTTTCTGCTGATATAAATGTACTGGTCATGACCAGCCAGCAGAGCAGGCTGCGATGGATAGTTGTTGCTAGCTCTTGCACTATTTGCGTTTTTTGATCGAGTTGTTTGCGCTTGTTGGCTAGAACTAAGGCTTTCAACTTTTTAGGTAAGGCGTTCTCTCATGCGCAGGTAACTTAGCTCGGCAGTAAATCCTCATGGGTCGCGTGATCTTTCTACGTCCATGGATGCGGGTGGTTTTTTAGTCGTTGTTTTGTCATAATCTGGTGGTGCAATTTGCGTGGAGTAAGGGCGTCAATGCCGCGGCATCATAATGCTGTTCCGAGCGAAGGGACCTGGACAGAATATCGAACAAGAGTTCGTTTGAGTGTAAGAGGCTGATGCTTTCACATGTGCTGCAAGACCGAGAGCTTTAAACTGCGCATCGTAAATGGCTGTACTTTTTATCTAGACCGTCTGCGCCACGCAAACGATACATGGCAACCCATCTGCCCAACACCGAATGTGCCAGATCGTAGCATTTTGCGACATCTTTTTAAACCAGCACCCCCCGTCAAATAATGTTCGACAACGGATACTTTGAATTGCTTTGTGTACTTGCTCATGAAATACCCCAATAGTTTGGATTGATGTCCAACTTTATGGGGGCAGTTCACTTCCCATTGGACGCTGCGCGATAAAGCTGCCCAAAGCAGGTGAATTCAAACGATAAAATACCTAAAGCCCACCCAATCTCACCCCACAACGGAGTGAGACCCTCCCCCCCACCTTAGCCCAAGCGCAGCCAACTTCCTTTGAAGATAATCGGGCCGCTAGGTTTTTCCGGGTTGCCGGAGCCCCCTTTTGGTTCTAGGCTTATAGCCAGTAAAGGTATGTTTTCTGGAGTTAGCTTGTCTGGCAAGGCTAGGCTGATGGTGTTATTCACGCTGCCATCGGGATTGCGGCTCGGTGCTTTGCTGGCGACCAGTGTGTTGGCGACTAAGCCCAGCGATTTGACCTTGCCGTCTTTGGCCACTGCCCATAATTCCAAACTCTTATCGGCGGGGATCGCTTGTGCAGTGACGAAGCGCACCAGTAATTGGCGCTTCTTGCTGTCGCTAGAGATTACCGCTACGGCTTGCGATTTTTCATCGCTTAGGGTGGCAACATAATTATTGCTTGGCAGATTGAGCTCGGTTTGTTTGCTCAGCAAGGCCGAGACCAGCACCAGCGCGGTGGTGGTCGAGACCATGCCCAGGCCGCGCCAAAAGCTTAAGTCTTCGCGTAGATTGCGCCAATAGGCCCAGCGGTCTGGCTGTAGTTTTAGGCGTTGCGTCAGTGCTTGCCAGACGCTGGCTGGCGCTGCTGTGGCGCTAGAAAATTCTGCCATCGGCATCAGATTCGCTTGCCATTCTCTGACCACTTGATGCAAGGCGGCGTCTTGCTGCATCCAGCTTTCAAAGCGGCGTCTGGCAGCGCCGCGCAGCGTGCCTAAGACATATTCGGCTGCTAGTTTTTGCTGCAGCAGGGGCTTATCTTTGAAGTTCATGCCAGCTCCCTTTTGACTAAGCAAGTGCGCAGCCTATCTAGCCCACGGCGTATCCAGGTTTTGACTGTGCCCATCGGTAATTGCATTTGCTCGGCCACTTCGCTGTGAGATAAATCGTGATAAAAGGCCAGTGCCATGGCCTGCCTGTGTAAGCCTTCAAGACGCGACATGCAATTGGCCAGGGCTTTGGCGTCCTGGCTCAGTTCTAAGGCTTGCAGCGGGCTGGCGTCCGCGCTTTCTAGCGCGCTCATGATCTCGGGATCAAAATACTCTGCGTCGATTTCCAGCTCGTAGTGCTGGCCGTTATTGAGTTTGCGTAATAAATCAAAGGCACGATTGCGCACTATCGTGGTCATCCAGGTCATCGGTGCCGCCAGACTGGATTGATAGCTGCTGGCATTGTTCCAGATGCTGACAAAGCTCTCTTGCAAGACTTCTTCGGCCAGTTCGCGCTTTTGCAAAATGCGCAGCACGAAGCCAAATAATTTCGGTGAACTCGCTTCATACAGGGCGCGAAACGCCTGGCTATCCTGGCGCGCTACGGCCATCAGCCAGATGTGCATCTGGCCTGGGTCTAGGGTCTGATTATTTGCATTGCTCGACATGATTAGCTCTCTCTGGATGGTGGCAAAATACTGCGCGCCGCAAGCTCATTTGCATCGTTGGCATTTTACCTTTAGCCATCGCTCATGGGGCGTATATTGTTAAAGTGTTTGGTTTCAGTGATTGACTGAGTAAAGTCTGGTGCGCATTGCGCATTGCGATGCGCACCAGACTTTAGCGTATCAAATTAATTGAGCTTATTTTGGCAGGAGCAAAGCGTAATCGCACACCCGTCGCTATGCCGTAAGCTATTTAATGGCGACACTGTCATTGTGTATGCTTGCGCGTTTGCCTGGTTTTTTTTACTTCTGTCTTGTTGCCGATTGCCGGCCGGTGTAGACCGGCGGACCTTTTTTGCTTCGCCAAAAAGGTGACCCAAAAAAGGCGACGCAAAGGTCGCGTAACTGATAGCAGTGTGGCCGCTCTCATCCAGATGCTGATTTGTCGTTGTTGTGCGATTGCCGGCCAGTGGTAGCTCGGTAGGTGCGATTAGCGAAGCTTAATCGCACGTTTGTTGCCCTACCTTAGCGTATTTATAAGTCGCCCCCGCCAGCACACATATCCCATGCGGCTCGCAGGCCTATGTGCCTGAAGAAGCGCATGGAATCTGCGCAGTGGCGTTGCCTGTTTTGGAATTTCATGCGGCGCAATACGCCTGCGGCTATTGACGCCCTACGTAGCGATTGCGACTTGCCGGGTTACCTCTTACGCTATTTATTTCCTAAAGATTTAGCTTATGCGCAACTCAGTTTCCGGATCAAACAGTACCGCCTTGGACAGGTCAAACGCCAATGCCATGCGTTGTCCTGGTGCCGCTTCTGATCTTGGGTGGGTGCGGCAGGTGGCGCGTATGCCGTTGATCCAGGTGAAGGCGATGGTGTCGGGGCCGGTAGGTTCGGTCAGTTCTATCATGCAGTCAACCGCGCTAGGGTGATAGCCTTCCGGTGTTTCGGCGCAGCGCGCACTGACGGCATCGGTGACGTGTTCGGGGCGTATGCCCAGAATGATGTCGCGATCCTGCCATGCCGTCAATTTGGCGACATCGATAAATTCAGCGGGTATAGGCAATAAGGTGCTGCGGTCTGCATGCAGTAAGGTAAATGCCAGCCCGTTGTTGTGTTGCACCAGTTTGCCGCGCAGGAAATTCATTGACGGCGAGCCGATGAAACCGGCCACGAACAGATTATTTGGTGTGTCATAAATCTCTTGCGGGCTGCCAAATTGCTGCACTACGCCGTCTTTCATGACGGCGATCTTGTCGCCCAGCGTCATGGCCTCGATCTGATCGTGGGTTACATAGACGATGGTGGTGCCCAGGCGTTGGTGCATGAGCTTGATTTCGGCGCGCATTTCTA
The DNA here is from genome assembly GCA_003970805.2 of Undibacterium piscinae. GTDB lineage: Bacteria > Pseudomonadota > Gammaproteobacteria > Burkholderiales > Burkholderiaceae_D > Undibacterium > Undibacterium piscinae. The sequence continues at coordinate 3,992,447 of CP051152.1, forward strand.
CGCGCAATTTGGCATCGAGATTTGAGAGCGGCTCGTCGAACAAAAACAGGGCAGGGTCGCGGGCGATGGCGCGCCCCATGGCTACCCGCTGGCGCTGTCCGCCCGACAGTTGTGCCGGTTTTCTATCGAGCAGATGCGTCATTTGCAGGGTCTCGGCCACGCGGCTGACGATCTGTTCCTGTTCTTCCTTAGGGACTTTTCTGATACCGAGGCCGAACGAAATATTTTCTCTCACTGTCATGGTTGGATATAGCGCGTAAGACTGGAACACCATCGCGATATCGCGTGATTTGGGCGGGACATTGTTGACGCACTGGTTGCCGATCAGGATTTGGCCTTCAGAGACAGTTTCCAGACCGGCGATCATATTGAGTAAGGTCGATTTGCCGCAGCCGGAGCCGCCGACCAGAATTAAGAACTGGCCATCTTCGATTTCCAGATCAATGCCCTTGAGAATTTCTGCGCCGTTTGGATATACCTTGCGCACATTGCGAATTGATAAGCTTGCCATTTTGATTTCCTTGAGTGTTCTGCGTTGCCCGGGTATTGCTGCCCTGGGCTTATATCTAAATTTTTCCGTGGATGAGCGCTCGCTTCGTTGCAGCCTCAGCCTTTGACTGCACCAGCGGTCAGGCCGCGTACAAAATATTTGCCTGCCACCAGATACAGTCCCAGTGTCGGCAAGGCGGCGATAATCGCGGAGGCCATATTGACGTTGTATTCGGTGACGCCGGTCGAGGTGTTGACCAGGTTATTCAGTGCCACGGTGACCGGTTGTGCATCAGAGCCGCCGAATACCACGCCGAACAGGAAGTCGTTCCAGATCTGGGTAAATTGCCAGATAAAGCAAACCATGAAGATCGGTAAGGACAACGGGAAAATAATCCGTCGGTAAATTGTGAAAAAACCCGCTCCGTCAATACGCGCCGCATTGACCAGCTCTTCCGGTACCGAAACATAGTAGTTACGGAAAAACAGGGTGGTAAACGCCATACCGTAGATGATGTGCACCAGGATCAGGCCTGAAGTGGTGTTGGCTAAATTGAGCATACCCAGCACTCTTGCCATCGGCAGGATCACGACCTGAAACGGAATGAAGCAACCGACCATCAATGCGGTAAATACGATGTGCGAACCGCGAAACTTCCAGTGCGCCAGTACATAGCCGTTGATCGAACCTATCAGGCTAGAGATGATGACGGCCGGAACTGCCATCTTTAGCGAATTCCAGAAGTAGGGCGCCAGACCTTCGCAGGTCACGCCGGTACAGGCCGTGCCCCAGGCTTTGGACCACGCATAGGTGCTGGGGTTAAGCGGAATGCTGAGCAAATTTCCGCTGCGAATTTCCTCCAGGGATTTAACCGAGGTGGTCAGCATCACATACAAAGGCGCCAGATAATAAAAAGCACATAGGATGAGCAAGACATAGATCAGCACGCGGCCAAGCGTCAAACCTTGGACAAATGAAGGGGTCGCGAGGGTTGGTAGTTTAGCGGCCATGAGCGGCTCCTTTGGTTTCCATATACATCAGCGGTACCAGCACGGCTAATACGGTGGCCAGCATCATCATGGCCGAAGCGGCACCCAGACCTAGCTGCCCGCGGGTGAAGGAAAATTGATACATAAAAATAGCCGGAACATCGGACGAAGTGCCGGGGCCGCCGGCTGTCAGCGCCATCACCAGATCAAAACTCTTGATGGCGATATGTGCCAGGATCAGCAAGACGCTGAAAAATACCGGGCGCAGCGAAGGGATGACGATGCGGCGGTAAATCGTCGGCAAGCTGGCGCCATCGACCATGGCGGCTTTGATGATGCTGTCATCGACACCGCGCAAACCGGCCAAAAACAAGGCCATCACAAAACCAGAGGATTGCCAGACACCGGCAATGACGACGGTGTAGATCGCCATATCCGAATCAACCAGCCAGTCAAAGCTAAAATTCTTGTAACCCCAGTCGTGCATGAGTTTTTCCAGCCCCAAGCCCGGATTGAGTATCCACTTCCAGGCGGCACCGGTGACGATGAAGGACAGCGCCATCGGGTACAGGTAGATGGCGCGCAATGCGCCTTCGGCACGGATTTTTTGATCCAATAGCACTGCCATCAGCAGGCCGGTGATCAGGCAAAACAGGATGAATAAGCCACCAAAGATGCCGAGATTGGCGGCGGCGACCCACCAGCGGTCGATTTCAAACAGGGCTGCGTATTGAGAAAAACCGGCGAACTCGTAGTTCGGCATCATGCGCGATTCGGTCAGCGACAGATAGGCGGTCAGGCCGATAAAGCCGTAGACAAAAATCAGCGAGGCGATAATCGTCGGGGATAACACCAGGCGCGGCAGCCAAATGTCGGCGAGTGCGGCCAGTGCGGAAAACTGCGCCGTTTTGTTCTTGCCGGGTGTGGCAAGGCTAGGTGCGACGCCAGTTGCGCGGGTAGCGTGAAGCACCTTGTTCGCTTTACTGGCATCGTTGGTATTGCGTATTGCAGACATCGTAAATCTCCGGAAACTGGTCATCAGATCTCACTCTGTCGCCTGCTACGGCAGCACAGTGAGACTGTTAGTGCCTGGACCGCTGTTGCGGCCACAGGCGCTACCTGTATTGCCAATTACTTGGCTTTTGCCGCTTTCGCCAATGCCTGTACTGCGGCTTGTGGCGTCATGGATGAATTCATGAATTTGGCAATCACGTCCTGGAAGGCACCGGCTTTGGCCGAGTCTATCGCCATGCCATGCGCGAAACTTGGTACCAGTCCGCCATTCTTGCTAGTGGAGTCCAGATCATCCATGGATTTGAGTGCGCAATCATCGAATCGTGTTTTCGGAACGCCTGTACGCACCGGGATAGAACCCTTGTTCAGATTGAAAATCGCCTGGAATTTCGGATTCATAATTGCGTTCGCCAGCGCCAGTTGGCCTTTTTTAGCGTCGGCATCTTTTTGGGCAAACATCACAAACGAATCGATGTTGAAGGTGAAAGCCTTATCTGTGCCGGGTGCTGCAGCACAGAGATAATCTTTACCAGGGACTTTTCCGGCGGCGGCAAATTCACCTTTGGCCCAGTCACCCATAAACTGGAAGCCAGCCTTGCCATTGATCACCATCGCGGTTGCCAGATTCCAGTCGCGTCCGGCAGCGTCTTTGTCTATGTAAGTCTTGATCTTGGCCAAAGTCTCAAAGGTTTTGATCATGGTCGGGCCGGTCAGGCTGGCAGGGTCGAGTTGAACGAGGGCTTTTTTATAGAAATCAACGCCGCCGATACCCAATGCGACCGATTCAAAGACGGTCGCGTCTTGCCATGGCTGGCCGCCATGAGCGATCACGAGTGCGCCTGATTTTTTGATCTTTTCAGCAGCATCAAAGAACGCATCCCAATTCGCCGGCATCGTGTTGACGCCGGCTTTTTTCAATACTTCGGCATTCGCCCACATCCAGTTAACTCTATGGACATTCACTGGCGCGGCGACGTAATGACCCTGGTATTTCATGATGTTTGAGACCACTTTCGGCAAGGCCTCATCCCATTTTCCTGCGATAGCTGCCTCATCAATATTTGCCAGCACGCCTTCCTTGCCCCATTCCTGTATCGATGGGCCTTTGATTTGCGCCGCAGTCGGTGCGCTGCCGGCGATCACGCGTGCTTTCAGCGCGGTCATGGCATTTTCACCGCCGCCGCCGGCAACCGCGAAATCTTTCCAACCATAGCCGGCCTCTTTGACGATTTCCTTGAGTTGTCCGGCTGACTTAGCTTCGCCGCCCGAGGTCCAGTAATGCAGGACTTCCACTTCGGCCGCCTGTGCTGTCATGGCAGCGATGCTGGCCAGTGCGGCCAGGCTTACTTGTACTGTTTTTTTGAGTTTCATTTTGTCTTCTCCGGAACACGGACATCAGTGAATATTTAATTATTTAAATTATTTGCCAGCGTCAGCACCTGGTGTGAACCTGTTGTGACGCATGGCATGGCATGTATTTGCTTAAAATTTGCTTAGAATTTGCTTAAAACCAGGTTTCCACTTGAACACCGACTGATGTTCCGCTGGTGTTGTTGCCATATACCGGGCCTGAGTTATTGCTGGCGTTGACTGCCGCTGAGGCTGCGTCATTCCACTTGCCGTAAGTGACAAAGGCGCGCAACTCAGGACGTGACCAGTAGCCTTTGCCGGCGCTGATGGTCGGTGCAAAGGTGATTTTGGTCAGGCGCATATCGTCACCGCCGGTAGCCGACGTGACTTTGCTTGTGCCCACTTCCAGTTGCAGCTTGAAGTTGGTATTGATCGCATACACCGGACGTACGCCAAGGCTGGTCCAGGTGCTGGAACCCTTGGCATCAGATTTGTCTTTTTGCATCAAGGCGACAAATTCCATGCTGAACTCCGGAGTCGGCTGTATCCACAGACTGTCGAAGATACGGGTACGTGTTACGTCTGAGCCCAATAAAGTGCTGCCGGAACTACCCATGCGATCACAGCAAGGGCCGCCGATGCCGGTGCCGGGGCCGACACCGTATTGAACGCCGACGGTATTGCTGCCGCCGAAGACTTTATCCTGACGATGGAATACCGACAGTTGCCAGCCATTGTGTTTGTTGTCGCCTTGTGCGCTGATGATGGTCGCCGCTGCGTCAAGAGTACCGCCGGCATTGACGGGCAAGCCTTCGTAGACAAAATTTTGGCGCAATGCGGCGTTTGTGGTGACCACTTTGCCGGTGGTCGGATTGATTTCGTTAGTGTCGTTGTCTTTGAACACCGCGTAACTAAATTTTCCCGGACCAGCGCCGATTTTGTCGAGACCGGCGCCTGTGCCGTTCAAGTTGATGTACTGCAGATCGAGCATGTGAATGTCAGGACGCAGATAATGGCGCTTACCGACCCAGGCGATACCGCCATTGAGGAATTCGAGGTTCTTCGCTTCCACGTAGGCTTTGGATAAACCTGGTTTGGCGTCACCGAAATCGGAGCTGCCTTTCCAGGCATCGACCCAGACTGTTCCCACAAAGCTGACGCCATTGTCGGTTTTGACCATCTCTTTGGTGTAACCAAATTCGGTGTAGCTGTCGCACTCATTGCCGAGGCGATATTTCATGGTGTTGCCACCGAGGTCGTAGCAGCTTTGCGGACCATGGGTAGAGCTTGAGCCTACACCAGCACGCAGGTAGCCGTGGAAGCCCTCTGTATCGGTGTCGCCAGCTTGTGCGACGCCGCAGCTTAAGGCCATACCAAAAGCGATACCCACGGCTGCCGGTAGGGTCTTGAGGGTAAGTTTGAGTGTACTACGTTTCATTTTGTCTCCTGATTAAGATGGGGGGCTTACATCGCAGATGTCAGTAGGACCTGGCTTTCCGCCTGGTCCTTCTTCGCTCTGCTTTTTACTATTCTTACTACTTGTGACTGGCTTTTTTTTGCCGCTTCTTGTCACAGCGAACAGACAGTAGCACCCTGGAATTTGTGATTCCAGTTTCAGGAAAGAGTGTGCAAAAATTATGTTAAGTACTTGTTTATTATGAATATCCCTCATTGCCGGACTGGATATCTACTTACATTTCTTTACAATCGGAAAGTTCATGTTTTCTGCCTGGCAGCGCTTTTTCATTGCTGGTGCCGGGCAAGCATGCTTATTTGTGCTTATTGGCCGCTGCAACAAAAAGTAATAAAAGCTCACATTTCATTGCAAATCTGGGCGCAAGCTTACTTACGTATTGCCGGGCAATTGCGGTATAGTCTGCTTCGCAATCAGGAGGACCCTAATAGTGCCGACAAGCATAAAAAAAGTATGGCCGCGGAGAACAGAGGACGACGCATCTCGCCGTAACAGGGCGATAGTTTTGCCTGCGCCATGCTTAGGTGGGCGTTGTGGCCGCCCCTTGTTGGTGGGCTGGGTGATGCGCTTAGCTGCGCTCGCGCTGTCGCATTTACTGATGTATGCACCGGCACATGCCGAAGGATTACAGGTATTGCATTGGTGGAAGTCTGCCAGTGAGCGCAAGGCGGTCGATGTCTTGGTTTCCAGGCTAGCCGATGAAGGAATCAGCTGGCGTGACGGCGTGATCCCGAGTGGCTCCGGGGTCGGTGCCAGCATAGTCTTGCGTAGCCGGATACTGGCTGGCGACGCACCGGAAGTGGCTCAGTTAAACGGGGTCTTGATCAGCGAGTGGGATAGCTTAGGTTTATTGCTCGATGTTGATAGCACCGGCATCAACGGTAAATGGGATAAATTGCTATTTCCTACGGTGCTCACGCTAGTGCAGCCGCACGGACATTTTGTTGCCGCGCCGCTGGGCATACATAGAATTAATACCTTATTTTTTAATCGTAAATTATTCGCTCAGCACGGCTTGGCGGTGCCGCAGACTTGGGCCGAGTTTGAGCTGGTCGCGGCGAAATTGCAGCGTCTTGGCATTGTCCCCCTGGCGCAGAGCAGCGAGCCATGGCAGGTTGTCAGCCTATTTGAGACGCTGGTACTGGCCGAAGGCGGAGCCACATTTTACCGGGATTTGTTTGTCAAAAAAAATGCCGCCGCATTTGCCGACGAGAGACTGGCGCGCGCCTTGCAACACTTGCGTTATCTCAAAAAGTGGATGACTGTGCCCGTGCCGGAGCGGCCCTGGACCGAGGTTACGCGTCAGTTTGCCGACGGCGGTGCGGCCATGATGGTGATGGGGGACTGGGCCAAGGCGGAACTGTATGCCTGGGGCCAGCTCAACGAAGATAGCCTGGGTTGCACGGCAGTACCCGGCACGGCAAATTACCATTTGTACGATATCGATACATTGGCGATGCTGAGCGCGTCAAAATCCTATCGACCGGCACAGGAAAAACTCGCCAAAGTCGTGATGTCCGCTGCGGTGCAGGCTGACTACAATCAGCTCAAGGGTTCGGTGCCCGTGCTACGCAATCCCGACATGACGAAAATGGATAGTTGCGCACGCGCTTCGTGGAAATTGTTTGCCAGCGGCGCTGTCGCACAGGTACCTAGCCTGGCGCATCGTATGGCCACCGATGAAATTACTAAAGACGCAATAATCGCCGAGGTACATCGGTATTTTCTGGACGATAAGATCAGTACGGCCGACACCCAACGCCGTCTCGGCGTTATCGCCCGCACCGTTAGCAACACCTTTGCCAGCCCGATAAGCAGGAAGAGATAGACATAATGCGCAAGATACTCATCGTCGATGACGATCAAAAAACCAGAACGCTGTTAAAAACCTACCTGGAAAAAAACCAGTATGAGGTGAGGCTGGCACATAACGGTGAAACCTTTCTGGCCGAATTTCAGCGCTATTTTTCCGAGCTGTCGCTGGTGATTCTCGATGTGATGTTGCCCGATACCGATGGTTTCGCGCTCTGTAAGGAAGTGCGGCGACGCTCGAATATTCCTATTATCATGCTCACCGCCAGCTCCGACGAAACCGACCGGGTGGTGGGGCTGGAGCTGGGTGCCGACGACTACATCGCCAAGCCGTATAGCCCGCGCGAACTGCTGGCGCGCATTAAGGCGATACACCGGCGCAGCGGCGCGGAAAGCGCTGGGGCACCACGCTATTATCGTTTCGTCGGTTTTACCTTGGATAGCATAGAGCGCTCGGTAACTGATGCCAGCGGCCAGCTGGTGGCGCTGACCGGACTCGATTTTCAGTTGCTTAAGTATTTTGTCGAACATCCGGGCGAAATTCTCGATCGTACCGTCTTGTGCGAACAAACCCGCGGGCGCGATGCGGGGCCGCTGGACCGCTCGCTGGATGTGCAGATCAGCCGTATGCGTTTGCGCCTCAATGACACCGGCAAGCAGCCTTTGCTGATCAAAACCGTCAGAGGGGCTGGTTACGTATTTTCCGCAGAGGTCAGCAGTTCTCATGCATGACCAGACTTCTGAGCTTAGTAGCGCTCATCCCGGCACGGCCAGAAATTACGCCGCTTTGCTGGCTAAGGTCTTGCCTTCGTCCTTGTTGGGACGCTTATCGGTAGTGATGGTGGCAGGGGTCATGCTGACGCAACTGGCCGGTAACTTTATCTGGGCCACGCAATTGCGCGCAGAGTCTCAAGCCGAGGCCAGAACGGCGGCGCAACATCTGGCGCATAGCGCTTCGGCGGCGGTACGTTTTGTACTTAGTTTGCCGCAAAATTACCGGCCTTTGATCATTCAGCAATTTCGTGAAATGGGCGGCACCCGGTTTTTTATCAACATCAACAGTGAGCCGGTCATGCTGCCAGAGTTTGGCAATCAAACGCTGGCGGCGATTGCGGTGCAGCAGATCAGCGCCACCATCAAGGAAGACTTGCCGGCAGTGTCGCAGTTTCAGGTCGGTTTCGCCTGGCCGGACAAGCTGATCGCCATGGATGACGGCACCAGGATTGCCGACATGCCGGAGAGCTGGGTCAGGCACATCCTGCTGACCACGCCCAATCCTGCGCCGATTTTGGTGATACAGGCCAGGATGGATGCCGAACACTGGCTCTATCTGGCAGCCCTGATGCCTAACCCGTATTTTCTGGAAAGCGGCAATCCGCTTACGCGCGATCGGGTCTTGCTGCAAGCCTTGTCGCTGGCGGCCGTATTGTTGTTATCGATACTGGTAGTACGCTGGACCACGCGCCCGCTGGCGGCATTGTCCGAGGCGGCCGCAGCCTTTGGCAACGGCGAAAACATGCCGGCCTTGCCGGAAACGGGCAGCAGGGAATTCGTCAACACGGCGCGCGCATTCAGTGCGATGGCGGAACGCATACAGCGCTATATCGAAGACCGCGAACGTTTGTTTGTCTCGATTTCTCACGACTTGCGTACCCCTATCATGCGCCTTAAGTTACGTGCCGAATTGCTTGATGATGATGAATTGCGCGCTGAGTTTCACGATGATCTCGATGATCTCGACATGATGGTCAAGGGCGCTTTGCAATGCGTGAAAGACAGCGATATTCATGAAAACCCTACGGAAATCCGGCTCGATGCCTTCATAGGGCGACTGGTGCGCGGTGCTCAGTTGGCCGGACATCAAGTCTTGTTTGAAGCCTCGGGTCTGAGCCTGACGGCTAAGCCGCTGGCACTAAAACGCGCTATCGGCAATTTGCTCGACAACGCACTGCATTACGGCACCGCGGCTCAGATCAGCGTGACCGAACGCGACGGCAATATTGAGATCGAGATTCGTGATCACGGCCCTGGGGTGCCGGAAGAAGCGCTGGCGAAATTGTTCGATCCCTATGTCAGGCTGGAGCATGGCAGGTATCAGAACAGTAATGGCATGGGGCTGGGACTGGGCATCGCACAAAGCATAGTGCATGCGCACGGTGGGCAGTTGCTGCTGGCAAATCATAGCGATGGCGGACTGGTGGCGCGTCTGATCCTGCCAGCGGATTTTTCCGGTCAGTTATGAGACTTGGGTTGCAGGAATAAGGGGCGACTGAGCTTAGCCCTTTCCTCCCTTGCTTAAGTTTCGTCTGGTGCGTAGCTGTTTAGCTCAGCAACTGAATAAAATGATCGGCTTTGCGGACGATGCGTTTTGATTCCATGCCAAACAGGTCGCGAGTTTCCTGCACGACGAATTCATTCATCCCTTTTGTGCAAAACAGTACGCCCTGAAAATTGGTGCCCAGATAGGTGAACGGCACCAGCTTGGTCTTGACCGGGACGTCGCTGGCAAGCAAGGTACGCATCTTGCGCTCCACCTCATAGAGGCTGTTCGCATCAATGTTGACCGTCGTTCCCTTTGGGGTAGGGAAGCTGGTAGAAAAGGATGGGTTCTGTCCCATAGGGTTCTTCACGCTGATTTTTACGCCTAGCCTGAGAAATTTGCTCACTGCGAAAAAGTCATCCTCGTCGTACATTACGATCTCCTTGCATGGTTGCACTCGTGCTATGGTTACTGTTGTGAATGATGTTGCCGGTGTTGTCCGGAAATACTGTGTTTTTCACATGGAAGATTAGCAGAATAGCGTACTTGCATGCTGAAAATAGTTTGATTTTAATCATGCAAAACCGCAATATCAATCAAGCCAAGACAGGCTCGCTTCTTACTGCTTCTTACTGTTTTTTACTGCTTCTTAATATTGCGGGATTTTTTTGCGCCGTGCGAATACTAATTTCCGCTAGCTTTAAACCTAAGTTCAGGTAATTTGAATCTTATTTCCCCAGCATGGGATAATGGCGAAAAAATCTGATTATCCCGCAGATTGACATTACATAGACAGCCAGACCATGAATAGCAAAGAGTCAGAATTTGAGTTTATCAAGGGCTTGTCGGCAGAATTGTCGTCAAAGAACCTGGTATTTCCCACCTCCTTAAAAACCACGATGAAGATCAGGCGCGCGCTTGATACTCCCGATATTTCCAATGACCAGGTCGCCCGCATCGTTAGTGCGGAGCCGGTGTTATCCGCCCAGGTACTTAAACTGGCTAACTCGGCGATGTTTAACCGCAGCGGAAAAAAGGTCGAGGAATTGCGTGGCGCTACCGTCATGCTTGGATTTGGTGTGGTGCGCAATGTCGCTATCTCGGTAGGCATGAAGCAGCTTAAGGATCATCAGGCCAGCGGCCAGAGTTCAGAGCGTATGGAAGGCCTGTGGACGCGCAGTATGCGGGTGGCCGCCTTGTCTTTTGTGCTGGCGCGTAACCTGACCAGACTCAGCCCGGATAAGGCCATGATTGCCGGTTTGTTGCACGATGTCGGTAAATTTTACATCCTGAACCGCGCTTGCCTGTATCAGGATCTGTTTGTTTCCGAACAGGCTTTGTGGGAATTGGTTGATCAATGGCATGTCGATATCGGCGCCGCGATTCTTGATAGCTGGGAGATCTCGGAGGATATCCGGGCTGCCGTGATGGATCATAAGGCCTTGGATCTGGCCGTTACCGGCAGGGCTGGTTTAACCGATGTTGTTGCGGCAGCCAATTTTCTCGATGCCCATTTTGTTGCGCAGTCATTGGCGACACTAGACTGGGCGAATATTCCTGCACCGCTGCAGAACTTGCAATTGGATCCGGAGAAAACCGAAAAACTGATGAAAGAGACTACTCAGGAATTGAGTAGCATCATGCAGATTCTGGTTTAGAGGTGATCTCAGTATCGCTGTTGTGTATCGCAAGTTGCTGCCGCAACTTGCCGCTTATTGGCTAACTTAGTGACTAAGTTACTTGCTTAGCTACTTGCTTATTTACGTGCTTATTTACTTTTGGCTTCTTCCATCAGCATCATGCTTTCCTGCTCAAGGTATTTCTTACTTTTTCTGATTTTGCTGATGGATTGCCAAATGGCTTTTACCAAAATTTCTTCTTTGGCATAGTAGTCGCTGTTAAAAAGCAGATACTGGTCTGCGACCTTGACCGGTTCAGTTTCTTTGATAATGTTTTTTTCTAATGCCGGGCTATTGCGTAAGATACGTGCCGCCTCATGGTTTTGCAGCAGCGCTACTTGCAACATGCCTTTGTCCAGCAGGCGCATCAGTTCATCGCTGCCAGGCACATATTTGATCGGGTAACCGGTATCTTCCAGCGACTTGGCGACGCTGTAACCTAACTGTGCACCGATCACCTGGTTTCCCAGGTTTTCCATCTTATGATTGCTCCAGCGTATAGCGCTGTCGGCGCGGCGAAAAATAAAAAAACTGTCGGTATGCAGGCGTAACTCTTTGTCCAGCGAACCATCCGGATTCATAGGATAACTGCCCCAGGCCGCGCGGTCCTTATTGTAACTGGCAGCGATTGCCGCCTGAATTCGTCCGTATTGCACCTCTTGCAGGCAGCGCTTCCAGGGAAGTCTCAGGTATTCGAACTCGAGATTCAGATCTTTTTCTACCAATTGCAACTCAAAAATCACCAGTCCCTGCTTATCGCCGCTAATCCAGGGATAGACCGAACCGTCTTCGTAGCACAATTTGATGGGAGTGGCGGCATGCACATTAAGGAACAAGATGCCGAGCAGGGATGCCAGTAATTGCTTCATCATGATGATTCCTAAGGGTTGTGCCTAGCGTATGCTTTGGTTGCCGCCAATCTGACCAGGGTGATGCTCTATTGCTTAAGCATAGACGCTGTTTTCGGATAAGACAGCAAGTCTGCAAATATCTGCCAGCGCAGTTGTTGCTGGTCGCAGCTTACGCCGGGCTTAGCCGCTTGAGTTGCTTGAGTTGCTTGCGCGACTAAGCGCTCCACATATTCCTGCACCATATCCTGACCCAGATTGTAGTTGATCACATACGAGCGGTTTTTTTCTATGAAGCCTATGCGTTGGGTCGATCTTTTCTCGTCGGACAAGGCATATTTCATCAATAGCGCGATGGCGGCAGGGCGGTCGATTTCCCCATCGAGATAGCGCTGTGCCACCATGTTGCCGGCATATGAGAGTTTTTGCAGTACAGCCTGAATCTGGTAATAGCGCTCGGCCAGTTCTGGGTTGATGCCAGCGAGCGGGAACAGTACTTGTTTTTCAAAGACCAATCGTTCTTCTGGCGGAAATGCCACTTCTATGCCGTAATTGGCGCTGCCTTCGGCCAGAAATGACATCGGTGAGTAGAGTGGATAGACGCAGTACTCGACCCAGCCCTGGTCGTTGACCAGGTGCTTTTCCAGCAATAGGTTAAACACATGGTGGCCCGGATAGCCTTCGTGACTGGCAAGGTCAATGGCGCGGCTGATGAACATGGGGAAATCGGTGTTGACCTGGATCAGGCTATAGCTATCGCCCTTGTACCAGTTGTAGGCGCTCCAGACCTGATCCTTGACGTATTCAATCTCGAAATCTTCCTGTTCCGGCAAGGGGATGTATTTTTTCGTGCGCTTCCGCGATTCATTGATGGCAGCGCTAAACACGGCATCGAGTTTGTCGCGCGGAATTTCAAATGTGCGGTTGTAGTCGCTAAGGCGCGGGTTTAAATCCCCTTGGCCAGGTAAAAGTTGATCGAGTTCCGCCAGGATCAGGTCAAAATCGCTTTCGTTCAAGGCCGGTGATGCGGCATCGTACAAGGCCAGCGATTCATCGTCGAAAGACAGCATAGTTCCGTTTAATTGCAGCAAATGGGTGCGGACTGCACCTAGCTGCAACGCCAGGAATTGCTGGCGCAAGCGTTGATCCTCCGGTGCTTCCGCTAGCGCAGCGATTTGGCTGATGAGTTGATCCGCCTGCGTTATCAGATCGGGCAGGGCGAGTTTTTTTGTTTCCGCTTGCCATTCAATCGGGCCGTAATAGGCATCGACATAGGAGCTATCGTGCTGCCCTACGGCAAGTACCAGTTTTACATAGGCTACGGCGATTTGATTAAGTGTCATGACAGTTTTCGGATAAGGTAAAAAGTCTGACCATGCTAATTAAAAGATCAACGTATGTCTAGGGCAATCGGCCGGTATCAAAACTCCCGCTGTCATTGATGCAGGGCGATCCATTCGATCTCATTGTGTGGCAGGCTGTCATCGCTCACCATGATGGCCGCCAGATCGCTGCTGAGAGCGAAGAACTCCCGCGCATCATAGGCATTTTCGTTGACAGCTTCGGTCTGCGCTGGCTGATCCGGACGTGTCACTGTGCTGGCCATGTACAAACGCAGTGTGTGCATGTGTGCGCTTAATTGCTCTAGTTGCAGGGGGAAGCGTAAATCCATTTCTTTAGCGCAGGCAGACATGTTCGCGGTAAAGCCGGTTTTTCTGTTCTTGAAGGAAAATGCCAAAAGGTTGTAGCTATCAAGCGAGCGGCACCACCAGACGTTTTGTTTAAATAGTGCGCGTAACTTACTGAGCAAAGGGACCAGTTTTTTGCTTTTGCCCCACATATTCACCACCAGGATGCCATCGTGCGTGAGTGCCTGATGGCAACTGGCATAAAACTCCCTGCTGTTAAGATCCTCGACCAAACCTTCGATATCGAAACCATCTAGCAATATGACATCAAACGGCGTGCCTGAAGCTGCCTGATGACGGGCCAGATAATCGAGCGCATCGCAATGGATGATCTCTAGCCGTTCGTCATCGGCGGGAATCATGAATTGGTCGCGCAGGGCGATGACGTCCGCATCAATTTCCAGGGCGGTGAAGCGGCATTGCGGCAGGTGGCGATGACAAAATTTGACCAGCGAGCCACCGCCTAGCCCCACCATCAAAATATGCCGCGGTGCCGGATTTGCCAACAGGAAAGCCATCATGGCGCTGGTGTAGCCGCATAACAAATGGTCAGGCGCATTGATCTTCATGGCGCTTTGTACGGAATTTTGATTAAAGTACATGAAACGCAGATTGCCCTCGTCAACTACAAAGGGGCTTCTTTACATGAAGCAAGCATGCGGCGCGAATGGCAATACAAAAATTTTGCGTAGCGATTTCAAATGGGCAGTTACGCCCCCTTCGTAAGCGACGAGATCACTTTGTACTTTAACGTCGAAGGGATTAAGGAATGATGCAGGCTGATACAGCGCCAGCACGATAGTATGGTTTTAATACTAAAATTCTCTGGAATTTGCCTTTACAGCAGGACCTCACTCGGTGTCTAAGATTTTTTATATTTGTGGCGAACTTGCTGAGTTCGGCATCTTCCGAGATAACAGGTCTTGTCAGGATCACAGGAGATGCGCAATGAAATTTTCCCTTGCTTTAGTTTTGTCGCTAGCCTCTGTTAGTGTTCGCCGAGACTCTGACGCTCAATCTGATTGACGATAAAGGTGTGGTGAAATCGGCTGGTACGGTGCAGTACGATATTATGGTTTATTGCTGACGCCACAACTGAGCGCAATTCCTGCCGGTTTGCATGGCTTTCATATTCACGACAAAGCGCAATGCCGAAGTCGATGGTAAAGTGGTCACTGGTGCTGCCGCAGGCGGGCATTGGGATCCTGAAAAAACCGGTAAACATCTGGGGCCATATACCGACAAGGGACATAAGGGCGATTTGCCGGCCTTGTATGTGAATGCCGAGGGTGCTGCGATTTATCCGGTATTGGCGCCGCGCCTGAAGGTGGCGGATGTGCGCGGTCATTCTCTGATGTTGCATGCGGTAAACATCTGGGGCCGTGGCGATAATCACGACGATCATCCTGCCAAATTGGGTGGTGGCGGTGCGCGTATGTGAATGCGGCGTGTTTTAAATAATCGCGCAAGTTTTCGTCTTCAAATAAAAATACCGGTGGCGATAATCCGACGATCATCCTGCCAAATTGGGTTTGCGCGTATGTTATGCGGCGTGTTTTAAATAATCGCGCAATACCGGCGCCAGGCCGGTATTTTTTTTGCATCTGGTACAGCCTTACTACTTAGGCACGCGCAAATACTTTTACCAATTGCAAAGCTTCAGTGCCCAAGGCCTCGAAAGCATAAGAGCCAGCAGCCAGACTGACGAATTGACCGGCAGCCAGACGCAATTCGTGACCGTCTACGCTGGTCTTGCAAGCACCTGTCACTACATACAAAAAGAACTCGTGACCGGCTTTGACGGCGAACTGTTGTGCCGCTTCATAGGCATTGACATACAGCTTGAAGTTTTCTTCTGGCTGATGGTGGGCGCGTATCGCTGCCTCTGTGAGTGCGCCAGAGTCTGCCTCAGACCAGGTGAGTATGGATGGTGTTGTCATGATAAATCCTTATAAAATAATGCCAGTGTGGTGCCGCTGCCAACCGAGCTGAGTGCTCACCTGCTTGCTGCCCTAGGTTTTTCGCGATTTTTCCGCAAGATGCGGGAGTATAAAAGAAATCGGCCGATTCTCCTCATAATATTATTTTGATGTTACAGTGATAATTTCATTTCGACCAATTTTTACTAGGAACTTCGTATGATCAAGGGAAGTTGTTTTCATCTGCGCCATCTCAAAAAAGACGAACTGCCACGGTACACAGAATTAATTAACCATCCAGATAGCAAAGGCGATTATCTTCCTTTGGAAGTGATGTTGCCCGGCATGGTAGAACAGCGATTCGAGGAGCAATCACGCTCCAAAGAAACGATGGAGATCTTTGTAATGATCGATGACGCCGGTAGCATCATCGGTCGTGTATTTCACTTTAAGACTGTGCCATATTTTAATTCTAGGGAAATAGGCTATGGCATGTTTGCACCAGCGTCACGCGGCAAGGGCATCATGAGTGAGGCGGTGCAATTGCTGAGCGATTATCTGTTCAATACCTTGCTGATTAACCGTCTCAACATCCATATGAATGTCGATAATATCGCCTCAGAAAAGGTGGCGATCAAATGCGGTTTTAAGATGGAGGGAATCGCCCGCGGTGCTGCGTTTAGCCGGGGCAAGCATTCCGATCTCAAGATGTATGCTTTGCTGCGCGATGAATGGGAACAGCGCTAATTTACCTGTGTTTTAGCGTAACTGTTCAGCCTACTAGGAGCACGACAAAAAAACTAAGACCTCTCAACGCTGAGACGCCGAGACGCCGAGGAAAAACGGAGAACTACTTTGCCGTTCTCAGCGTCTCAGCGTCTCAGCGTCTAGTTAGTCGTTTGCAGCCGGATAGTCGCGCAAGTGAATACTCCACGCACTAATGTCAGGCAGCACATACTCGATACCGCCAAACCCATCATCCTCGGAAAAGGTTTTTCCGTGGTTGGTTTGAATGAGGTGTTAGCTGCCGCTGCCGTGCCTAAAGGCTCTTTCTATCATTACTTTAAATCCAAGGAATTGTTTGGTGAAGCTTTGCTGGAGAGTTATTTCGCCGATTACCTCGAGTATCTCGATCAGTTGCTGGGTAAGCGCGAAGGGTCTGGCGCCGAACGTCTGATGAGTTACTGGCGCGGTTGGCTGGAGTCTCAGGCCAGCGAAGATATGCAGGGTAAATGTCTGGCGGTCAAACTCGGTGGTGAAGTTTCTGATTTGTCGGAAGCGATGCGACTGGCCTTGCATCAGGGCACCGATCAGATCATTACGCGCCTGGCCGATTGCATCAGCGCCGGACTGGCTGACGGTTCGCTCAGCGGCGAGATGGATGCCCGGCATACGGCCGAAACCTTGTATGAGATGTGGCTGGGGGCAACCCTGCTGACCAAGATGCGGCGCAACCGCAGCGCCATGGAAGGCGCCATGATCGCGACGCTCAAGATGTTGAATCTAAAGTCCTGAGAGTGCTCGGCGCCAGATACCAGATACGTTAGATACGGTAACTTGGTACTACTTGGTGCTGAGTAGCAGTTGAAATGATAATTATGCGGTAATAAATAAGCGGTAATATGCAGTAACAAACCAAGCGGAGCTGATTGATCAATCAATCAAAGGAGGGGGGGCGGATAAAAAAGTTCGCTCAATTTTTTTTGCTTGATTCTAGACGACCAGTCTAATTTTGATGTTCATTGGAAATAAAGAGAGAAGCGTATGCGAAATTTCGAATTCTATAATCCTACCCGTATCGTCTTCGGTACCGAGACCGTGGCAAAACTGGCCGATCTGGTGCCAGGCAATGCCCGCGTACTGATACTGTACGGTGGTGCCAGCGCCAAAACTAACGGTACTCTGGATGAAGTCAAGGCTGCCCTGGGCGAGCGCGTCGTGCTGGAATTTGCCGGCATCGAGCCCAATCCTAGTTTTGAGACCATGATGCAGGCGGTAGAACTGGTGCGTCGCGAAAAGCTCGATTTCCTGCTGGCAGTCGGTGGTGGCTCGGTGATAGACGGCACCAAATTTGTCGCCGCTGCGGTTGAATTTGAAGGTGACGCCTGGGAAATCATGCAAAAGCGCGGACGTAACGTCAAGCGCGCATTGCCTTTCGGTAGCGTATTGACGCTGCCCGCAACCGGCTCGGAAATGAATAGCGGTGGCGTCATCATGCGCAAATCTACCCATGAGAAATTCTCTTTCATGAGCCGCTTTGTATTCCCGCAGTTTTCCATACTTGATCCGACTAAAACTTATACCTTGCCGAAAACCCAGATCGCCAATGGCATCGCCGACGCTTTCGTGCATGTGATCGAGCAGTATCTGACTTTCCCGGTACAAGCTTTGCCGCAAGACCGCTTTGCCGAAGGCCTGTTGCAAAGCCTGATCGAGATCGCGCCGCAAGCCATCTCGATGGAGCAGGATTATGATACCCGCGCCAACCTGATGTGGGTGGCAACCCTGGCCTTAAATGGCCTGATCGGTGCCGGTGTGCCGCAAGACTGGGCCAGCCACATGATAGGCCATGAAATTACCGCACTGTATGGCATCGACCATGCGCGTACCCTGGCCATCGTTTTGCCTTCACTGTTGAATGTGCAGCGCGAACACAAACGTGCCAAATTGCTGCAATACGCAGAACGCGTCTGGCACATCAGCGAAGGCACTGAAGAGCAGCGCATCGATCAGGCGATCTTGCGTACCCGCGAATTCTTCGAGGGCCTGGGAATTCAGACCCGCTTGTCCGGCTATCAGTTGGGCGAGGACGCGATAGACGCTATCTTGCTGCAACTCGAGGCACATGGTATGACGACGCTAGGTGAACAGCAAAATATCACTTTAGAGGTCAGCCGCGTGATTTTGCAGGGCGCACTGTAAGTACTGAACCCTTAGCTGGAATCCCTGAAAAACATCCCTACCAAGATCCATACAAATTAATAGGTCGAAATTATGTCAACTAACAACACGCAACATTCCCATATCAATCGTCAGATCACGCTTCGTTCACGTCCGGTTGGCGCGCCAACTGCTGCCAATTTCCATTTGCAGGAAACCGTGGTGCCTAGCCCGGCCGCCGGTCAGGTATTGCTGCGCAGCCTGTACCTGTCGCTGGATCCTTACATGCGCGGTCGTATGAGCGAGGCTAAGTCGTATGCCGATCCGGTTGCGCTGGGCGAAGTCATGTTAGGCGCTACCGTGTCGCGGGTAGAGAACTCGCAGCATCCGGATTATCAGGCCGGCGATCTGGTACTGGCTTTTGGCGGCTGGCAGGATTTCGTTTTGTCCGATGGCACTGGCCTGAGTAAGCTGGCACCGGGTATGGCGCATCCTTCGCTGGCGCTGGGCGTGCTCGGCATGCCAGGGTTTACCGCCTACATGGGCTTGCTTGATATCGGCCAGCCTAAAGCCGGTGAAACCGTCGTGGTGGCAGCTGCCAGCGGTGCGGTTGGCTCGGTCGTTGGGCAGATCGCCAAACTCAAGGGTTGTCATGTGGTCGGTATCGCCGGTGGCGCAGACAAGTGCCGCTCGGTGGTCGAAGAGCTGGGTTTTGATGTCTGTATCGATCACCGCAGTCCGGATTTTGCGGCGCAATTGGCGGCCGCTTGCCCTAAAGGGATAGACGTGTATTTTGAAAACGTCGGTGGTGCCGTGTTTGATGCGGTCTTGCCTTTGCTAAATACGGCAGCGCGGGTTCCGCTGTGCGGCCTGATCGCCCACTATAATGATACCGCCTTGCCGGAAGGTCCGGATCGCCTCGGCCTGCTGACCCGCACCATCCTGACCAAACGCATCAAGCTGCAAGGCTTCATCATTTTTGATGACTACGGTCATCGCTATCCTGAATTCCTGAGTCAGATGAGCAACTGGCTGAAAGAGGGCAAGATCAAGTTCCGCGAAGATATTGTCGAGGGGCTGGAACATGCGCCACAAGCCTTCATCGGCCTCTTGGAAGGAAAGAACTTCGGCAAGCTGGTGGTGAAAGTCGCCCCGGATGCCGCATCGAACGCTTAATGATTAGCGTCACTCAAGAATCCCCAAAATACAAGGAAACACGATGTTATTTACCCCACTTAAAGCTGGTGCCCTGAACCTGGCTAACCGCATGCTGATGGCGCCGTTGACGCGCGCACGCGCCGGCCTTAGCCACATGCCCAATGACTTGATGGCGGAATATTACGCCCAGCGCGCCAGCGCCGGTCTGATCATTACCGAATGCACGATGATCGCGCCGGATACCTCGGCATTTGTCGCCGAGCCTGGCATCTACACGCCAGAACAAGTGGCTGCATGGAAAAAAGTGACCGAGGCGGTGCACGCCAAGGGCGGCCAGATCGTCATGCAGATCTGGCACTCCGGTCGCGCAGCCCACCCGGCGATTAATCACGGCGCGGCCAATCTGGCGCCAAGCGCTATCGCGATAGAAGGTGAGATCCAGACCCTGGACGGCAAAGTGCCGCATGCCATCCCGCACGCCTTAACGACGGATGAAATTGCCGGTGTGGTGCAAGCTTTTGCCAATGCCGCTAAAAGTGCGATAGCGGCAGGTTTTGACGGGGTAGAAGTGCACGGTGCCAACGGTTACCTGATCGACCAGTTCTTGCGTGATAGCGCCAACCAGCGCACCGATAGTTACGGCGGCACTATGGAAAACCGCGCGCGTTTTCTGTTTGAAGTGCTGACTGCGGTTAGCGCGGCAATCGGTTCGGAACGCGTCGGGCTGCGTTTGTCACCGCTGAATAGCTTCAACAGCATGCAAGACAGCGACCCTATCGGCCTGACAGAATTTTTGGCGACCCGCTTAAACGATTTCAAGCTGGCCTACCTGCATGTGATGCGCGCCGATTTCTTCCAGATCCAGACCGGCGATGTCATGTCTGTCGCCCGCAAACACTACCAGGGCGTGTTGATCGGCAATATGGGCTATAGCAGCGATGAAGCGGCAGCGGCGATACAAGAGAATAAGCTCGATGCGGTGGCGTTTGGTACAGGCTTTTTAGCCAATCCGGATTTCCCGGCACGCGTTAAAGCGGGTGGTGCAATGAATGCTCCTGATCAGGCGACGTTCTATACCCCGGGCGCAAAAGGCTATACCGATTATCCCGGCATGCTCGCTGCTTAATTCAGATTATCAAGCTATTGAGCTTATTGAAAATAATCAGGGTGCGTAGCGACAGGCTCGCGCTGCACCCCTCTACCACCTACAAGGATTTAACATGAAAATATTAATGGTTTTAACCTCACACGACAAACTCGGCAACACCGGTGAAAAAACCGGTTTCTGGCTCGAAGAGTTCGCCGCCCCTTACTATGTCTTTAAAGACGCTGGCGTAAGCATCACCCTGGTATCTCCTTTGGGCGGCCAGCCACCGCTGGACCCGAAGAGCGATGACCCAGGTTCGCAAACCCCGGCAACCCTGCGCTTTAAGGCAGATGCCGCGGCACAAGCGGAGCTGGCAACGACACTGAAGTTGAGCGAAATCGCCGCAGCCGATTTTGATGCGGTGTTCTACCCGGGTGGTCATGGCCCATTGTGGGATCTGGCCGAAGACGCGTCTTCTATCGCCCTGATCGAGACTATGCTGGCAGCCGGCAAACCAGTGGCGGCGGTGTGTCATGCACCAGCGGTGTTACGTCATCCTAAGCTTGCAGATGGTAGCTCCGTGGTGCACGGCAAGCAGGTTACCGGCTTTACCAATACTGAAGAAGAGGCGGTTGGCCTGACCGAGGTCGTGCCATTTTTGGTGCAAGACATGCTGACGGCAAATGGCGGCGTGTATTCAAAAGCGGCAGACTGGCAGCCGTACGTGATTACCGATGGCTTGCTGGTTACCGGTCAAAATCCTGCCTCCTCAGAACCGGCAGCACATGCCCTGATGGCGCTGTTAGCTTAATTCCCTAAGTGATGATCTAAGTTCGCCCCTAAGTTTGCCCCTAAGCGTATCGGCATAGCTGATGCGTCTTGCCAGCCACTTTTGGCTTGCAGGGCGCATCAGGATTGGCTCTTCACTTCAGGGAGCTTCATGCTGTCATTACCAGACGCGTTCTGCGTCATTCTAGAAATCTATCCATGTCACGATTAAGCTCTTACGACCCGTATAACCAAGAGGTTATCGGCGACGTCGCCATTACTGAAGCGGCCGACATTGCGCCTATGGTAGCGCGGGCGCGTCTGGCGCAAGCGCCTTGGGCTGCGCTGTCGCTGGCCGCGCGTCAACAACAACTGACGCTGGCCTACCAGCAACTAGTGCCCTTGCAAGACCAGCTGGCCAGGCTCATCAGCCGCGAGATGGGCAAAGACTTGCGCCGCGCTAACTACGAGGCAGGCGGCACGCTACAAAGCGCCGCGTATTTTACGGAAGAGATTGCCGCAGCGCTGGCGCCCGAGTCCTTGGGGCGCAATGGCGAATTACAGTACCGGCCACTAGGCGTGGTGGCGGTGATCTCACCGTGGAATTACCCATTGGCGATGGCGAATAATCTGTTAGTGCCGGCACTGATGGCCGGTAATAGCGTGATCCTGAAACCTTCGGAACAAACCCCGCTGGTAGCCGAGGCATTCGTCAATGGCTTGAATCAGGTATTGCCGCCCGGCCTGCTGCAAATTGCCCACGGTGATGAAACTACCGGTCAGGCCCTGGTTGAGGCCGATATCAATATGATTGCGTTTACCGGCTCGATAGAGGCGGGCAAGCACATTATGGCCAATGCCGCTTCCGGCTTGAAGCGTCTGGTCATGGAACTGGGCGGGAATGATCCGATGATCGTCATGGCCGATGCCAATCTTGACGCGGCGGCGCGGTTTGCGGTCGCCAGTTCGTTTGAAAATGCAGGGCAAATGTGCACGTCGACTGAACGTATTTATGTCGATGCCCGTATCGCTGCAGAATTTGAAAGCAAAGTGCTGGCCTACGCACGCCAATATCAGGTCGGGCCTTGGGATCAGGCCAGGGTGAATATCGGCCCGCTCGCCAATCCGGCTCAGCATCAGCAAGTGTTGCGACAGTTGCAGGATGCCAGAGCCAAGGGCGCGCGCTTTTTGCTCGGTAGCGATGATTATCCGCTGCCGTTTATTCAGCCTACCGTGATCAGCGGGCTAAGCCGCGAGATGCTGCTGGAACAGGATGAAACCTTTGGTCCGGTGGTTGCGATTGCGCACTTTGAACGCATAGAGCAGGCGATACAGCGCGCCAATGACAGTCGCTATGGTTTGGGTGCCGTGGTGTTTGGCGGTGCCGCAGCTAATCAGGTTGCGCAACAACTGGAAGCCGGCATGATAGGCATCAACCAAGGTGTCGGCGGCGCTGGCGATGCGCCCTGGGTTGGTGCCAAGCAAAGTGGTTTTGGCTTCCACGGCTCAGCGGCCGGGCATCGCCAGTTTGCCCAGGTGCGCGTGATCAGCGGCTAAGCTGATGCTGGCCTGATGCTAGCCTGATGTGAACGGCAGCCGGACTGCCGTTCGCATTGATAAAAATCATTACAGAAAAGAAGCTAGAAATGAGCAAAGTATGAGCAAAGTATTGAATGCGGAATTGACTGCAGTATTGATGAGTGAAGCAAGTTCCGGCGTGACTAAAGACGATTTTTTTGTCGCCGCCTATGAAGCCGGAGCGGAAAATCCTTCGCTGCCTACCTGGGCCTCGAAGCGGCCTAATCTAGCCGCACTGGCGACTACGGCGCCAGCCCCGGCTGCCGTAACGCGGCGCGATCTGGAACAGGTGCCCGCGGCGTTTCAGTTACTCAATGTCCTGTCGCATGAGGAGTGCCGGCGTTTGATCGCGCTCAGTGAAACACTAGGCTTTTTGCCGGATGCTGCAGTTTCGCTACCGCGCCATATCCGGCATAACGATAGCTTAACCTGGGTGGTAGATGAACAGACCGACGGCTTGATCTGGCAACGGGTCGCGCATCTGATGACGGATACCGGCGATATTTTTCAGGGCAAGGCCGCGCTCGGCATCAATGCGCGTTTCCGCTTTTACCGCTATCAGCAAGACGATTATTTCAAACCGCACTCTGATGGTTCCTGGCCCGGTAGCCGCGTGATTGGTGAACAATTAATGGCGAACGCCTATCCGGACCGCTATAGCCAAATGAGCTTCCTGATTTTTCTGAGCGAGGATTTTGACGGCGGCGCCACGCGCTTTTTAGTCAATGCCGGGCAGCCGCAGCAACCGGCGCGGCGCGGCGATCCGGTGCGGGAAGTTGATATCCGTACGCCCACCGGCAGTATTTTGTGTTTTCCGCATGGCATGCATCCCTTGCATTGCATCCATAGTTCAGAACCGATCAGCCGTGGCGTCAAGTACATCATACGCAGTGATGTGTTGTTTGAACTCTGACTAGACGCTATCGCCTGCGTATGACCACCATGCGTAGGCGATAAGTCAGCGACGTGCCGAAAGCGATCGCTAATTTCCGGTTGAGCGAGGCCTTCGCCTGACAACCGCAATTACCTCCATTATCTTCAGCTTAGCCCCCCTCAGTCGCCGTATTCACTGTATTCACCGGATTGTGTTGCCGGTGCCGCTGGTGAAATTAGCCGGCGCATCGCACGGCTACGCTGCGACAATCATGCTTGTGCTAAAGTACCAGTATGAATTGGAAAAGCGCTGCGCCGGGCATACCATAAGCGTTTCATTTTGACGTTTCTTACGTTTGCTGTCTTACCAAGTTTGTGCCTGTTGGTCCTTCAGGTATGTATTTTTAAATCTCAAACAGGGATTTACTATGACTTCCTATCAAACTCGTCCTCTGGTTCATGTCGCTCGACTATGTCATATCAGCGTCCTTGCGCTTAGTCTTATTCTGGCTGCCTGCGGCGGTGCTTCAACTGGTTTGAACGGCAGCAATGGCAGCAATGGCTTTTCCGCCCTGAGCTCTATTAGTTTAGAGACGCCGGGTTTGCATTGTGCTGCTGGCGGTGCACGCATTGATGCCGGGCTGGATGCTAATGCAAATAATCAGCTCGATGCCTCGGAAATCAGCAGTACCCAATATGTATGCAATGGCATGACTGGTAATGCTGGTGCTGCAGGTAGCGCTGGCTTGGCAAGTCTGGTGAGTATGACTGCGGAACCTGCGGGCGCTAACTGTGCCAATAGTGGTTACAAGATCAGCGTGGGTCTGGATGCGAATGGCAACAGTGTTTTAGATGTATCAGAAGTCACGTCCGGCCAGTATCTTTGCCAGGGTACTGCCGGTGCAAACGGGAATAACGGTATCAGCAGCCTGATGGTGATAGTGGCAGAAACCGCGGGTGCCAATTGCGCCTATGGCGGAAATAAAATCACTTCCGGGCCGGATACGAATCTCAATGGCGCGCTCGACATCGCTGAGATTACGGCGACAAGTTATACCTGCAACGGTGCACCCGGGCCGGGCGTGAGCTGGACGAATGTGAGCTCTACCGCTGTTGCGGGGCAGTCAAATATCGGCTATCTGGCGAACAATGCCAGTGAGGTGACGGTAACTTTGCCAAATGCGCCACAAATCGGTGATTTACTTCAGGTAAGTGGCGTGGGAGCCGGTGGCTGGCGGATTGCCCAGAATGCCGGGCAATCAATTTTAACCAAGGGTATCGCAGGTAGTAATGCACCAGCGGGTTTGAGCTGGACCGCCCGCGATATCGTTCGCACCTGGGATGGGATTACTTCGTCGGGCGATGGCAGTAAACTGGCGGCATACGTAGTCAATGGGCAAATTTACACTTCCACCGACTCCGGAGTGAGCTGGGTCGCGCGCGATAGTAATCGCGGGTGGGATTCGATCACCTCCTCCAGCGATGGCAGTAAGTTAGTCGCGGCAGTCAATCCTGGTCAAATCTACACCTCCAGCGATTCTGGCGTGAGTTGGACTGCCCGTGACAGTAATCGTAATTGGATATCCGTTACGTCTTCCGCCGATGGTAGCAAGCTCGCTGCAGTGGTAAATGGCGGTCAAATTTATACTTCCGGCGATTCTGGCGTGAGCTGGACCGCCCGCGACAGCAATCGTGCCTGGATCTCGATTGCGTCTTCCAGCGATGGCAGCAAGCTCGCTGCGGTCGTCACTAATGGCCAAATTTACACATCCAGTGATAGTGGTGTGAACTGGACCGCCCGTGATAGCAACCGAAATTGGCGTTCTATCGCCTCATCGAGTGACGGCAGTAAGTTGGTGGCAGGAGTATTTGGCGGCCAGATTTATACTTCCATCGATACTGGTGTGAACTGGATCGCCCGTGACAGCAATCGCAACTGGTATGCCATCGCTTCTTCCAGCGACGGCAGTAAGCTGGCCGCCGCGGTATTTACAAATAAGATTTATACTTCCAACGATTTTGGAGTCAGTTGGGCGGCACGCGAAAACAATCGTTTTTGGCGCGGGATTGCATCCTCGGCGAATGGTAATCAGCTCGTTGCCGTGGGGAGCAACGATCAAATTTACACTTCAGTCGGGGTCCAGACTACTCCGGGAGTGGCGGGGTCGATTACCGGTGGACAGTACGATACCGTGTCCCTCCAATATGTCGGCGCAAGTCTATGGCTGCCTTTGAGCTACACGATTTTTTCTAGCAGCGGGATACAGGCTAACTAAGGTGAATATGGCGAGACCAAAAACCAAGCACCTGCTGCCTTGCGGCCAGCCTTAGTCTGCCTTCGCTGTTGCTGCCATTTAGCGATACTGAGAGGGGGTATTTTTCACTTACGCCCGTCGTTATTGCGCAAGTGAATAGATTTTATTGTGAGTAGGGGGAGTATATGTTATATCCTCCTCCTAAAACCGGGCTACTCTGGCTTAGCCGCCCTGGCAACCGCAACCACCACCATTGCCGCCACCGCAGCCACCGGATTGTGCCGCTGGTGCTGCTGGCGCACTAGTCTCTGCCATTTGTTTCGGGTGGATGCTGAAGTCGATAACCACGGCATCAGGGCCATTTTCTATATACGTATGTTTCACCTGACCGTCGTAGCGTTGTTGAATCTGGCTCAGCAGCGGCAAAGGATCGTGATCGTTCACAAAGCGCATGATCTCGCCTTGATCCATTGATTCCAGCGCACCGAAGATGGCAGCATGACGCAAGCGTTTGGATACGCCGCGAACATCAAATTGATACACGTTAGGGGTAGTTTGAATCGACATATGCGCTTTCGTTTTCGTAAGAGTGATGGCGCATTTTAGGCAGGAGGCAAGTTGATTGCCTTAACGCTGATCAAGATTTTCGGAGCCGGGCGCGACCAGGGCGCAAATGAATAACGGCGATTGATTTGCATCAATCGCCGCTGTCGGTTCAAGCTGGTAAGCCAGGCTTTAATCTATCTAGCCAGGCTAGGCCGGGTTGCCGGCAAAGCTTGGGGGAACTACGATTTATTGACGAACACGCATTTTTGCGCCGGTAGCCTTGCTTGATTTGTCCTTGAATGCAGGACGGCCGCCAGTTGCCGGGAAGCCAGGTTTTGCCGCAGCTTTGCTTGGCAGTCCGGTGATGGCTGGCTTGTTGGCGACGGCTTCTTCACTTGCTGCAGTCGTCGCAGGAGTAGATACGGCAACTGGCGCGGCAGCAACTGACTGCTCTGGTGCTGTCGTCGCTGCCGGTGCCAGAGTTGCCGTTACTTCGGCAGCTACCGGTTTTGTCACTTCGGGTTTGACCGCTGCGACCTTGGCTGCTTCGGCCTTAGCGGCAACCACAGGTGCAACTGGTTTGGCGACAGGCGTGGCCGGTTTGGCTACTGCCGCTGGCTTAGCGGCTGCTTTGGCAGCAGCTGGCTTAATGTCTGCAGGCTTATCGGCAGGCTTAACCGCGGCCGCCTTTGGTGCCGGCTTGGCGGCGGTCTCTGCCAGCAATGGCAATTGCGTGTTAGCGGCAACGGCAGGCTTAGTTGCAGTCGTGGTTGCTGGCTTAGTTGCAGGCTTATCTGCCGCCTTCGTGGCTGGCTTGGTTTCAGTTTTAGCCACGACTGGTGTGGCGACCGCTTTCGTGGCCTTTGCTGGTTTTGGCGCTACCGGAGCGGTGCTGCTTACTTCTGCTGCCGGCTTAGTGTCCGCTTTGGCTTTAGTCGCGGCCGGAGCGCTGATGGCGATCTTGGTCGCGCCATGGCCGGTTTTGCCGGTGCTGCTGACAGCTTGCAGGAATTCTGCGCGCGCTTCACCGGTGATGCTTGCCAGTTCGCGTCCATATGACATCAATTTTTCTATGCTTGGCTGGGCTTGCGCACCGGCTACCGACAACAACTCTTGCGGGCCTTTTACGGCCATCAGTTGTTGTGTGGCTGCGACCGAGTTTGCCATCGATTGTTTGATGGTATTGAAATTGAGGGCGATGATTTTTTGTATGCCGCCAAACGCTGTATGGGAAAGCGTATTGATGACAGCGAGTTGAGTCGCCAATTGGGTTTGGGCGGCTGCGGAAATTTGTTCCGGAATCGTAGACATAAAGCTCTCCTTAGTAGTTTGGTGGGGTCAAGCTGGTAGGGCTCCTCGTTGCTGGCTGGCACAGGCGGAAATCGCCGCGCTCAACAGCATCCTAAAGGGCCCTACTGTCAGATTCTGTCAGTAGGCGGCAACATATAGCCAGAACGCAGAACATAACCCAAGCCCGCCTCGCCCTCGATGTGGGCGCCTTGTTCTTGTAAGCTGACGATGTCTCGATACAAGGTACGCAGGCTGATTTTGAGTTCAGCCGCTAGCAATGCTCCGGCAATCGGGTAGCGGTGACGGCGCAAAATTTGTATCAGGTCGAGCAGGCGTTGTGAGCGGGACATGGGGGAGTGGATTTGTGAAGGCAAGAAAAATCTGAACTTGGGTTTAAAAAATGGCTTTTTTGTCTTAAATCTAGTTAGGATTTTACTTTGCTTTGTCGGATTAATTGGACTTTGATGCAAATCAAAGGTGTTATCTAAATTGCTTGCATCGATATGCTCTTATTCCTATATTTATAGCGCAAGCGAACCCGAGTTTGCACACCCGTTGATGAAAGTTTTGGAGATTTCTAAATTTTTCAAGGAGGAAAAAATGACGTCATTGATTAATCGCGGCAATATTTTCGATGATTTTTTTCGAGATGTTGCACCTGGGTTTTATGTTCGGCCTTTGCATGGAGATCCATTGCCAACACCTTCGCAGATCAAACTAGATGTGAAAGAAACTGAGCGCGAATATACCGTGCATGCCGAGGTACCAGGGGTAAGTAAGGACGATATTCATGTCTCACTCGATGGCAACGTAGTGACCCTACGCGCTGAAATAAAACAACAGGATAGTAGCAATAAAGATCAAAAAATCTTACGTAGTGAACGCTATTTTGGCGAGGTCTCGCGCAGTTTTCAACTTCCGGTAGACATAGAGCAAAGCGAAGTTTTTGCTAAATACGATAACGGTGTCTTGACACTCAATTTGCCGAAAAAACGCACTTCCGGTGGCGTGCAACGCATAAAGATTGAGTGAGGTTCATGCTGTTTTTTCGCTTATCGCGTCCGAAATTAGGTGCTCGAAATTAAGTGAGCGAAATTAAGTGAGCGAGATTAAGTGAGCAAGACTAAGTGTTTAGCATGGCTGTTAAAGCGAAGATTCATTCGATTGGCTTGCCGTATTCGGCGCGACGCGCGGAATACTAAGGCTAAAACAACAGCCATGCCCAAGTTCACTGTCTAAACTGATACTGCCGTGCAGCGCTGTGGTGACCAGGTTGTACACAATATTCAAGCCTAGGCCGCTGCCGCCTTGACCGAGTTTTGTGGTGAAGAAAGGGTCGAACACCCGGGCTAAATTTTCTGCGGCGATGCCCACACCATTATCGCAGACGCGTAACTCTATCTGGTCTAACTCCTGTCGCTTGGCGCTGATGCTAATGAGGCCATTTTGCCTGCCCTCAAACGCATGGATCAAGGCATTGCGTATCAGATTATTGATGACTTGCCCTAAAGGTCCAGGGTAGCTCTCCATAACGATATCGTTAGGGATATCGGTTTCCACAGTGTGACTAGTTTTACGTAAGCTAGGTCCTAAAGTTAATAGAATTTCGGCGATGGTGGCATCCAGATTGAAGCTGCGCCTATGCTCGCTGGTTTGATCCACCGCGACTTGTTTAAAGCTGGTGATCAGTTCGGCGGCATGATGCAGGCTGCGGGTTAAAATGGCGGTGCCATCGCGGTTTTCTTTGATGTAGGCGTCGAGACGGCTACGAGTGAGCCCTTTGCCAGCCATTTCTGCAGTGATATTTTTGGTGTGGTCTTGCAAGGTGCTGGCCACGGTTAAGCTATTGCCTATCGGGGTGTTGAGCTCATGCGAGATGCCCGCCACCAAAGAACCTAAGGCGGACATTTTTTCGGCTCTGGCCAGTTCGCTTTGGGTGACAGTCAGGCGTTC
The DNA here is from genome assembly GCA_003970805.2 of Undibacterium piscinae. GTDB lineage: Bacteria > Pseudomonadota > Gammaproteobacteria > Burkholderiales > Burkholderiaceae_D > Undibacterium > Undibacterium piscinae. Next base: position 4,022,358 of record CP051152.1, read on the forward strand.
CAGGGTCTTGCTGAGTTCTTGCGTTCTTTCGGATACGCGCTGCTCTAAGCTGCTATTGAGCGCTAAAATATTACTTTCATACTGATGCTTGCTGGTGATATCTTCAAAAGCCAGTATCAACATTTTTTGCTCGCCTAAACGGATTACTTTTCCCGAAATTTCGCACAAAATATTTAAGGCGAGTTCCGAGGTTTTCAGCCAGGCAGAAAAACCAGTCACCGCATCATCGCGTATCAGTGTCTCTATGAATCGCTGTCTGTCATTTGCTTCGGCCCAAACCCCAATTTGCGAGCCGCTTTTCTCTATTACATGGTGTCGCTCTCTTTGAAATAACTGGCACCAGGCATTATTCACCTCTAGTATTTCGTGCTCACCGTTGTAGCGTGACACTGACATCGCCACCGGGGAGGCATCGAAGATGGCGCTGAATTTTTCTTGACTGAGGCCAAGCGCTTGCTCTACCCGTTTTCGTTCAAGTAATTCGTTTTGTAGGCTGGCGGTTTTTTGCTCGCCTTCGGCAATTAGTTTGGCCAGATCGCTACGCATGCTCTCTAAGCCCGAGGCCAGAGAGCCGATTTCGTCTAAACGATTCCAGTGCAGCGCCTGCTTGAGATCGCCACGCGCCAGGCGCAGTGCGGCCGCTTGCAAGGCGAGCAAAGGCTGGACCATGCGACGTTCAAATAAAAACCAGATAAACCCGATAGAAAATAATACTTGTGCGGCCAGTGAGGCGGCCAGGCTAAATAGTTCACTCCATAATTCGCGTTCTATGCGCGCTGTGGTCAATTCCAGTACCAATTGGCCTACTCTAGCGTCGTTGTAAAAAATCTCGCGGGTCTCACGTAACATGGCCTTGTCAGTGATAGCACTGTTGTGTTTGCTGGCAAAAACATCGCCGTATTCATTGCTGACGGTGATGCTGACAACATCGGGATTACGCATGACGGCATCGATCAAATCTTGCGCTACCTTGTTATCCATGTTCCAGATACTCGCGCCCAGGCCGCGCGAGAGCACATTGGCATATTGGCTCATAGGAGCACGAATGCGCAGATCCACATCTTTTTCAAATTTGTGATTTAACTGAAAAAACATCAAGAGCAAGGCCGGCAGCAACATCCCGATGACGGTGCCGACGATTAAGGTCTGTCTGAGATTGAAAGAAGGCCAGCGCATAGGTGAGGGTTAGCGACAAGTGCTTAGTTGCGCATTAAACTGCGATATGAAATCCGGGTGTGTTTCTAAAAAACGCCGACCAAAATACGCATGCAGGGGCTGATCTTTGTGGATGAAGGTTTTTAGCGTATCGACTGGGATCTTGGATTGTTGCATGGCGGCAGCTATTGCCAGATTGCCAGCCAGGATTGCATCTGCGCGCCCCAGCAGGAAGGCTTTCAGTAGTAACTCATCGGTCTGCGGTGTCAGTACCACTTGATAGCCCTGTTCCTGCAAAAATTTTAAACGATTCGAGCCAAAATGTGCGCCGACCTTGGCCTTGGCCTTAAAGTCGGCAGAGGTGGGATCGAGTTGAGTATTCGCCGGCAAATACCAGACCCATTTTTGTTCGGCAATGACCGCGGTTGCCTCGGCCCATAGCAGCCGTTCAGGTTTGAGAGTGGCAGGGAAAAAACCATCCACCTGGGCTTTTTCAGCCATTACCTGAGCCCGCTCCCAGGGGTAAACTTTGATCACAAACGCCTGCTTCATGCGGGTTAATACACAGGAGACGACTTTTACGGCGATACCATCGAAGCGCTGATTGGCTAAATAGCTGCCGTACGGGGCTTGATCGTGGGTCGCCAGCAGGATAGGCGCAGCGTTCTGCGCCAGGCAATTTTGCCCTAGGCAGCTTAGCAGTAGGCAGTAAAGATACGGGGAGAGCAGTTTCATCGATCGATTCCGTCAAGTATGAAACAAAGGCGATGCGACTTAGAAATTTAGCCTAGCGCTTACAGCTTTAGTGGAACTGTGGACTGCGGTAAAATTTGTAGCTCTCAATGCAAGTATCCCTGAGCTAGGCGCGATAGTCAATTACAGAAGTGAATTAGTGCCGACTGGGGTTAAAAAGCTGCCTGCGGCTAAGGGTTTAAATACAAAATCGAATCCCATATCCCGTAAAATGTAGGCTTCTCATGAAGCTGGAGTATCGCATGACAGACCAGTTGGCCTTATCAGGCCAAACATCAGCGCAAACAATTGCAGCTGAGCAGCAGGGCGTACTTAAGCTCAACGATATTCGCGATCAGTTGCGCGTTTTTGTTGCCGAGCGCAACTGGGCACAATTCCATACTCCCAAGAATCTGGCCTGCGCCTTGAGCGTAGAAGCGGCTGAACTATTGGAGCCCTTTCAATGGCTGCAAAGCGGTAGTGCGGATGAGTTGAATGCCACAACGCGCACGGCCATCCGCCACGAAATGGCCGATGTCCTCAATTACCTGGTGATGTTGGCTGATCGTCTTGAGGTCGATTTACTGACAGCAGCACAAGAGAAAATTGCTCTGAATGCGCTCAAGTACCCGATTGAGCAGGTACGTGGCGACCCCAGAAAATATTCAGATTATTCCTGAAAACGGATTCGGCGCCCAGGTCTCAGATAGATCACTGATGCAATATAAGTTTGCGAAGTATGAATATTTTCATATTTTTCATTCTACAATGCTTGTTATTTTCTCATCTAGATGCGTTGAATGAAAGTGACTATGACTATCAAAAAAGCTCCAAGAAATATTGCCTTTCATTGGCATCTGGCCTATTTTTTCGTCGGGTTGATGGTCTTTTTTGCGCTTATTAGCACCTGGTATTTTCAATCGGCAACCGAACGCTTGCTACTCATACAGGCGCGCGAAAGCTTCGAGAGCATTAATAGAAGTGCCTCCAGCCAAGTCAACGAGATTTATTCAAATGCCGCAAGAAGCATAGAATTATTGGCGGAACAGCGCTTGATGCGCGCCACTACGCTGAAAGAAAGGCTCGATAGTCTGCCTTATCTTGTGACTGCCTTGCGGTCGCAAGCGAGCTTGGCATCGATTTATGTCGGCTACGAAAATGGCGATTTTTTTCAGCTTAGACCTTGGCGCAATGAGGCCGCACTGCAAACACATTTTCAGGCGCCGCCAGATACTGCCTGGGTGGCGCAGAGTATTGAAATGGCTCAGCGTGAAAGCCGTGGGACTTATCTGTTTTTCGATCAAAATTTACAGTTGCTGGAGCGGGTGAGCAAAGACGATTACTTTTTTGATCCGCGTCAAAGGTCCTGGTATCAAAGCGCAAAAGCGAGTGCTGGAGTGAAGAGCGGTCAACCTTACGTATTTTTTTCAACGGGTAAAGTGGGTGTCTCCATTTCTCAGGAAACGGGGAATCGACTAGCCGTGGTCGGTGCCGATGTGCGTTTAGAGACCATCGCCTCGCGTTTAATGGAGCATAAGGGAACACCAGATTCTCGTTTTCTGCTTTTGAGCGCGCAACAAGAGGTCATGGCGAGTAATAAAGGTTTGCCAGACCTGAGTCATGTTGTAGACGGAAAATTAATTTTACCGAATTTGTCGCAATTTGATGGTCGGGTGATGGGCGTGCTGCGTGACCAATATGCGCAACGCAAAGGAAGTGTGTTTAGCTTCGAAGCCGCTGGTGATATCTGGGAGGGCATGATCAGAACTATTTCTGTGCCGGGAGGTGAGGAATTACAATTTTGGGCTGCTGCGCCGCATGCTGAATTACTGGCGCCGGCGATTGCAGTACGCAATCAAAGCCTGCTGATCAATGCCACCTTATTGGTCTTGGGCGTGGCGCTGGCGATGCTGCTGGCGCGTATGGCATCACGACCGCTGGTGCAGCTTAATCAGGAAGCCTTGCGGATCGCCCGTTTTGATTTCAGCCAGGCGATTAAGGTGAGCGCACGCATCACCGAAATTGTCGAACTGGCGAGCTCTATGGATAAAATGAAGACAACCATAGAGCATTTTTTAGACTTATCACAAGCACTGGCTGCTGAAACTAATTTTCAACGCTTACTGCTGCGCATCGTGTCGGACATGCGTACGCTTACTCAGGCGCAGGGAGGGATGATTTTTCTGGCCGACCCTAGCGAGCGGCAACTTGATTTGGTGCACATGCAATGGGATAAGCAGCAATCCGGCCCTATCGTCAGCTTGTCCGCTTTGGATAGAGCGGCAGAGCATTTACATCCCATCGTACAGATGCTAGACCAGCAGCAAGAGTTGCAGACACTGAGTGCGGAACAGGTGAGCCGGCATTTCGGATTTTTAAGCGCAGTGGGGTACCATGCTTGCGCCGCTGCGACACTGGTGAACCTGCCTTTGAAAAATAAAAATGGTGAGTTATTGGGCGTGTTGGCGCTGTTGCTGCCGAGTGGGCAGACGCTCAGTGTCGAGTTGCTGGCGTTTGCCCGCGCCCTATCGACCACGGCTGCCATTGCACTCAACACCCAGCGTCTGGTGGAGGAGCAAAAGACCTTGATGAATGCTTTCATAGAATTATTAGCCGGGGCGATTGATGCTAAGAGTGCCTACACCGGTGGTCATTGTCAACGAGTCCCGGTTCTCACAACGATGTTGGCTGAGGCTGCCTGTGATATCGAAAATGGTCCGTATGCGGACTTTAATCTCAACGAGGATGAGCGCGAAGCCTTGCGTATCGCGTGCTGGCTGCACGATTGCGGCAAAATCACCACGCCCGAATTTGTGGTCGACAAAGCCACCAAACTGGAGACCCTGTATGACCGTATTCATGAAGTGAGAATGCGCTTTGAAGTGCTCAAGCGAGATGCGCAGTTGGCCAGCCTGCAAGCGCAATTAGACGGTGCGGATGCCGCCACGCTGGCACCCCAGCTGGCTGCCGCGCTTGCCGAGCTTGATGAAGATTTCGCGTTTGTGGCACATTGCAACGAGGGCGGAGAATTTATGGCTCCGGAAAAAATAGCGCGACTTCAGCAGATTGCGCAGCGTACATGGCTGCGCACGCTGGATGATAATCTGGGTATTTCGCACGAAGAAAAAGCGCGGAAATCTACCCCCGAGGGGCGCTCTGAAATTGATTTGCCAGTGCTCGAAAAACTGTTGGCGGATAAGTCTGAGCATTTGCATCAGCGCTCGGCGCGCGATCAAATGGCGGCGGACAATGAGTGGGGATTTCAAATGAAAGTTCCTGAGCTGCTGTATAACCGTGGTGAACTCTATAACCTGTCGGTCGCGCGTGGCACTCTGAGCGAAGAAGAACGTTACAAAATTAACGAACATATCGTACAGACGATCATCATGTTGGAGAAGCTGCCTTTCCCTAGGCATTTGCGTCTGGTGCCCGAAATCGCCGGCGGTCACCATGAAAAAATGGATGGCAGCGGTTACCCTAAGAGGCTTAAAAAAGATGAGATGAGCCCATTGGCGCGTATGATGGCGATCGCGGATATTTTTGAAGCGCTTACCGCGGTAGATAGACCTTATAAAAAGGGTAAATTATTATCCGAGGCGATCAAGATTATGGGTTTTATGAAGAAAGATCAGCACATCGACGGCGAATTATTTGAACTGTTTTTAAGTTCTGGCGTGTACCTCGTCTATGCGCAGAAGTTCATGCGTCCGGAACAAATCGACAGTGTAGACCTGAGCCCGTATTTGAAGGCGACAGCAAGTAATAGTGACTCTAATAGTGACTCTAACAGCGACTCTAATTTTAAAGTGAACGCAGCATGATCAACATCATTAACCAGGAAACCCTGAGTGAGCTCTCGCAAGTGGCAGCGGCCAGTCCGCGCCTGCGTAAAAACCTCAATCTGCACGCCAGTAATGAATCGCGCAGCCATAGATTGCTCAATGCGCTAGAGCCTGGCACCTATATTCAACCGCATTGCCACCTTGATGCCGAGAAAGATGAAACCATGATTGCCCTGAGCGGTAGTTTTGGCATACTCATTTTTGATATCGATGGCAAGGTGTGCGAGAAAATCCTGATGACGGCTGGGCAGGGCAATCTTGGTGTGACGATACCGACCGGGGTATTTCATAGTATGGTCGCACTGGAACCCGCTTCGGTGTTTTTTGAATCTAAGGCCGGACCGTATGTGGCGGTGGCCGATGCCGAGAAAGCCAGTTGGGCACCCGCCGAAGGTGAGCCAGGGTGCGCTGCTTATCTGGCACAAATGCTGGCACACTTTAGCGCGCCCTAAAGACTAGCCTTAAACCGATGGTCGAGCCCCGATATTTTTAGTGGGCAGGCCAGCGCGCATATTCCATGCGGTTTAGCGGGCATGCTCGGCTGCAGAGCGCATGGACTATGCGTGGTGAGTGCGTGGTGAACCTAGCCTGATTAGAACCCGAGCGCTGGGCCGGTTAGCGCATCATTGCTAACTCAGACTACTCATACCATTCACACTAAGGATTTTTATGCTTGGGCATATCGCCGCATTTTCCCACCATGTTTTGTTCTGCTTGAAGCGTCCCGATTCGTCGGAAGATCGCGCCCAATTGCTGGCTGCGCTGCATGCACTGGCGCAGATCGAGGTGGTACGCGGCATGCATATTTCTTTACCAGCAGCGCCAGGCCATGATCCTGTGGTCGATAGGAATTACGACCTGTCTTTGCTATTGTTTTTCGATAGCATAGAAGACGAAAAAACATATCAAAGTCATGCTTTGCATCAAAAATTTATTCAGGAAAACGCCGCTTTGCTGGGCTCAGTGCGGGTGTTTGATTCGTTCAGCCAAAACTCAAACTGAAGCCTGACTGAGGTACGCGTGCCATTATTTTTTTTGCATGCCCGCCAAGGCGCATATTCTATGCGCTTGTCCAGCCTGCCTAGCCGCAAAGCCGCATGGGCTATGCGTGTTGGGCTAGTACTCAAAATTGTTACTGTTCAGGCCTGCTATGAAAAAAGTCAAAACCACTCAACAGAGGCACAGAGACACAGGATTCACAGAGGAAAGCCCAAGGCATTTCTCCTGTTTTTCTCTGTGTCTCGGTGTCTCCTTTGAGAGGTTTTTAACGTTTTTTTTAATAATTTTAGTAGCAGGCTGAATAGATACCAAAATTAAGTAGCAAATCTAAGCGCGCAGATCTGCCAGCAAGTTGCCGGCTGCTAGGGCGGCTTGCTCGTGGCCGGGTTCGCGCCAGGATTCTGTTAATGCCTCGCTCTGCCATTGTTGCATGGCGTTGGTTTGCAATAGATGCTGGGCGTAAGCAGCGGATTTTTCGTTTAATGCCAGCCCATAGCTTTGCGCCCGAAATACCACCGGAGCGAAGAAGGCATCGATCGCAGTGAATTTGGCACCGGCTAAAAACGGGCCACCGAATTGATCCAAACCTTGGTTCCAAAGTTCATTGAGTCTGGCGATGTCGTGATTAAACGCGGCGCTAGTGGCAGGCATCTGTATCCGGAAACCTACATGCATAGGGCAAGTTTGGCGGATTGCAGTAAAACCGCTATGCATCTCGGCCGCCGCACAGCGCGCCCAGGTGCGTGCCTTGCCATCGGTTGGCCAGACGCCAGCATGTCTTTCTGCCAGATATTCTATGATGGCCAGTGAATCCCAAACCACATCGACGGCTTTGCTGGCGTGTAGGCAGGGTACTTTACCGGCCGGATTAAAGCTTCTGAATTCATCCCAGTTAGAGTCACTACCAAACGGTGCGATTTTTTCTTCGAAAGGAATCCCGAGTTCGCGCATCAGCGCCCAAGGACGCAAGGACCAGGAGGAATAATTTTTATTTGCGATGAATAGTGTGTACATGGAAGCTCCAAGGGGGGATGGGTGAGGCTTGATGTGTATGGTAAAAGCGCGGCGGCTTAAAAATCACTGAAACGGTGATTGATTTGGTCCTGGTTTCAAAATCTCGGCGCTTAAACTAGTGTAAAAAACCAATGCAGAGTATATGCGAAATCGCACTAGGCAGCGTGTCCATGCATCTTTGCGCAGTCTCACTCTATTCACTCTAGCCTTATCGCCAAATCGCGTCCGGCCATGGCCTGATTGCCGGCGTAGTCTGCGGCCAGAATACGTAAGATGTAATCACCTAAAGGCAGATCTTTGATAGACCAGTAAGCCGTGCTGGCGTGGCCATCTCTGACGATGTTGGTGACCTTGTACAAGAAACGGGTACTGGCGTTGCCATGTACGGTGATGCCACTGTCGCTGGCGTAGGCAATTTTGACGCTCTCTTCATCTGGCGGCAGACGGTTAAATTCGAGCTTGATCTGGGGCTGCTCAAAGCCTGGCAGTGGACTGCCATCGGCGTGCAAAATTTGATAACCGAGTTTGTAAAGGCCCAGACGGCGGCGCGCTGCATTACCATCGGCCTGATCGTAAGCATCGACGATGATGCTGAGCTTATCTAAGCTGCGCGCTACCCGCAGCCGCGTGTCGCCCTTATTTTTTTTCAGGATCTGGCCAGTTTGACTGAGTAATTGTATCTGCTCTATGTGCGGAGCTACTTCATCTTTAAAGCCGCTCAAACCCAGAGTCAGTGGATTGAGTGCCGCACCTGCTTGACTATAACTGAGATGCACGTGATACATGCGATTGACTGTGCCTAACACTTCACCAGTTTGAAAACGGGTGCCGCGCTTAATCCGGATTTGATCATTGGCTGCCAGCTTGTCCTTGTCGTCCGGTATCGGTTCACCCCTAGTCACGATAAAGCGGCTAGGGTCGATAGGACTATCGTCTTGTTGGCGTCCGACGCGCATGTGGATGTAGGACATATTTGCGATGCGCATTCCTTCATTGATACTGCCGTAGCCCCAGGCTGGCAACACCGTACTGACTTTTTCACTGGCAACGGCCAACACTGGCGCTCCCATGGCGGCCTGGATATCGACACCGCTATGAAAATGGTCACGGCTCTCACCCTTGTAATTGCCACGCACTTCACCGATAGTGCCGACGATTTCATGGGCTTGATGTTGTGGTTTGAGCGGCCAGGGGAAGCTGGGCGATTGGCTGAGCGTCGACGCGCTGGCGAGCTTGGAGGTGGCGAGCTTGGTCGTGGCAGGTGCAGGCTGGACTGCGGCAACTTGTTCTGATTCCGCTAGTTTGTGTTGGACGCTGAGAACTTGAAATTGCGCCGCATCACTCACCGCCAGCGTGCCGTCGGCCTTGATAGCGATCGCGACCGGGCGCTGCAGGCGCGCACTAAATGCGTCGCCGCTCTGAATATCGATGTCTATGCCGCTTAAGCCATGTAGTTTGCCGCTCGCGTCTATCTGCAGCAGACGGCCATTCGAGGCTTCTCCTACATACAGCACACCATCGTGCGTCAGCGCCAGACCTAGTGGACGTTTCATCAGGGCGTCGCTGTCCTCGGGCAAGCTGCGTGCCAGCGTCGTAACCTGACCCAGCGCGCTGATTTTACGGATCGCATTGTTGCGGGTATCGCTGACAAAGACTTCAGCGCTGGCGCTGACTACCAGCGCGCTGGGGGTGTCAAATAGCGCCTCTAGTGCTATGCCGTCCCGGTAGCCGGGGCGATCACCGCCAGCCAAAGTAGTGACTTCACCATCTACATTGATGACACGGATTTTGTCGTTATAAGTATCTGCTACATACACCTTGCCGCTAGCGTCGACTGCCACCCCGACCGGCCCGTTAAATTGGGCCTGGCTGGCGGCACCATCGCGATACCCGGCCTGGCCATTGCCTGCGACGGTAGTGACCACACCTAGCGCGCTGATCTTGCGGATACGATGATTGCCAGTGTCTGCCACATATAAATTACCTGCAGCATCGATCGCCAAACCCGAGGGTGTGTGGAATGCTGCAGCCTCACCCTGACCGTCAGCATAGGCTTCGCTAGATCCCGCTAGGGTGCTGACTATGCCAGCCGGCGTAATTTTCCTGATGCGATTATTGTCGCCGCCATCCGCCACATACAGATTTCCTGCTTGATCGTAGACGATGCCGTAGGGATCGCTGAAGCGGGCCAAGTCAGAGCTGCCGTTTATGTTTCCTGCGCTAGCGGCACCAGCCAAACGCACTAGCGTGGCTGGCCAAGCCAAGACGGTAGCATTAGCTGAGTTCGCGTGGAGAGGCGCAATATCGGGGTGCTTTGCTTGATCTGAAAATATGAAATAAACGATAGCTACTGCGCTGAGGATGAGTAGTAAAAACCCACCGGCGCGGCGAAATTGAGAGGGTGATAGGATCAAGGTGTGCTGACTGAGGAAGAAAGTTAAAGGCTGCCAAACTTAAAATATAGACTGGGTTCCCTGCGTTTTACGGGAATCAGGTAGGCCTTATTTCCCTTTGACCGGATCATACCAAAGTTCGGATCGGTTCAAGGGCGTTTGCGCGCTGAGCTTAGGGTTGGGAATGCGCAAGATGCGGCGTTGTGCCAGACCAGCGCGTTTGATGAGATCGGACTTATATTGATTAAACAGAGCAATCAGAGAGCCATCTTTAATCATGATTTCCATACCGGCTTCGATACGCTTGGCGATGCGCTCACCATCGGCATCGCGTCGCACAAAGAAATAGCGTGGCAAGGGGTAATATAAGAGCAGCGTCGGTTCGACCGTGAAATTATGTTCTAGGTGGCGCTCATCGTATTCACGCCAGGCTTCATCTAAAGAGCGCGATAAAAAATCGAAACGCCGCAGTTTCAACATAGGGAATAAACCGTCATAACTACTGCCTTCGACCACGTTAAATTGCGCCGCCGTGAGTATCGCGACATCAGCCCAGCCGCGTCCTTGGCCTACGCTGAATTTGCGTAAATCATCCAGACTTTTTACCGATGCGAATTTCTCCTGGTCGGCCGGGCGTATCAAAAAAATTCGGTAGCCGAGTAAGCCGCGGTCGACCGGTATGCGTATCGGTAGAAAGCTGGTTTCTAGTTCTGCATTGGTGGCGCGCACAAATAAATTGATTTCGCTATTCGGACGTAGCATTTCAAAGCTGACGCGGGCCGGCGGCATTTGGTGTTGCGACTGTTTGATCTCGAAAGCACCGTAGCGCGCGCTGGTTTTTTCTAAGGCCGTGCGCAACACTTCCCAATCGTATTGATAACGACTATCGCTATCCGATTCCGCCCGTGGGTAGGTCAGGCTCACGGCGTAAGTGTGCGTGCAAACAAGAATCGACAGCAGTGCTGATAATGCGAATCGGGATGTATGCCGTAACAGGCTGATCTGAGGCGAGGCGAGAGTCACAATGAGGGGCGATGCCAGTATTTTCCGTATGGGAATGATTGTAGCATTTTTGGAATTCGGCTAAGGAATTTCTGAACTCGTAAGGATTGCCGCTGCTTCTATTGCGAAGTCAACTCATAAGAGTTGAAGACATGGGGCAGGACAGAGTTACTCAGGCTAAGCTAAGTCCGACGTAGAGAATTTGCAAGCTAAATAAGCAAATTAAAAAAGCAAATTAAAAGAGTAAGCAAAAAAAACAAGCTAACAGAGTAGGGTCAAAGAGTAATGTGAGTAAGAAGGAAAGAGACTAAAAACAAGCGATGAAATAAGTTGCAATTGAGAATTTAATCTTTTAAAGTGCGCGCTGTTCACGGGCATCTGAAATTATTTGCTGTGATTTAAAACAATATTTTTGCAATGAAAGAACGTTCTATGATGAAGACTAAGCTTAATTTTCGCAGCTGGGGCCTGGGCGGTAAATTGTCTGGCATCGCCTTTGTCTTGATTTTTCTCACATTTTTTGGTTTTGTGGCGGGCATAGGCAATGCGACCTATAGCGTCATGAAAAAACGATCACTGGTGGAATTTACCCATTTAGTTGATACCGTCGGCAATATGCTGGAAATTTTCGATAAGACGGTACGTCAAGACGCGATGCGTGCCAACCATCTGTTTGAGATGCAATTTGCGCCCGAGTTCTCGGTCGATAGCGCGAATCAAATCGAGGTCGCCGGGAAGATGCTGGATAGCCTGAAAAACGGCGAGACCGTGCTCAATCTCAACACCACAATCGTCGATAAATTTAGCGTCAGCAGTAATGCGCTTGCGACTATTTTTCTCAAACAAGGCGATGACTTTATACGGGTCACCACTTCCGTAAAAAAAGAAAATGGTGAGCGCGCCATAGGTACTGCCTTGGATAAGAATGGTGCCGCGTATGCACAACTCATCAAGGGCGAAGAGTATGTTGGCATGGCGAGCTTGTTCGGTAAAAATTTCATGACCATGTATAAACCGGTCAAAAATAAAGAAGGACAGCTGAGTTCTATTTACGGGGATTGATGTAGTTGATTCTCTTAAAGAATTAAAAGACAAAATTAAATCAATCAAGATTGGTGAGACCGGATACTTTTTTGGCTCAATGCGAAGGCGCAAAGACCAGGGTATGTTGATGGTGCATCCAGCCAAAGAAGCTAGCAATATCATCGATGCGAAAGACCTGGAAAAAAAGAATGGCGCATCGACGGAACTTAACGAAACCGCCGCTGACAGGAAATCGGACGATTAAGGATGGCGCACCTATGTCCAGTCATCATTCCCACCTACAAGCGTGGCGCCCGTAAAACTGGCAGAAGCCAATCTGACCCCTTTGCTGGCACTGCTGCTGGCGCGCAAAGGTGTGCCGGTGCTGGTGCATGGCGTGATGCAGGATGCCGGCCGTGTGACTACTGCCGAGATTTTTCAGGCGCTAGAGCATCCGCTGGCAGCATCGGTGCAGCAAGCCGAGCAACAGATGGCGCAGCAATTGCCGGCCTTTATGTCTATCAATGTCTTGTCACCAAAAATGACGCGTTTATTGGCGATGCGTCAGGTGCTGGGGGTGCGCAGTTCTACCCACACCCTGGTTAAGGTGTTGCAGCCGTTTACCGATGCCGCCTTGCGCCTGACTTCGTACACGCATCCCGAATATCTGCTGATGCTGCAGCATTATTTCAGCGAAATGGCGCCACGCGAACGCGGTGATGCTTTCCTGATGCGCGGTACCGAAGGCGAGACCGTCGCCAATACAGCCAGAGCCCAGCAGATAGACTGGTTCCATGAAGGGGTAAGCACTACCCTGGTTCACACCCATCAGAGTGTCTTGGGCGATTTACCCGATACGCCGCAAGAGATTGATGCAGCCAGCACTGCACGCTGGATCAAGGCGGTGATGGCCGGCGAGATTCCGGTACCACCGAATATCGCCGATCAGGTCGAGCATTGCGCCTCGGTAGCGAAGTTGATCCGCAGCCGTTAGTGGTATTCGCTCCCAGGGCGATTGTATGAACGAAAAACATGGTCCGCCAAAAACGCGAAAGACACGAACTAACAATTGTCCTGATTAGTCCCTGATTCGCCCCTTGCTTGATCGTTGCTTAATTGTTGCTTGTTCAAGCGAGGGGCACTCTTAGTTTTGTCCCGCCCGTTCCACCAGCGCCGCCATCGCCACCGCCTCAGGGGTGCCGGTGGCGCGCAAGCCCGCCACTACGTTCGCCTGATCCCGCGCAGATCTGTTCTGGCTGACTTTCCATTTACCTTCCAGGCGCTTAATTGGAATTTCTATGCCGACCAAGCCCTTGACTAATTTGTCGATAAAATCTGCCGGCGCATCACTGATTTTCCACGGTAGCGGTTGGCTGGCTTCATGAATCTCGCTTAAGCCGCGTAAATGGCTCAATAGCCATTGTGCCTCGTGAATCACGCGTACAGTGCCGTGTGCGTGTACCACCGCATAATTGTAGGTCGGCACCTCTGCGCCGCTCAGGTGTTTTTCGTCGTACCAGTTGGCCGTGATATAGGCGCTTGGCCCCTGAAAACTCACCAGCGCATCGACGCTTTCATCGAGATTCTTCCACATGCTGTTAGCACGCGAGATATGCGCCCTGAGCGTGCCAAACGGCGCCTCCGGCGTCGGTGCAATCAATTCTATCGGCAGGTGGTTGGCGTTCAGGCCGCCAGCCTCTAGTGTCACCAATGTGCCCAGCGGATGGGTTTTCATTAATTGGTGCAAGACTTCAAGCCGCTGTTCGGCATGGTAGTTAGGAATATGCATCAGGCGGCCTCGATCACGATCTCGGCGCGCAAGGAATTGGCGATGTAGCAGTCTTCATGTGACTGATGATGCAAGGCCGCCAGTTCCTCCGCACTAGGGCGTCTTGCACCGGAAAAAAACGATCTGCGGACGCAGGCTGATGCGGGTGATCGCGATCTTGCCGAGTTCGTTCTTAGCCATGCTAGCGACCGCATTATCGGTATAGCTATCGACGGTAAAACCCTGCTTGCAGGCCAGCCACAGGAAAAACAGCATGTGGCAACTTGAGGCCGCGGCCACCAGCGCCTCTTCCGGATCAAGGTTGGCGGCGACTGACATAGGTAGCGGCACCGATAAGGGCGAGGAGGAGGCTGGAACTGTCAGGCCGCCATCGAACTGCCAGTCGTGGGCGCGGCTGTACAAATTGTCGGAAAATGCCTGATCGCCGCGCTGCCAGTGGATTTTCGCTTGATATTGATGCATGTCGGGAACCTTAACTAGAAAATGATTCGGAAATGATTCGGAAATGATTCGGAAATGATGGAAAACGCAAATATTGCTTACCTGAGCTAATCTTAGTCTTTGCGATGGTCATTTAAAAGTGCCAATAAAGTATAATTTTAAAAGACCAATTAGGCGGGCAATTGCCGCCTCACCCTAGCATCAGTGTCAGTTTCGGACTTTCCTTATGATGTCTTTGTTTATTCAGTCGGTGCAGTTAGACCATGGCGCCAAGCCGGCTTTGTTCCGGCAACTCTACGCGGCGATCAGGCAGGCGATACTTGCAGGTACGCTGCAGCCTGGCATGCAAATGCCGCCTACCCGTGATTTTTGCCGGGCCTTATCGATTTCGCGCCAGACCGTGCTCAATGCCTACGATCAATTGCTGGCGGAAGGGTATTTGCTGGGCGCGGTAGGCAAGGGTACTTATGTCCATCATCAGTTGCCTCTCTCGCCTGCCGTCATCAAGTCGGTGCCGGCAGATAAGCCTGCCCTTAGGGCGGATGCGCCGGGCTTGTCGCAACGTGGCTTGCGCTATGCCGATCCTTCAGGACAGGCGCATTTCCATCAGGATAAAAGCCGAGTGTTCCGGGTCAGCATGCCGGGTCTGGATGTGTTTCCGTTTGATACCTGGGCGCGTCTTGAGGCGCGGCGCTGGCGACGCCATGAGGATAAGCTAGGTTATGGTGACCCGGCCGGCTATCCGCCTTTGCGCGAATTACTGGCCGTATATCTGAAGGCGGCGCGCGGCGTCAACTGCCACGCCGGCCAGATCATCATTACGTCCGGCTCGCAGCAGGCGCTGTATTTGCTCGCCACCAGTTTGCTCGATCCTGGTGATGCTGCATGGGTAGAATGGCCCGGCTACCGTGGGGCGATCGCGCCGCTACGGGCGGCGCAGGCACAGCTCTGTCATGTGCCGGTCGATCAGGAGGGGATGGATGTCGCTTATGGCCAGGCACATTATCCACACGCGAAGCTGGCCTATGTCACGCCTTCGCATCAGCTACCTTTGGGCATGACCATGAGTCTGCAAAGACGTCTGGCCTTGCTGGCATGGGCTAAGAAGCAGCGTGCCTGGGTGATTGAGGATGACTACGATAGCGAATACCGGTATAGCGGTGCGCCACTGGCTTCCCTGCAGGGGCTTGACCGGAGCGCTAACGTGATCTATGTCGGCACGCTTTCCAAAGTCTTGTTCCCGGGCTTACGGCTAGGTTACATGGTCTTGCCGGAAGCGCTGGTGCGACCGCTGGTGCAAGCCAAATCCATTATTGATAAACACACGGCCATTGTGCCGCAAATGGTGTTGGCCGATTTTATCGCGGAGGGGCATTTTGGCCGTCACATCAAGCGTACCCGCAAACTGTATGCACAGCGCCAGGCAGCCTTGTTGCATGCCGTCGATACCAGCTTGAAAGACGAGTTGAGTTGTGGCGCCAGCGATGGCGGGCTAGATCTTGCCGTGTATTTCAAGCGCGAGCGCAATGAGCAGTCCGTGGTCCAGGCGGGCTTGGCTGCCGGGATAGAATTGCGCGGCTTGTCGTACTACGCGGCCAGCGGCGAAGGCGTGCCCGCGACCTCTTTTGCCGCAGGCTTGCTGCTGGGGTTTTCCTCGGTCAATGATGACCGGTCGCCTCCAGTATCGAGCGTAAGCGACCGACATGGGTGTCAACCGTGCGCTCCACAAAAACACTATTTCCCCATACTTGATCGAGTAAATTCGAACGATTTTTTTACGCTGTGTACCCGCCATTCCGGGAAATTCATCAGATATTGCAAGAGCCTAAATTCGGTAGGGCCCAAGGGCAGTTGACGGGCCCCGACGATCACTCTTTGGGTCACAGGATCGAGCCGCATCCCGGCGATTTCTATAATTTCTGAGCTGGCGTGCGGTGCGCGTCTACGCAATAAGGCCTGGATACGGGCGATCATCTCACGTGGGCTAAAGGGCTTGGTCATATAGTCGTCAGCGCCACTCTCTAGCCCGAGTATTTTGTCTTGTTGTTCGCCGCGTGCGGTCAGCATAATAATTGGCAGATCGCGGGTGCGCGCCTGTGCACGCAAACTGCGTATCAGATTGATCCCCGATTGGCCCGGTAGCATCCAGTCCACCAGCAGCATGTCAGGTAAGTGATCGCGTAGCAGACTGACAGCAATTTCGGCGTCATCGGCGCGCATCACCTGATAGCCAGAAAGGCTGAGATTGACCGCTATCAATTCTTGTATCGCAGGCTCATCTTCCACCACTAAAATACTTACTTGCATGTAGCCTGTCCTTTGTTAAAAAACGTGCACCAGCAGGTGCTTTTGTTGTGTTGCAATGGCTTGTTTGAATCTGCGCGCTCTGATGTTAGCTTAGCTAATTGCCAAGATGATGCTTAAAATTTATGACCTGCTCATGACGATTTACAGCTGCTTACAGATTCCGGAGTAACTATTGCGGTTTCGCTGTGCCTGGTAACTAGCAGGGCGAGTTCAATGCGCATTTTGTCGTTTCAGCACCACACTGATGGTGCGCACGATGATCCACAAGTCCAGTGATAGAGACCATTTACGGACGTAGTCGAGATCAAACTCTATCCTGGCCTTCATCTTGTCCAAGGTGTCGGTTTCTCCGCGCAGGCCATTCACTTGCGCCCAACCGGTAATCCCGGGGCGCACCTTGTGGCGCAGCATGTAACCCTTGATCAGTTTGCGATACATTTCATTGTGGGCGACCGCATGTGGGCGTGGCCCGACTATGCTCATGCGACCTTGCAAAACATTGATAAACTGAGGTAGTTCATCGAGCGAACTGCTGCGTAAAAACTTGCCTATGCGGGTCACGCGTAAATCATTTTTTTTAGCCTGCACCACATTCGGGCCATCATCGTTAGCCGTCATAGAGCGAAATTTATACACGATGATTTGCTCGCCATACAGTCCATAACGGCGCTGCTTAAAAATCACCGGGCCAGGTGAAGTCAGCTTAATTGCCAGCGCAATCACCAGCATCAGTGGCGTCAAGAGTATTTGTATGAGACTAGCGAGCACGATGTCGCTGGCGCGTTTGATCAAACTATTGAGACCGATAAAGGGCGATTCACAGATGGCCACTACCGGTACCCCGCCTATGCTGTCAAAGCGTGCCTGCATCAGATCGAAGGTATACACATCGGGTAAAAAATAGATGGATGCCGTGGTGTCTTGTAAATCATCGAGTAATTTATGGATGCGTGTTTGCGCCGACATAGGCAGGCTGATGAATAAAACCTTGATCTGATGTTCGCGTACATAGGCTGCTACATCGTTCATTTTGCCCAATAAAGCTGCTGGTATTTCTAGCTGACTGCGCGGCTCAGTTCTATCTTCAAAATAGCCGGACAATCGCATATTCAGATTGCCGTTGTCGCGCAGACGTGCGCTCAATTTGAGCCCGGCTTCGCTGGCACCGACAATCACCACCGATAGTATTTCTCCCTCTTTGCGTAAATTTTGTGTGATTTTGCGTAAGCTCAGATGGCTGGCAAGGAGTGCAAACGGTGTCAGTACAAACCACAGCAACAGAACTATTGCAGAGAATTGCCGTGATAAACCCGAGGCATAGCCAATAAATGCCAGGATTGCCACGATGCTGAGCCAGCCGGTAAAAATATCACGCCCGTAAGCGAGCAGTCCGCCGCTACGCCAACTGCGCGCCGGATCGACTTGTTCGTACACAAAAGACGAAATAAAAAAGGCGATAATCGTCAACACCAGATACAAACCACTAAATGTCTCATGCATCAGGATCGTGATCAGATATAGGGCAATGGTGATGATAAAGGGGTCTAACAGGCGTTCAAAAAATGACACCATCGGTAGTTCGCTGTGGTTCTTGATCATGACTTCCTCTCTGCTAATGCGGCTTACGCTCGCTCGGTGCTGGCAGCAATCAGCCCTACCAATAATGCCAATTGCCGCTGTAAATCACCCAGACCCCAAGTAAGCCATTGGTTACCGCATGTGCAATGACCACCGTCCATAAACTACCGCTACGCATATACAGCCAGTTATAGCTGATACCGGCGACCAAACCGGCCAGCCACAAATGATGTTCAAAGGCGAACAGCAGGGCGGTAATGACGAAGGCGTTGAGACCAATAAAGGCCGGTTTGAGCGTTAAAAAATCTTGTTGTGTGATCCAGCGCAGCAGCAAGGAGCGCCAAAACAATTCTTCCATGATGGGCACGATCAGAGCGGCGCCAACTAAACGCGGCAGTACCAGACGCCAGTCTAGTTGGCCGGCGATGCGCGGATCAAAACCAGCCGAATCCCCCAGCTTCATCCAATCTGCACTCAAGTTGATCCAAGCCACAAAAACCGCCGCACCCGTGATGATGGCCAGCAGATAGTGCGGCTGATGCGAGGCTTGGTTGATCTGGCTCACTAGCGTGTGGCGTTTTAAGCGCCAATCGCTAGTGCGATGTAGCTCCAGATAAGCACGCCGAAAGCTGAATAAAAGTAGCGCTACCACGCCAATTTTGACTGGATATAGCCAGCGTAATTGATCCGCTGTCCAGCCAGCTCGCAGCAAGATATCGGCGATAAAAATAAACAGCAGATATGCCGCGAAAGGCAGGGCTCGCTGTAAAAAAGCAGGTTCAAACATAAGTCGCTCTCATCTAAGCAGGCTGCGTGGTTGGGGGGGCTTTACCTGGCGGTCGCTCGCATTGGCGACAGCGCAGAACGACACAGTCTATGTTGTCTTTATTACAGTGGGATGACAGTTGAAGTTAGTTAGCGAGCTGCGCCGCGATGCCTTGATACCTGCATAAATATCTGCATAAATAACTGAATATTTTTTGCCTGCATAGCCGCATACGTATATCCCATGCGGGCTAGCGGGCATATGCCTTGGACAGGCGCATGGGCATTGCGCGAGCGGCCGGTGCCTATTTTTTTCTAAACATGTGGTGGACGGGGGCGCAGCAAAGCCAAAGAGAATGCGGCCTAAGCTAGGGCAGCAATTTATCTGCGACGCCTTAAGCGTAGGCAGTGCTGGACCCATAAAACGAGCAAAGTTCGGAGGTCAAAACTAGGCCTAGCTGCCATCACTGATTTTTATGTCTGCAATTTTTAGTCAATTTGAATAAAAAAATCTAGCTATTTTTTCTATTAAATTCCACAAGGAAACATAATTTTTAATTAAGACAGTTAAACCCGGTTTTGATAGTCCATACGGCTTATGGAACTAAGCTGAACGGCGCATGTATTAGCTGCTTGCTATGGTGAAGATTGCCAAACTAGGGCTCTACACTGGCTGCACTTGTGAAGAGTTGTTAGGACCCGGTAGCCAGTGGTTTGAGATCAGAGTCTTGCGGTAGGGAGTCTGATCTCAAACAGCAGTTATACAGGACCCGAGTTTCACTTGAAATTGCTAGCCTGGTGCTAGCGCAAATTAAGAAGTTTTTTAAATCTATCGAAACATCCTTACTCATTCTTGGAGTCTTAAAATGAAATTTCAATTAAAAACCCTGGTTGCTGCAGTTGCCCTGATCGGCGCTACTGGCTCTGCTTTCGCTGCTGTTCCTAATGTTGATGCTGCGACTGGTAGTGCATTGTTGTTCTACGTGTTTGATGACGTTACTAAATCTTCTTATGTCCAAGATTTAGGTAAAACTTATGCATCATTCTTGCCTGCTTCCGCAACTGCTGATCAAACTTTTGGTATCAGTAGCCACACAGCATCATGGAATGCTTACCTGGCTTCAGTCTCTGGCAATCTAGGTCATTCGACTTGGGGTGTCTTCGCAGGTAATAGTGTCGCTGCAAATAATGGCGGTAAGGGTTTTTTGACGACGATGCGTGATGGCGATAGTTCTGCTGCTCAAACGTCCTCTTCCGCTCAAAGTTCTGTTGCAGGATTTTTTAAAACTTGGATAGCTGCCGTGAATACTCAAAATACAAACTCTGGCACATCGTTATCCGATGGTTACTTTACTGATATCCAAGGTACAAACTCGCAGAATATCGTTAATGGTGTCGCTCATGACGGCGGCGCGAAGTTAAAGTTTAAAACTGATAATTTTGTGGGTACTGATTCAGTATTCCATCGTTTAGCGTTGGGTACTACAGTAACAGACACTAGCTATGCGAACGTCAATGGCGTTTCGAAATTCAGCTTTGATGGCAATAACCTGAAATACACAGTCGCAGTAGCGGCTATCCCTGAGCCTAGCAGCTACGCCATGATGTTGGCTGGCTTGATGCTGGTCGCCGGTGTTGCACGTCGTCGTCACTTAAACAAGTAATTTGATGCAAAAGAACTCGCCTGTATCGGCTGTATCTGCTGTATAGGGCGAGTTCTTAGTCTTGATGGTGTCGTCTGTGGCGAGGTGTTTGCCTTGTCGTATTTGTCTTAGCTTGTGCCCGAATTGTTCGCCTAATTTACTCTTCTTTTTAATTTTAATAGATGGAAATGATCATGAAATTTAAACTTATCGCTGCCGCTTGTGCTGCCCTGTGTTCAGTTACTGCCATCGCTGCCAGCTTAAATCCTGTCACTCAAGCTCCTGAAGTGACTTTCTACATCGCCGGTGCCTCAGCGCAAGAAAAAGCCGTGCAAGTAGTTGTCCTGGATCTTTTTCAAACTCCTGGTGAAGTGGTAAAAATCAGCCAGGCTGCGGGTCAAAAGACTCAGGGTTGGTATGGTATGTCTAAGCCAGCCTTGACCGGTGGTGCGGCTAAGCGTCTATTCGTTGCTTACAATAAGACGAATGGTTCTAACGCCGGTGTAGCACAAGTTTTGTCTGATGCTAAAGCTGAAGCAGAAGCAAATATCGTTACTTTGGGTGCGGGTTGCACAGGTTCTGGCCTGGCTTATGCATGTACCGTGGCTGCGCCTACTGAAGCCGATATGGCTTTGTCGGATGTCTATCCTGGTGAAGCGGTGATCGGTGTCTTGCCTACAGGTCCAGGCAATATCGAGATCTCAGGCCTAACCGTGGTGACGACCGCGATGGAAGGTTTTGGTATCGCCGTTAATCCAGCACTGTACGCCGCTTTGCAAACATCCCAAGGTCTGTGCGCTGGCGTTGCCGCTGCTTGCCAGCCATCGATACGCCGTGCTGACTATGCTAGTTTGGTGACGCTGGATGGTGCGATTAAAGATGCTGCCGGTTTACTGCAAAACACGGGCGATAACACTCCTTTGACCTTGGTGCGTCGTGTCGATAGCTCAGGTACCCAAGCTGCTTCTAATATTTTTTTCGCGAATAATGTTTGTGGCGCATTTGGCTATAAAGGTGCTTTGACTTTGTTGGGGGCGGGTGATTCGAATGCAGGTGTTTTTGATATTTTGGAAAAATCTGCTACTGGCGACGTAAAAGCCGCCTTGACCGGTACGACTACTAATGGTTATGCCCTCGGCGTGATGTCGTTGGAAAACGTTCCTACTGCCATACTTTCTGACTTTAAATTTGTCAAGATCGATGGCGTCAGCCCTAACTTTAGCGCTGCCGGTGTTGCCGATCCAAAAGTACGAAATGCCATGGCTTCCGGCAATTATCAGTTCCAGGTTGAAATGACGGCGATGTATCGTACTACAGCAACCGCACAGCAACAAGCGCTGGCAAAAGCGGTTGTCAATGGTTTGAAAGATTCTACCAAGCATGATCTGCCTGGTATCGCTTACCTCGACGGTACTACTTACTCAGTCGGCGGCCAAGCATCACGCGTGAGTCGTTTGGGTAATAACTGCGGTCCATTGGTGAACTAATATTTATCTAGGATGTAGCGATATTGGAAAAGCCCTAGTGGCTTTCCGGTATTAAAAAAGCGATCGCTCTTTTGAGAGTGATCGCTTTTTGATTTGCCCGAATTTTAAGTTGAATTTTAAGCTGGAATTTGAGCAGAGATTTGAGCTGAATTAAGCTAGCTTTTGAACCCGTTTTTTGCGTCATTCCGATGTGCGTAGAAACTCTTTTTTTCTTTTACGATGACATCATCAATCCTATCTGGCCTCGCTAAGCAGGCGATCTACGCTCACAACAACATTCCGCTCTGTTGGGACTGAAACTGTTGTTGTTTCGGAGTGTGCGTCATCAGCTAGTAATAATGAAAACAGATAATTCTTTTGCCATGAAAATCAATTCAAAAATCCCCTTTTGCAAGCAATATGTTGGCTCCTCGCGTGCTGTGAAATCTACTTTTTTTTGTACGCTGCTGGCGCTTGCCATGCTGCCGGTTCAGGCGCAAGAAAAGCCTGCTGCGGCGCTGGTGAAAAGTGCAGATAATCTGCCAATTTTCAATATTTTTGAATACAAGATAGATGGCAATAGCCGCCTCACGGATCAGCAAGTAGAACGTGCGGTGCTGCCGTATATGGGCGAGCAAAAAACCTTGGCGGAAGTTGAGTCTGCCCGCGCATCCTTGGAGCGCGCCTATCACGATGCTGGTTATTTGACGGTCCTAGTGTCTATCCCTGAGCAGAATGTCGATACCGGTGTGGTTGAGCTACTTGTGCTCGAGGCTACCGTGGAACGCCTGCGTGTTAAGGGCTCTGAATATCATACGCTGACAGGGATTAAGGCGGCCGTGCCAGAATTGGCAGAAGGCAATGTACCGAATTTTACGCAGATGCAGCTAGAGTTAGCTGCGGTGAATCGTAGCGCCGATTTAAAAGCCACACCAGTGCTGCGGGCCGGTAAAGCACCTGGCACGGTCGAGGTGCAATTAGATGTAGAGGATCAATTACCTTTGCATGGCAATCTCGATTTAAGTAATCGCCAATCACCGAATACCAGCGCGATGCGTCTGGCTGCTTCGCTGCGTTACGATAATCTGTGGCAACGTGCGCATAGTCTGGGTGTGACAGCGCAGACTTCGCCGCAAAAACCGGATGAAGTGCGGGTACTGGCAAGCACCTATGTTGCGCCTGTCAGTGACGATGGTGCTGCGCTCACTGCGTATTGGGTGCATTCGCGCAGTACCCTGACCACGCTGGCAAACGCACCTGGGCTGGGTGTGCTGGGTAATTCAGATATCTTAGGGCTGCGTTACGCCTTGCCCTCTAAAAGCTTAAATGATTACGCCTATACCTTGGCGGCCGGTACCGATTATAAAAACGTCAAACAGTCGGTGGCGGTGCATGGCGCGGGAGCAGTCACTACCCCGATTACCTATATGCCCCTGGTCGCCACCTATACTGGTAGCTGGCTCAGTGATAATCATCCCACCACTTTAGATGCCACCGCCACGGTGGGCTTACGTGGGGTGTTCGGCAACACCGATCAAGAATTTTCTGCCAAGCGCGCCGGTGCGTCAGCCAATTACATCGCCCTGCGTAGTGGCGTATTGCATGTGGAGAAATTTGGCGGCTGGTCGCTGTCCAGCAAGGCCGAAGTGCAGTTTGCCTCTGGCCCCTTGGTGAGTAATGAGCAATACACCGGTGGTGGTGCCGACAATGTACGTGGCTATCTGGAGGGCGAGTTAGCTGGTGATGAGGCGCTCAGACTGTCGTTTGAATTGCGTACCCCATCGTATAAACCAGCAGGCGAAACCTCAGTATGGAGTTTGACTGGTCTGAGTTTTTTTGATGCTGTGCGTTTGCGCACCCTTGATGTCTTGCCACCGCAGAGCAGCATTAAACAATTGCGTGGCGTGGGCATGGGCCTGCGTTTGCTGGCGCCGCGTGGCTTTGCGCTGGAGCTAGATTGGGCGCATGCCTTAAACGATGCGGATGTTACCAAGGCGGGCAGTAATCGCCTGCATGCACGTTTGCTCTGGGAGTATTGATGACTACTTTAATCAACGCGTCTTGCCCTAGACCGCGCACGCTAATCAAGAAATCACCTAGCAAACTATTCACCACGCTGTCCACCAAGCTGCCCAATAAGCTTCCCAATAAGCAAAGCAGCACTACCTTGACTGCCTTTAAGGAAAAAATCATGTCTAGCACCCGCTATCGTCGTTTGCCCCTGGTTGCCAGCGTCTCGGTGTTAATGACGGCGGGTGTGCTGGTTTGCTCGAATAGTTGGGCTCAAGTGCCGCCGCGCCTGCCGCGGGTGGCTTTGCCGGCCGGCACTTTGCCAACTGGTGCTGCGTCGCAGCCGCTGGCCATCGGTAGCGCTAGCGTGCGTTCACCCTTGGTGGTGGCGGGTGCCTTTGATCCATATCGTGTGAGCGGCAATACCGCCACCATCACCCAAAAAGATCCGGCGGGTATTTTGGCATGGAGTAGCTTTGATATCAGCGCTGATGCCAAATTAGAGGTGTTGCAACCGTCGGCTACTGCGGTGTTATTGAATAAAATAGAAGGCGGGATTAGCCCTACGGTGATTGAAGGCATGCTCAATGCTAAGGGCCATGTGTACATCTACAATCCTAACGGGATTATCTTTGGCAAGAGCGCGACTGTGAACGTCGCTAGCCTGTTGGCTAGCAGTTTAAAGATAGACGATAAACGTTTTTTGAGCGGTTTGCTCGCGCCTAACCTGGAAGCGATTTTTGCCGCCGATCCTAATTATAAGGACCCCGTGACCGGCTTGGCTGGTGCGATGCCCGGTGCGGTAGAAGTCGAAGGCGATGCGGCTCAGCGCGCCAAATTAAGCGCCGCCAGCGGAGGCAAGATTATGCTGCTGGCCCCAAATGTGACGAACAACGGCATGTTGTTGGCGCCGGACGGACAAGTGGTGTTGGCAGCGGGTGGCAAGGTGTATTTGGCTGCGCCCACTGAACCTGGTATGCGCGGGTTGATCGTTGAGGTGAATAATAGTAATTTGCCGGCGATTGGCGGAGTCGCCAGCAATGGTGCTGCCACGAATGGTACCCAGGGTAGTATTTCTGTAGAGCGTGGCAACGCCAGTATGCTAGGTTTTGCCGTCAATCAAATGGGAAGCGTCTCGGCCACCACCTCGATTAATTTGAATGGCTCGGTCTACTTACGTGCCCGCGCCGGGGCTTCTAAACAAGGTGAAGATACCCCCGCAGTTAGCACTGTGGGCGGGATTCTGACTCTGGGTAAAAACAGTCTGACCCAGATCGCGATCTACGATGATAAATTGACCGCTCCGGCGGGGCCCGATGATCCAGCCTTCAAAAAGTCCAGAATCGATTTATTTGGTCAAAATATTTCCTTACAAGAAAATGCCAAGATCGTCGCACCTGCTGCTGAGGTCGTGATCCGAGCTAAGCAAGACCCTAGTGTGCATGACCTGCCTTTGTATGATGCTAGCAAACCCTATGCCGAAAGAAACCATAGCCATATCGATTTTGCGGCAGGGAGTTTGATCGATGTGTCCGGCGGTAAGGACACCAAACTGGCGATGGAAAACAATGTGCTGGAAGTGCAGTTATTGTCTGAGCTGGCTGATAATGTGCTGATGCGCCAGTCTACTTTGCGCGGTAAAAAATTTCGCTTCGATATACGTAAGAGCACCAATATTGCCGACATCAGTAAAGCCATCGCCAAGATCGAGGGCACGGTGGGGGAGCGTACCGCCGCTGGCGGCCGCATTACCGTCATCTCGGATGGCGAGATCATTCAACGTAGCGGCAGCCTGATGAACGTCTCGGGCGGCGCTGTGTCGTATCTGGATGGTTATGTCAACACCACAAAGTTGACCGCCGATGGCACCTTGTTTGAGCTAAGTACGGCCAGTGCGAATAAATTGTATGGTGGCCTGATCAATTTTCCGAATAGCCGCAGAAATTTTGAGAAAGGCTATACGGTCGGTAAGGATGGCGGTACGGTGCAACTTTCGGCACCAGTAATGGTATTGCAAGGCGAGTTTAAAGGCGAGACCATACAGGGGCTGTACCAGCGTGAAGTGGGTGCGAAGAACCGTGCGCTTGGAAGCAAGTTTAGCCTGGGCGGCAGCTTGTATGACTATGCCCGTGCTAGCGTGGAAGGTGCAAGCAGCAGCCAATTGAGCGAAAAGGCGGGACCTGATGATGTCAAGAAAATCGCAGGCTATCAGGCTCAGATCGTTTTTAGTGAGGCAGGCGATGCGGGTTTGCGATTAAAAGACGAGGCTTTCGATAGCGACAATAATCCTCAGCATGCGCTGCTCGCCAAGCGTCTTGTGCTCAATAGTGCCAGCTTGCAGCAAGCGGGATTTAGTCGTGTGACGGCAATTACTGCTGGTGATCTGGAAGTCTCTGCGCCGCTTGTGCTGGCAGCCGGCGGTGAAGTGGACCTGGGCGCTTACGGCAATTTGGATTTTAAATCCGGCATCAGCATGCCTGGCGGCAGCGTCATCGCTAAATCTATCAGCAAGCTCAGCCTCGCTCCGGGTCTGGCTTTTGATCTGGCTGGTCAATGGATTAATGACAGTAAAACCGCTAAGCCAGTACGCGATGCGATGGGCAACCCGATTGCCGATGTCGTCATTCAGGGTGGAAAAATCAGTTTCTCTAGTCCAAGAATCGAGATAGCTGACGGTGTGCGGTTGGATGTCTCGGCTGGTGCCTGGTTGGATGCACAGGGTAAGTTGAAAAAAGCCGATGGCGGTAGTATTGGCCTGACTAGCCTGTTCACGGGCTACAGTAGTTTTTTGCACTTGGGAAATAACTTGTCGCTTACCGGCTTTAGTTTCGCTAAAGGTGCGGCGCTCAGTCTGCGCGGCGATGGGATCAGCATAGGTGGAACGCCTGGCATCGCGACAGAGCTAGGCAAACAAGATACTCTGCATTTATCTGAGAACTTTTTTCAGCAAGGTGGTTTTTCTAGTTATACCATCGGTGCCCTGCAAGACTTGCAGCTAAACCCTGGTACGCAGATCACTCCGCAAGCCCTGAACTGGCGCTTTGCCGATCTCAACTCGTATAAAGCGATCGCCAACGGCGCTATGAGTGCGGTCGCGACGCCAGCACTGCTGGATTTGAGTGGCCCTTTAGGTTCTCGGGTGGCGACGAATGTCACATTGGCTGCCGGGCGTAATTTACTCATAGGGACGAATGCTAGTTTAGTCGCTGACCCCGGTGCAGAGCTTAAATTTTCCGCATCCAGCCAATTGACGGTAGACGGAAAAATCTCCGCGCCTGCCGGTAATATTATTTTTGCGCTTACTCCTGAAAACTCGCCAGTCTACAATAATACCCGCAGTATCTGGTTCGGTAGTAAAGCCGATATTTCTGCGAAAGGCAGTAGCGCTTTGCTGTACACCGATATCAAGGGCATTAGCAGCGGTGAGATGTTGGCAGGCGGGCGTATTTCTGTGACTTCGCCAAATTACGTGGTGGCCGAAGCAGGTGCGCAATTTGATGTCAGTGGCGCTAAATCAGCAGCTGTCAGTTTTAAACAAGGCTACACTATCAGTGCAGCGCAAGAGCTGGCCAGCGCCGGCGGCAGTATTGCAATCGCTGCCGATGAAGGCCTGTTGTTTGCCGGTGCTATGCGAGCCAAGGCTGGTGGAACCGGTGCACAAGGCGGGGCGCTGAACATAGTCTTGGATAGAACCAAAAGTGAAGCTTTAACTACGCCCCGTAACGGAGCGCTGACGCTCAGCTTGAGCAATGGCGATAGCCTGGGTTTTATAGCGCCTGGACTGCAGCCAGGGCAAGCGCTATTCATGCCAGAGGGCGAGCCACAAGGACGCCTGGCGCTTAGTGCATTTGAGCAGGCCGGATTTGATCGTATCAGCCTGAAGAGCCAGGATGAGTTGGCCTTCAATCTCCAGGATAGTGCGCTTAAGCTCGAGGCCCGCGCCGCATTGATACTCGATGCACCGGTTTTCAGCGCAAAAATCTCTAACAACAAGGTTGTAGAGAGCAGCAGCAAGCCTGCCAGTGTTGAACTTAATTCTGCCTATGTACAACTGGGGAATGCAGACTACCGTTATCAGCGTGATGGCCTGAGCAAAACCGGAAATGTGAGTCTGACGGTCAACTCCAGCACCTTAGATTTGATAGGGAAAAGCAGCTTACAGGGGTTTAATAATGCGCAATTGAATGCCAAAGAAGATATACGCTTGGTCGGTGTGACTGGAACTGATTCCAACACCCGACCAGGCTCGCTAACACCTGATTTGGCGGCAGTCAGCGCCAAAGGCGAATTAAAATTAACAGGCGAGTTGCGTTTAAAATCCGCGCAAGTTTATCCGACGACCTTGAGTAAATTTAGTTTAAACGCCGAGGGCGAGCGTAGTCTGGTGCAGTTTGAAAGCAATGGTAATCTAGCTTCGGCAGTGCTGTCGGCAGCGGGTGAAGTGAGTGCTAAGGCAGTCACTGTGATACAGGCTGGTCAGTTAATGGCACCCTTAGGTAAAATTAATCTGGAGGCCAGCCAGGATCTTACTTATACCAGTACCAGCGTTAGCTCGGTTGCCGCTAGTGGCTTGATCCCGTTCGGGCGCGTAGAGAATGGTCGCGAATGGGTGTATGACTTCGGCAGCGGCAATGCAATTTCATACAAACTTAATCCCGGTACGACTGGACACCTGATAGAGCAGGCGCTACCAGAGAAATCGATTAAATCGAGCGCGCCCAATATTAATTTACAAAAGGGAGCCAGCTTAGATTTGTCTGGCGGCGGTGAACTGTATGCCTATGAGTTTACGCCAGGACCGAATGGTAGTAAGGACGTCCTGAAAAATAATCTTGTAAATAGCCAGACCACAGTATTTGCGATTAATCCTAATTTTACGGCCAGCGTCGCCCCGCGGGATTTTCAATATGGGCAAGATGGCGGCTTACTGCCAGGCGATAGCGTTACGCTCTCGGGTATCGCCGGTTTAAAGGCGGGTACTTACACTTTACTACCTGCACATTATGCTTTACTACCGGGCGGCATGAGTATCTCGCTAGCACCGAATAGTCGCGATATGCAGTCCAGCAGCAATAGCATTAATCTGGATAAATCACTCACGGTCGCTGGTACTAGAACTGTCTTAGGCGTAAGCGATATGCGTACTTCGGGCTGGATAGTCAGCTCAGGCGAGGTGATACGCAGTAAATCAGAATTCCGTGATTACAATGCCAGCAGCTACTTTAAAGATCAGGCCTTAGCGACAGCGCTTAATTTGCCCATGCTGCCCGGCGACGCCGGCAGGGTGGCCTTTGATGCCACCCAAAAATTAATACTTGATGGACAAATTCGCCTGGGTGCTGCTAACGGTGGACAGCGCGGCAGTGTGGATATCTCTGCGCCTGAAATTACGGTGGTGGCAGATAGCAGCCAAGATACCGGTACCGCGCTTAAATTGGTGGCGAGTGACTTAAACGCGCTCGGTGCTGGCAGTTTGCTCATAGGTGGCTTGCGCGACGAGTCGTTTAAAGACGGTAGTCACCTCAGCGTAGGCGCTAAAAAAGTCAGTCTGCAAAATACCCTGGCGCAGGCTTTGATAGGCCCAGAAATTATTTTGGCAGCGCAAGATAAGGTGTTCCTTGATGTTGGCTCTGCGATCAAAGGTGAAGGAAGTTTAGCCCATGCTCCGCGCAATTTATTCATACAGGCGAATCAGTTAAATGGCACTGACGGTGCCTTGCTGCGTGTCAGCGGTGCTGCAGCAGTGTCGATACAGCGCGAGGCTGCTGCGCGCAATACCGGAGTGCTGGAGATCGCCAAGGGCGCGACAGTTGCAGCCAGTGGTTCGGTTTATCTGGATGCGACCAAGGACAGCAAACTCGATGGTAAGTTAGCTTTGGCGAACGGGGCAGCCTTAGGTCTGGGTAGCTCACGGGTCAGTCTTGGTCAGAATATTCCTGCGCTGGCCGATGGTCTACGTTTTGATGAGGCAGGGCTAGCCAGTTTAAGCCAACTTTCGGCTCTGGAGCTAAATAGCTATTCGACCATAGATATTTACGGCGTGGTCAATCTTGGTAATGCTGCCATGAAAAAGTTGACACTCAAGTCGTCCGGGATACAAGGCTATGATCAACGCCAGGTCAACTTGTTGGCGCAGACTGTGCGTTTCGAAGGTGGTAGCAACTTCAGTCTGAGTACAGTTGCGCCAGAAAACAGCAGCGGCCAACTTAGCGTTCAGGCCAGAGATATAGAGTTTGGCCAGGGTGTTTTTAGCGTTAAGGCTTACGAGACGACCAGTTTGAATGCCAGCCGCGAGGCGCGCGCTACCGCTGTGGGCGGTTTCAAGGCAGAGAAAGATTTGACACTGGCGGCAGGTCGTATCCTGGCTAACGGCCAGACCGATGGCGCCTTGGCAAATGAAGGCCGTATTCTTGCAACCGCAACGGGTGACGCTAGCATAGAGGCAGGCCGCACCCTGAGCTTAAGCAAATTGGCGGGTGCTGAGCCGGCTGCAAATGCGCCTTTACTGGGCGGTCGCCTGCAATTTAAGGGCGATAGTATCAATTCTGATGCACGGATTTTGGCGTCTGGCGGCCAGCTCAATATGCTGGCAAAAAACGGCATCAATATCACTGGCGGCGAGCTCTCTGCCGCGGGTGTCGCAATCGTGTTTGGAACGACCAGCGCCTATGCACCAGGCGGCAAAATCACGCTCGATGGCGGCAGCGGCAATGTACTGCTAGGCGCGAACGCAACGCTGGATCTGTCGGCGGTCGGTGCCGCCGCCGGTAGCTTGGCGATTAAGGCTAACAACGCGAATAATAATGCTAAGGCGATCTTGGAGGGCAGCCTGAAAGCGACAGCATTGAAAGGCGTGGACGGTATCTTGCCCAACCAAGGCAGCTTGCAGATGGATGTGGATAGCCTAGGTGACGCGACGCAGTTTGCGGCACTCAATGAGAAGTTAAATACGGCAGGATTCACCGAGTCACGCAGCTTTAGAGTAAGGCATGATGATGTTGATTTGGCCGCTGGCGTAACTATCAACGCGCATCAAACTCTGATTGCAACTGACAACGGGAATATACGGATAGCTGGCACGATAGATGCCTCCGGTGCCAAGGGCGGCAGCATAGAATTGTACGCATCGCAAGCACTGGCCACAGGCAATTCGGGCAAGCTCAGCTTGGGCAGTAGCGCGCAATTGCTGGCCTATGCCAATGTAGCTGCCAGCAGCGGCGCTGGCTCACTCGGCGATGGTGGCCGAGTTGTGCTTGGCACTGCTAGCGCCGATGGCAAGATGCCTGGCGATGTCTATACCGGCAGCAGCATGAGTCTGGAGCAGGGATCGGTAATTAATGTCTCTGGTCTGGGACTCGGTGGCGCAGGTTCAGTCACTTTCCGTGCGCCCAAAGTGGGCAATGGCTTCGGGCAGGATGTCGCGATTAGCCAGCTCGACGCCAAAATAGTCGGTAGTGGCGCAAGCGTGATTGAGGCCTACAAAACCTATACCACTAGCAAGATCAGCGAAGCGCCCGATGCGGCTAATGGGGATGGCACGTATAGCAATTTGCAAGCGGCGACCTCGACCATAGGTGCGATTAGCTATGTCACCGATTACAGTAAAGCGAACCGACCAAAAATCGCGATCGCCACTGCCACACCAGCGGGCATGATAGGCACACCGGCTGGCCTCATGTATCTAGATGCGAAAAATTTCACTGAGAATAATGCGGTAGTGAGCCGGCTGCAGCGCGCTGATTTACAACTAAGAGCCGGAATCGAAGTGCGCTCACCTGGCGACCTGACGGTCTCTGTGAATGAGATCAATCCCTTAGCGCCCAAGGACAGTAAGGGCCAGGTCGTGTATGACGCTGCCACCGTCGTGTTGAAGGACCCGGGCAAGGGCAAGCTGACTAAGGCGCCAGTGACACTCAAAGCACAAACGCTGAATCCTGAAGACAGAGGCTGGAATTTGAACGCATGGCGTTTTAACGCTGAGCCCGGGATATTGAATTTGCGGGCTAGTGGTGATTTGTTGATCAATGGCTCGATTAGTGATGGCTTCGTTAAACCAAACACCTTAGCCCTTGCCGATACTAAAACGCGTGAGAAAATCGGTATGCCAGACTGGGTGCTGGATAATAAGGCATCCTGGAGTTATCGCCTCAGTGCTGGCGCTGATTTGAATGCGGCAAACCCACTGGCGGTGATCGCTAGCGATGCGCTAGGCGACTTCAAAATTAACTTTGCCCGTACTAGCGGTACCGCTACCGATACGCCGGTTGCCCTGGTACGCACTGGCACGGGACGGATTGATGTGGCGGCCGGGCGCAATGTGGAGCTGGGTTTTCAAAACGGTATCGGTGCCACCATCTATACCGCGGGCATGCATCAAGACACTGCAGAATTCGTTGCACCTGGCAATCTGGCGAACTCACAGTACTGGACTGCGGGTACTTATTCGTCATACGAAATTCCGAATCCTGCTGATCCTGAAAATCCTATCGTAGTCCCAGCGCGTCTTAGTCCTATCAAAACACCGGTTCAGGGCGAGTTCTCTAAGTTAGGCGGTGCGATTTCTATTTATGCCGAGCATGATGTGGTGGGCACACCGGTTGCGCAAATGTTTAATAACTGGTTGTTCCGTCAGGGTCGCACTGAACTCGATGCCTCTGGGAACACGGTGTTCTCAACAGGACTGGTAAAGAATAGCAAAAATCAATTGATAGCCACGAGTTTAAATACCGCCTGGTGGTCACGTTTTGATTATTTTAATCAAGGCATTGCCACTTTCGGCGGCGGTGATATTAAAGTAATCGCGGCCAGCGGCAGCGTCAAAGATCTTTCGGTCAGCGTCGCCAGTAATGCCTATATGCCAGGAACGGCCCCAGGTAAATTGATAGAGCAGGGGGGCGGCGACCTGGTGGTCAAGGCGGGAGCGGATATTTTGGGTGGTGCTTTTTACGTACAAAAAGGGCTTGCCAGTTTGACCGCTGATGGCGCTATTCTTGCCGGTTCCCGCGAAGCAAACGGCACAGCCTTAAGAACCGTGCTGGCGCTGGGTGATGCCCGCTTTGATGTGGTGGCAGGGCGTGCTCTCGAACTGGAGAGCGCATTTAATCCCACGCTCACTATGCAGAGTAAACAAAATTCTGGCTTGACGAAAAATTTCGATACTCTTACTAAAGTAGAGTTCGACAAACTTCCACAGATCAGTAATTTTTCTACTTACCGTGATGATAGTGCGGTGCATCTGACTTCTATCGCTGGCGATGTATTGCTGTCTGAAAATGTTACGGCACTGGCAAGCGCCGCTGGTAAGGAGATTGATCTCATTTTAATGGGGAAGGGCTCTTCTGAAAAACTATATGGTTTGCAACCAGCACATTTTAGTGCCGCCAGTTTGAGTGGAGATCTGTCTACATCCGGTTTTACTATGGCTGGCAGCGTTAGCGGGCAACTCGATTTACTAGCCGCTGGCAAGATCGACTTTCTAACTAAAGATAAAGATCAACCTATCATCATGCTCGATATCGCTGCGGAAAAATTCTCAGCCTATTTTGCACCAAGAATGTTTGATTTTACTAAAGGTGATGCTGGGCTTTTGAATGGCGGTATGACTGGTTTGATCGCGCATACCAGTGGCGGTTTACATCAGGGCGACACCCAGCCTAACCGTGTCATCGCCCTGACTGGCGATATCAATGGTGATCTATCTCCTATAGATCTAGTTTCGTCTAAAAAAATGGAAATTGCCGCCGGTCGCGATATTCTTGATTTTGGTTTTTCTGTTCAGCATCTGGATGCCAGGGATGTAACACGTGTGGTGGCTGGCCGTGACTTTATCGACAGTACGATTATTTCTGATGTGGACGAGCCCAATAAAGTAAAGCATGTGATTACAGGTGCCGGTGCGTTTGATCTAAGAGCTGGCCGCAATATTGATCTGGGTGATAGCTCTGGTATACAAACACGTGGCAATTTAGAGAATCCGTATTTGCCTAAAGGCGGTGCCAGTATCAATCTGCTGGCTGGTAGCGCTGCTGCCGACTATGCCAGCTTTGTCCGTGACTATGTCAAAGTCAGTGATCTGACTGCTGCCGATCAAAACACCATGCTGGCCTATGTGCAAGAGCTTAAGTCGGGATCGGGCACGGCGCTGAATCTCTCGGTAGTGGATGCCTGGCTCAGTTTTAATGCGCTTAGTCCGGCGCAACAGCAGGGGTTTTTTGATACCCATACCGCCGCATTGAATAAGATTTTTAGTGCGAAGTTAGTCGAGTCTAGCAAGCTTAAGGGTCTGGCGATTTTTGATGCGCAGATCGCTAAAATGTATCCAAACATTAATCCTAAAGGCGGCAATATCAATCTGTTTGGTAGTCAGCTAAAAACCGAACAGGGCGGTGCCATTGACATGTTTGCACCGGGTGGTTCTGTGTATGCAGGTTTAGCCAATACCCCTGCTTATCTGATGAAAAAACCCGCTAGCCTAGGTGTGTTTAGCATACAGGGCGGTGATATCCACGCCTTGGTGAAAACCGACTTTCTGGTGAATCAGGGGCGGGTATTTACCTTGGGCGGTGGCGATATTACTTTGGCCTCTCAATATGGCGATTTAAATGCTGGTAAGGGCAGTAAGACCGCCTCGTCGGCGCCAGAACCACAACTGACCACCGATGCCAAAGGCAATACCGTACTCGATATTTCCGGATCGATCTCGGGTTCTGGGATTGCTGCCTTGAAGACACGTGATGATCAAGCCGACAGCAATTTAACTTTTATCGCGCCGCGCGGCACTTTTGATGCCGGCGATGCAGGGGTGCGTTCTACCGGGGGGGTCTACCTCGTCGCAGATCGGGTGGTCAATGGCGATAATATCAGTGCCAAGGGCCCTATCAGCGGTGCGCCAGCGGTCGACACCAGTGCTCTGAGCGTCGTCGCAGCTCCTAGCACAGCCGCGGTTAAGGCTGAGGAATTGACGGAACGATTGAATCGCTTACCGCCTACCTCAGCGGGCAAGAGCACGACTTTATCGGTAGACGTATTGGGTTATGGCTCTGATTGTAGTGAGCCTAACTGCGCCATTAACGAAGATAAGAACAAGAAAAATTAATTGATTTGTCTGCTTGCTTAACCGCGATTTTTTGTATTTATTTTGTATTTATTTGATTAGGAAGAACTTCATGGATGTGAAAAAAAGCCTGTGGTCGGCACTGACTACCTTGGTACTTTGCCTGCCCCTGATGGCGCAGGCTAGTGATGAATGGGCGCATAAAAAAAAGCTAGGTTTTGATACTACGAGCACTGGCGTAGAAATTAAGGAGGCAGTGAGTCAGTTGCCGATGTTAGTGCGCTTGCATAGTGGTAATTTCACTTTTGCTGATGCCAAACCAGACGGCTCGGATTTACGTTTTTTCGCCGCAGATGGTAAGACGCCGTTGAAGTTTCATATCGAGCAATTTGACGCAGCCAATGAATTGGCCATCGTCTGGGTGCAGATGCCAAAGTTAGCAGCGAATGCCAAAAGCGATGCGATTTGGCTGCATTGGGGCAATCCTAAGGCTAGCTCTGAGAGTAATTCCAAGGCCAGTTATGATGCGGCACAGGTCTTGGTCTTGCATTTCTCGGAAGCTGGTGCGGTGAAGGATGCCACAGGCAATGCCAACGACGCCAAAGAATCTAATGCCAAGCAAGTAGCAGCCGGCCCTATCGGCAATGCTGCTGGTTTTGATGGCAACACAAAAATGACGATCGCGCCTTCCGCCTCGCTAAAGTTGAGTGCCGCCACTGGCTTTAGCTTTAGCGCCTGGGTCAAGCCCGCAGGCAATGACAACGCCACGCTATATCTACAAAAGGATGGCGCTAAGTCCTTAGCGATCAGCTTGGTTGATGGCAAACTGGCGGCCACCTTGGACGCGGCCAAAGTAATTGCAACTGGCGCACTGAAACCGGCAGTCTGGCAGCATGTGGCGGTAGTTGCCGGTGCCGGAAAACTGAGCTTCTATGTCGATGGACAAGAACAAGGTAGTGGCGCATTTGCCTTGTCGGATATCGCCGGTAGTGCCAGCATAGGCGAGAAATTTGTTGGCGAATTGGATGAGATTAATTTATCTGCTATCGAGCGCAGCCCTAGTTACATGAAGGCCTTGGCGACGAGTCAGATCGCTGATTCCGCAATCAGCAGTTTTGACGAAAAAGAAGAAACTGCAGAGATCTCTTACGCCGCCATACTCTTGGGTGCCGTCACTATCGACGGTTGGGTGGTAATTGGTCTCTTGATCGTGATGGCCATCATCAGTTTCTGGGTGATGATCACCAAAACCATTTCCATCGCTAAGATCAATAAAGCCAATACAGCGTTTATCACCAGCTTTGCAAATAAATCGGATGAATTGCTGTCGCCGGGGCATGTAGAAATCGCGAATTTGGCGGCCGATCCCGAGATGAAACAATCCTCGATTTACCATTTGTACGCAATTGGTTTGCGTGAAGTTAAGCACCGTTTTGATATGCAAACCGCTGCCGGTAAAAACAATAGTTTGTCGCATGCGGCACTCGATGCCACTCGTGCTTCTTTGGATGCCGCCATGGTGCGTGAGAATCAAAAACTCAATAGCGGTATGGTGTTGTTGACGATCGCCATCTCCGGTGGACCTTTCCTTGGTTTGCTAGGTACTGTGGTTGGCGTGATGATTACCTTTGCAGCGATCGCTGCTGCTGGTGACGTCAACGTAAACGCGATTGCACCTGGTATCGCTGCCGCTCTGGTTGCGACCGTGGCTGGTTTGATCGTGGCAATCCCGGCCTTGTTTGGCTATAACTGGTTGTCGATACAGATCAAGAACGTGTCTGCCGATACCCAGGTATTTGCCGATGAGTTCTTGACCAAATCTGCTGAAATGCATTCGGCTTAAGGGGTGATGCGCCGTGCATATCCAAGAAGATAATCAGCCTTTTGATGACATCAATGTCACCCCCATGCTCGATTTGGCCTATGTCTTACTGGTGATTTTTATCATCATGACTACCGCCTCGGTACAGGGGGTCAAGGTGGCATTGCCAAAATCAAAGATGACCGCAAGCTTGGCGAAGGCACACATTAAGGCGATCACTATCTCTGAGCGCGGTGACATGTTCCTCGATGCCTATCCAGTCACCCCTGAGCAATTGGAAGAACGTTTGCTACAACTTAAGCGTGGCAATCCCGGCCAAGCCGTGGTGGTGAAGGGCGATGCGCGTGCCCAGTATGTGAAGGTGATGCAGGTGCTGGAGGTCTTAAAGAAAGTTGATATTACCGAAATTGGCCTGGTTACCAGTCGCGCCGCAAGCTAAATTTATTCAGTCACGAGAAGTCACGAGAAGCCATGAAAGTTCAAAACGAAGCAAAACCTTTTGACACCATCAACGTCACGCCTATGTTGGATCTGGCCTACGTTTTGTTGGTGATCTTTATTGTGATGACGACCGCTTCGGTGCAGGGTTTAAAGATTAATTTGCCCAAACCGAGTAATAAACCAAGCATGGAGAAAAAAGAAGTCAGGGTCGTCAAAATATTGCAGGACGGAAGCCTGACCTTGAATGGTGCCGGTTTAAGTATGGCGGAGCTGGAATCTCGCCTGACTGCGGCGCGTGCCCGTGACCCTGAAATGTCGATGGCGATCGCCGGAGACCCACAAGTTAATTACGCGAAAGTGGTCGATATTATCGATATGGCAGGACGTTTAAATATTAGCAACGTTGGCTTGGTGACAGCCAAAATAGGAGTCTGAGGTGGATCAGCAGCAAGAAAAAAAGAGCGGAGGAAAAAAAATTCTTCTGATGGTGACGGTGGTGTTGCTGGTTTTTGGTTTAATCGGCTGGGGCTTGAAGAGTCTATTGAGCGGGAAGTCTGGGGCTAAGCCTAAGCCACCGAAAATTTCTTTGATGGCCCCGCCGCCACCACCGCCACCACCACCCCCTAAATTTGAAAAAAAACCGCCAGAGCCACCGAAAGACCAAAAAGAAATCAAGATCGATCAGCCGCTCGCCAAGCAAGAACAAGCGCCTGCCGATCCGCAATTGAAGATGGAGGGGGCGGCAGGTGATGGCCCTAGTATGTTTGCCAAAGGCGCGGTGACCAGCGAAGACCTGAGTAAGCTCGGCAATGGCACTGGTAAAGCCGGCATGTTTAACCCTTACAGTAATTATGCCAATTTGCTTAAGGGTGATGTGCAGCGGTATTTGAGCAAGAACAATTTGTTACGCAAACGCCAGTATCGTACCGAGGTGCAGATTTGGGTAAATCCTGATGGTAGCGTCAAACGCGCGGAATTAATCGGCGGCACCGGTGAGGATGAAACCGACGAAGAACTACGCAAAACTCTGAGTAGTTTGCCGCAGTTTACTGATTTGCCACCGCCGAATATGCCGCAGCCTATACGTTTGCGTTTGCTCAGTAGCGGACGCTAATGTCCGCAAATGGCCGCTAATTTTTATTGATTGATTATTTAAATATTTTTACGAAAGAAATAGATGCTCATGACTCAGCTGTTTGATGCCGCCACTGCGCGCAAAACTCAATTCAAATTAATACATAAAAATAGCTTGTTGGTTCTGCTGACGACCACTTTGTTTACTCTCTCTAGCGGAGCGAAGGCAGACGAGCACGCCGATTTGGAGCAATTGCGCGCCACCACCATGAGCTTGATTGATGCACTGGTCGACAGCGGTGTCTTGTCGCGCCAAAGGGCCGACAAGTTGATCCGTGATGCTGAAGCAAAAGCCAAAATAAAAGTGGCGGAAGCGAACGCTACCGACAAGATAGTGCTGGCTCCGCTACCTGTGGTCGGAGCCGATGGCAAGAAAGTGGTGCGGGTTGCCTATGTGTCGGAGGCGGTAAAGAGCGATATGCGCGAGCAAATCAAACAAGAAGTTTTGCTTCAGTCGAAAACTGAACGTTGGGGCGAGCCAGGAGCTTTGCCTGAATGGATGAACCGCGTCAAAATTTCGGGCGACGTCAGAGCGCGTTTTGAGTCCACTCGCCTGGACGAGAATAATACGCCACCAGGTTTGGCCTATACCGATGGTCTATACACCCGGGCAGCTGATATCGTCGGCAATACTCTGACTGGCGGTAAGTCGACTTTTAATACGCAACATGACCGCAGTCGCATGCGCCTCAGAGCACGCTTGGGTATCGATGCACAGATTAGCGAAATGGTCAGCACCGGCATTACTCTGACCACAGGCAACACGACAGACAGAACCTCGACAAATCAAACCTTGGGACAAAATTTCAATAAATATAGCGTCGTAGTGGACCGCGCTTTCGTTAAATTGGATCCGGCGCCTTGGCTTACTGCGAGTGCCGGTCGGATCGCCAATCCGTTTTTTAGTACCGATTTGGTGTGGGCAGATGATCTCAATTTTGAGGGTGTCGCGATGACGCTCAAACCAAAAGTCTCTGAGCAATTGGATACTTTCTTTACCGCTGGCTGGTTTCCATTGCGCGAAAATAGCCCCGGTAAGGCACCGGGGCGTGAGCTAATTGGCTTGCAAGGCGGCCTGGCCTGGACTATCAATGCGCAAACCAAGATGAAGTTGGCCGCGGGCTTGTACCAGTTCCGCAATGTTGAAGCGACGGGTGAAACCGACGAGAGTCACGCCACCAACAGCGAATACCTGGTGCGCTACGAATATCCCGAAGGATTCAGGCAGCGCGGGAATACTTTGTTCTACATAAACTCCAAAGATGATCCCAATCTTAACTGGGGATTGGCATCCAAATTCAAAGAGTTTAACCTCACTGCTAGTATAGATTTTGCGCAGTTCAGCCCGCTGCATGTAACGGTGACCGGCGATTACGTCAAAAACCGTGGTTTTAGCCGCGCAGATATCTTTGCGCGTACCGGTACTGCGATCGACGACGGTAGAGATTCCGGCTATCAGGGCAAGATTCAGTTCGGACATCCAAGCATGAATGCACGTGGTAATTGGAATGTGTCGCTAGCCTACCGCAATCTGGGCAGCGATGCGGTACTTGATGCTTTTACTAATTCTGATTTCGGTTTGGGTGGCACCAATAACAAGGGCGTCAGTCTGGGCGCAAGCTATGCAATCGATAAGAACACCTGGTTGAGCGCAAAATGGATGTCTTCGGATGTGATCGATTCTATGGTGCCGCGTACTTCCGCCTCAAGCTTTCCAAAGACCAAGCTCGCTGTGGATATTTTCCAGTTTGAGCTAAATGCGCGTTTCTGATGAGGATAGTCATGGATAAAATATTTTCAGTAAAGGCCGCTACTTTGCTGCTACTTTTCTTGGCGTTTTGTTTGCCTGCGAGTGCCGCTGACGATAAAAAAGCCGGTAAAGAGCAAGTCAGGCAATTGCAACAAAATCAGCGTAAATTGGAGCAAGAAAAAGCCCAGTTAGTCCAGGAGAAAACTGCACTCGATGTTGAACTCAAGGAGAGTAAGCTAAAACTCGATGACAGCAAGCGCAGTGCCGATGCGGCCAGTCGTCAACGTGCCAGTCTCAGTAAAGAGTTAGAGGCTGCCAATGCGAGTAAGGCTGCGCTCATTACAAAAATCGCGGAAACCGAGCAAAGCCTCAATGCTGCAGAGAAAAAACTTGCCGATGCA
Source organism: Undibacterium piscinae (assembly GCA_003970805.2). Classification (GTDB taxonomy): domain Bacteria; phylum Pseudomonadota; class Gammaproteobacteria; order Burkholderiales; family Burkholderiaceae_D; genus Undibacterium; species Undibacterium piscinae. Next base: position 4,063,118 of record CP051152.1, read on the forward strand.
AATAGCCTTATCCAAAAAATGGAGATCGCCAAAACACAGCTTGATAGTAATTTGAACCTGAGGTCAGAATCCTTAGCAAATTGTGAGTCCAAAAATCAGGCCCAACATCGATATGGTATGGAATTGTTGGAGAAGTACCAGAATAAAGGCTGTACTAGTGCACTGTTGCAAAAAGAGCCCTTCACCGGACTTAAGCAAGTGCAAATAGAAAACATGCTGGAGCTTTATAGAGAAAAGTTGGACCAGCAAAAATTGGTGTTAACTTCCCCCGCACTTTAGCCACACTTTAGCCCAAATGAGCACATCGACTTAGCTGCGATGTGCTCGCTATAAATTTCAAAGATGGCACCCTTACGGCGCATATTCTACGGCCCATATTCCATGCGCTTCTTCAAGCACATAGGCCTGCAGCCCGCATGGGATATGGGCCTTGGCGGGGTGCTCATTTGATTCGCCTCATTTTGATTTTGCAGAACCGTAATAGCTCAGCCTCAGATGAAAAAAACGTCATGAGCGCGTCATAAATCTACGTCACTATATTGGCAACCGACTAACAAATTAATATTTGTGCAGTCTTGCTTAACCATTTTCAGTAAAGATAAAAATCCTATGCCATTCATTGATAAGGCTAAGCATTTGTCGCAAACGCAGCGTGATCCTCGCACCAGTGTCTCCGGCTTTACTTTGCTGGAGTTACTGGTGGTAATTGTCATCATCGGCTTGCTTGCTGCGTATGTCGGGCCTAAATATTTTGCGCAATTAGGTAAGTCTGAAGTCACGGTGGCCAAGTCGCAAATTGAATCTTTTGAAAAGGCACTGGATACTTTGCGTCTGGATGTTGGACGTTATCCTAGTAGTGAAGAGGGCTTGGGATCATTGCTGCTCAAGCCAGCGAGTTCAGAAAAATGGAATGGTCCGTATTTGAAAAAAAACGTGCCTCTCGACCCTTGGGGACACGCATACGTGTATCGCTCGCCAGGCAGTAAGGGGGAGTATGAAATTGTCTCGTATGGCAAAGATGGACAGCCAGGCGGTGTTGGTGAAGATGCGGACATTACAAATTGATGTCTGTGTTGAGGACTATTTTTCTATTTTTGAATTGAGCTTATCGCTATGCAGTTTAATGTACGTGCTCTTTCGCCCGATCACTTAATTTCTCAACTCACGATAGACGCGCAAGATGAGGTCGACGCGCGTAGGCAGGTAGAGGCGCGTGGATTGTTTGCGGCAAAAGTTAGCCTTGCTGGTGGTATGTCTAGAGGTCTATCGCTTGGCAAACAAGGATCCGCTAGCAGTAACTTATCCGTGGTACTTTTTAGTCAGGAATTACTGGCTTTGCTCAATGCTGGCCTAAGTATTGTTGAGGCGCTGGAGGCTTTGCTTGAGAAAGAAAGTAACCAGGGTACGCGTTCCATTTTGGGGCGCTTGCTCACTGGTTTGGGTGAGGGTAAGCGTTTTTCTGGCGTGTTGGCGGAACAGCCCGAATTGTTTCCAGCTTTGTATATAGGCATAGTCAAAGCTGCTGAGGGGACCAGCGATCTGCCGCGTTCACTGACTCGTTACATCGATTATCAGCAACGCATAGACACCGTGCGCGGCAAAATTGTCAGTGCCATGATCTACCCTATGATCTTGATGCTGGTAGGCGGCGGCGTGAGTTTTTTCCTGATTGGCTATGTGGTTCCTAAATTTGCCGAAGTCTATAAGGGCGCAGGCCGCGATCTGCCCTGGATGTCCAAGATGTTGCTCAGTTGGGGGCAGTTTTCGGGTGCCCATACCAGCCTGTTGTTATCGGCTCTGGGCGTGATAATTGTGCTCGGCTTTCTAACGATACGACAAGTCATAGCGAGTGGAAGTCTTGGCCGCGTGCTGACTAAACTACCGGGTATCGGTGAGCGTATCCGCATTTATGAGTTGTCGCGCCTGTATTTGACCATGGGTATGTTGCTCGAAGGTGGTATTTCCATCGTGCCGGCCTTAGAGACTGTGCAGGGCATGGTGTCACTCAATATCAAGCATGATCTGCAACTGGCCAAGGAGTCGATACAGTCAGGGATTCCTTTATCGACTGCATTTGAAGAGCATCACCTGACCACGCCTATCTCCTTGCGCATGCTGCGGGTGGGAGAGCGTTCCGGCGAGATGGGCGCGATGCTGACACAATCTGCGGCCTTTTACGATGGCGAAATTAGTCGTTGGATAGATAGGTTTACCCGCACCTTCGAGCCCTTGCTGATGGCTGCGATTGGTTTGGTGGTGGGCGCGATCGTGGTGTTGTTATACATGCCTATCTTCGATCTGGCCGGGAGTATGTCATGAGCGCGACGCTTAACTCTGGTGCTGCCAGCATCGCTGATCCGCTGTCTGCTGTTGGCTTTGCGCTGGATGAGTCGGTACTACAGCCGGCGCACGAATTGGCGCTTAAATCGCAACGCCCTATCATCACAGAATTGCAAATCTTGACTGGTATTGATCCACGTCAGTTGGTCCGTTCATTGGCACAAATATTTAATCTCGATGCCATGGAGACTGTCGATATGTTGGGCTTAGTACCAGCCTTCGATCTGTTTCCCTTGTCGCGCGCCTTACAACGTCATTGTGTCTTGCTGCGCGAAGCTGATGGGAGATTGATCGGGGTTCTGTCCGACCCTTTCGATAGCGACCTGCAAACGAGCTTAGATACTTTTGCCAAGTGTCCCTTGCGCTATTGTCTGGCTTTGCAATCGGATATCCACGCTTATCTGTCTAAGCAAGAGGAATCAGCACGCGCAGTCGATAATTTGGTCAATAGCGCAGCTGAAACCCGGCGCGATGGCAAGACCGCTGCGATCCTCTCGTTTGCCTCAGTCTCTGAGGCCGCCAGTCCCGCGGTTAAGGTGGTTAACTCCACTCTGTACGATGCTTTAAAAGCCGGCGCTTCAGACATCCATCTGGAGAGCACTGCGACCGGTTTGGCAGTGAAGTATAGAGTCGATGGGGTACTTGATCATGCCACCTCCGTCAACGGGATCGAGGTCGCAGAACAAATTGTGTCGCGCATAAAAGTGTTGGCTGAATTAGATATTGCTGAGCGCAGGGTGCCACAGGACGGCAGTTTTCGGGTCGAGGCGGGCGGCCGTGAAATCGATTTGCGAGTTTCTATCATGCCGAGTATTCACGGTGAAGATGCGGTGATCCGTATCTTGGATAAGCGCGCCATGATAGAGGCGTATGGCGCATTGACGCTAGAAGCGTTAGGTTTTGATACTGCATCTTTGCTGACACTGCGCGGTTTGGCGGAGGAGGCCTATGGCATGCTGTTGGTGACAGGGCCGACCGGTTCTGGCAAAACTACCACGCTGTATGCCGCCCTGACTGAGATTCACAATGGCCGCGATAAGATCATCACCATCGAGGATCCGGTGGAGTATCAGCTTCCCGGTATTTTGCAGATTCCTGTGAACGAAAAAAAAGGACTGACTTTCGCCAAAGGCCTGCGCTCCATCCTACGTCACGATCCGGATAAAATCATGGTGGGCGAGATACGGGATAAAGAAACGGCCGAAATAGCCGTGCAATCGGCGCTTACCGGCCACTTGGTGCTAACTACTGTGCATGCGAATAACGTGTTCGACGTGTTTGGTCGATTCACCCATATGGGCATCGATCCGTATGCCTTCGTTTCAGCCTTGAATGGGATCTGGGCGCAACGTCTGGTGCGTTTAAATTGCCCGCATTGTGCAACAGCCTATCTGCCTAGCGATTACGATCTGGCGCGCGTCAATCTACAACGCCAGAACGTTGGCGATTATCTGTTTAAGCGTGGCGTTGGCTGTGGAGATTGTCGTGGAACTGGCTATAAAGGACGTCGCGCAATTGCCGAGATTCTTACTTTGAACGATGAGATCCGCGAACTGGTGATAGAAAAAAGCCCTATCCGGCATATTAAGGAGGCCGCTCGCTTAAATGGCACGCGCAGCTTGCGTGAGGCTGCACTCGATTTGGTAAAAATGGGTGAGACAACTCTGGACGAAATTAAACGGGTCACTTTGCATGCGTAATTTTTTTAAGGAGGGCAAGGCTAGCCTGACAATACAGATCTCGCAGCAAGGTGTAAAGCTGACACGTGAGCGCGGCTGGTGGCCTAGACGTAGCGAAGTTTTGGCAGATCATGCGTGGCGGGACAGCGCGCTTGAAAACTCTATGGTGTCAGTTACAAATCTGATTGCTACACGCTTACCTCAGATTTTGCTTGAGACTGAATGTAAAAAAATGCCGCTTACCGTGGTTTTTTCCGATGCTTGTTTTCGTATGTGGATGGTCACTCCGCCGCAAAATGTCTCTAGTTTTTCAGATTGTCAGGCCGCCGCGTCTTTGCGCTTTCTTTCCTTGTATGGTGAGACCACGAACGATTGGGAAATCGCTGCCGATTGGGATGCTGCCTTGCCGTTTCTTGCCTGTGCGTTGCAGCGCTCGCTGCTGCAGGCGGTGCGCGAGGTCGCTCAGGAATTTCAGCTTACTTTACTCGATGTTTTGCCACAGTTCACCTGGCACTGGAATCGTTGGCGCAAACAAATTGCTGCAGGCGCTTGGTTCGCGGTACTTAATCAGCAGGAATTGACACTCGCGATCATCGCGCAAAATCGCATACTGACGCTGCGCTCTATCAATTTGACGGCCGCTAGTCATGAGAATAAAACCTGGTTGTGCCAGTACCTAAAACGCGAGTCCTTACGTTTGAACTTGCCACAGCCGACGCAGTTGCAAGTATGTGGCGCGGTGCCGGATGCCTGGCTAGTGGCGACCGATGGCAGCGTGTTATGCAGCCGACTCGATAGCGTGGATTTAATCAGGACTAAAGTTGAGCTGGTGGAGACCCAGATTCAAGCTTCAAAAGAGGTCTACCGAGTTTTACCCGCCACATCAGAAACAAGTTTGCGAAGGAAGCAGGGATGAAGAGTTCGCAAATAAATTTTGCACCACGTAGTTGGCATCGCAGCTTCCTGCAGATAGCCCCGATTACCTGGCTACTGGGTGTGCTGGGATTGATTTCTTGCGCAGCCGCGTTACTGATGGCCGCCTCACAAATGCAGGAAAACGAAAAACTAACACTGAGCTTGTATAAGCTGCAGCAGCAATTACTAGTGGGGCGTTCGATTAAGCCTCAAGCTGTACAAACCATCATCCCAGAAGCGCAGGTAAATGCGATCAATGCCGCAGTGTTACAGCTAAATTTACCCTGGAGTGATTTGTTTGACGCCATGGAGGCGGCAACTCCAGCGTCGATAGCGGTATTAGCAGTTGAGCCGGATGCAAAAAAACACCTGATCAAAGGCACTGCAGAAGCGAAAAATGCCAGTGAGATGATCGCTTACATAGAACGACTCAAACGTCAGAATTTCTTTGCACGCGTGGCACTGAGTAAGCACGAGACCAATGAGCAAGATGCAAATCGCCCTGTGCGTTTTCAATTCGAAGCCCAGTGGACGGGGCTCGCTGAATGAATACACTAATGCTGTCGAAATTCAATTTCTATCTTTTGCGAACACGTTTTTTGTTCAGACGCTTAAGCTGGAGTTTGATTGTCGCCTTACTCGTTTGTCTGCTCGCAGTTTTAATTTTAGTGGGCTTTATTCCTCACCTAAAACAGCAATTAGTAAAGCTCAATATCGAGCAACAAGTTGCCAAATCTGATTTGCAGAAGACTGCATTAGCAAGGCCTATCGTTCCGGTATTGTCGGTCTCAGAACAAAATAGAGCGAAATTTTTTGATGTTTTAGGAGAGACAGCTTACGCGGAGCAACAGGTGAAAACCTTATTCACAATTGCCGAGTCGCTTGGACTTAGTCTGAATCAAGGCGAGTACAAATCTAACTTCGATAAAAATAGCAATACTTATGTGTACCAAATTCAGCTGCCTGTAAAAGGCCCTTATTTGGTGATACGTCAGTTTTGCGAAAAAACCTTGTTGGCAATACCTTTTGCCTCCTTGGATGAAATGAGCTTTAAACGCGAGGCTATAGGTAGCAATATCCTGGAAGCTAAATTACGTTTTAGTCTGTATTTGGGGGACCTCGTACCTAAGCAAAGCGGGCATGAGAAAGGAGCGGTGCCAGAATGAAGTTCAGACATATTCTGATGCTAGTCGCTGTTGTGGTGGCGACGTATCTGGCTTTTTTTGCAGATAAAACGCCAGAAACTGAGGTGGCAGATGCTGTGCCACGCGGCATACAAACCACAAATCTGGCGCGTCCTAACGAGCGAGCGGACGTGCCCAAAATAAATGCACAGCAACAAACGCCAACGACACCCCCGGTAAGCCCGAAGCCAGTCGCTAAAAATGGCAAGACGCAGACTATCTATGCGCTACAAGAACGCGCTGCTTTGATTTCTGATGGCCGTAAAGCGAGTTCTGAAGAGAGCATATTTAATAGCCAAAGCTGGAATCCTCCTCCACCGCCAGCGCCCAAAGCATCCGAGTTGCCGCGTCCATCGGCTCCGCCTTTAGCATTTACCTATTTGGGAAAGATGAAACAAGATGGTGCTTGGGAAGTCTATTTAGCGCGCGGTGAAAAGGTTTTTATCGTGCATGCCGACAGCGTCATCGAAGGCGTTTATCAAGTCACTTCTATCTTGCCGCCTACCTTGACACTGAATTATTTGCCTTTGAAGCAGATGCAGCAACTCAGTATCGGGGGCAACTATTGATGCCACTTTGTTCTGCTCTAATTCGCTCAGACATATCCAAATCCACTATACATCCTGTAGTTTTACGCACTTTTAAGCATCTATGAATATTGAATTTCGAGCTATCGCAAAAAAATGGCTACTGGTTTCGACTGGCGTAGTAATCGCATTTTCTTTGGTCGCCTGTGCCGGGCAAAAAGCCTTTCAGGCCGGTAAAGAATTGGTTGAAAAAGACCAAATTGAAGATGGCTTGTCAAAATTCAGAGAGGCCAGCAAGCTCGATCCGCAAAGTATAGAGTTTAAGACCGCGTATTATCAGACTAGAGATAGAGCAATTTCAAATTTCCTAGAGCAAGGCGATCGCTATGCGGCGGCAGCAAATCAAGTCGAAGCAGAAGCGCAATATCGACGTGTATTAAATATGGACGCCGTGAATGACAGGGCGCGCGATGGTTTGCGTAAGTTAGATATGGAGATGCGTCATAGTCAATTGATGACTGAGGCTGAAAATGCGCTCGATAGTAACAATGTGGAATTGGCAAAACGGAAAATTGCCATCGTTCTTACCGAAAATCCAAATAATCAAGCGGCAAATTTTTTGCAACGGACTATGGCCGAGCAAAACGCTCGACCATCGGCAGAATCACAATTGGCAAACAGCTTTAAAAAAGCGATTACTTTAGAGTTTAAGGATGTCAGCATCAAACAGGTCTTTGAAGTTATTTCTCGTAGTTCCGGACTGAATTTTGTATTTGATAAAGATGTCAAAACCGATCAGAAAACCTCGGTTTTTTTGAAAAACAGCACGATAGAATCCGCTGTTTTTTATACCTTATTAAGCAATCAATTGGATCAGCAAGTCCTGGATGGAAATACTATTTTGATTTATCCAAATACGGTAGCCAAGCAAAAAGACTATCAGGAAATGTTGATCAGGACCTTCTTTCTGACCAATGCGGAAGCCAAGGCGGTCGCCAGTACGCTTAAAACCATACTTAAATCGCGCGATGTGGTGATCGACGAAAAGTTGAACATGCTGATAGTACGTGATACCCCAGATGCGATTAAATTGGCCGAAAAACTGGTTGCCTTGCATGATGTGGCCGAGCCGGAAGTGATGTTGGAAGTGGAAATTCTCGAAGTAAAGCGCACGCGCTTGCTGGAGCTAGGAATTAAATGGCCAGATAGCATGAGTCTGACACCTTTGACCACCATGGCCTCAGGTGGTGTGACTTTAAATGATTTGCGTAATTTAAACTCTAAAACAATAGGCGTAAGCCCGACGCCGACTGTGACACTCAATGCGCGTAAAAATGATTCAGATGCGAATCTCTTAGCTAATCCAAGAATTCGCGCTAGAAATCATGAAAAGGCGAAAATATTGATAGGTGATAGGGTGCCAAATATAACAACAACCGCAACTGCAACTGGCTTCGTCGCGGAATCGATTAATTATGTCGATGTAGGTTTGAAGCTCGATGTGGAGCCGACCATTTACCTGGACAACGATGTTGCGATCAAAGTGGCTTTGGAGGTCAGCAATATTGTTGCGGAAATCACCACGAAATCTGGAGGCAAAGCATTTCAAATCGGCACGCGCACCGCCAGTACTGTATTGCGCTTAAAAGACGGTGAGACGCAAGTATTGGCTGGCTTGATCAATGATGAGGATCGTAGTAAAGCCAGCAAGGTGCCAGCGATGGGTGACATACCTTTATTGGGCCGTTTGTTTGGGTCGACAGAAAACAATAATGAGAAAACAGAAATCGTTCTATCGATTACCCCGCGTCTAATTCGAAATATTCAACGTCCGGATGCTTCCATGGCGCAGTTTAGGGGAGGGACGGAAACCAGTCTGCGTTTGCGGCCGGAGTCGACAGCGCGCTCTACGGTGCTTGAGACTAAGCCTGCGGTCAACCCGAGTAAAGCCGCTAGCCCGAAAGTGAGCAGCCAGAAAGAAGTAGGTGTTGTTCCTGCCCCCGCAGCGCTACCCTCTGCCAAGCTTAAAGATGGGATAGAGACTGACGCTGCAACTCCGCTAGCACCTCTTCCCACTGCAGTGAATGCTGACGAGGATGTAAAGGAAGCCCCGGTTAGTGCCGCCAGTTTGAGCTGGAAGGGCGCTAATCAGTCTAAAGTGGGAAGTAATTTTTCACTGCAACTGAGTATGAAGTCGGAAGAAGCGCTGAGTAGCTTACCGCTTACTATTGGTTTCGATAGCCAGATTTTTCAAGTTGTCCGAGTGGTCGAAGGTGATTTTATGAGGCGATTTGGCGCACCGAGTGATTTCTCCAATCAGGTTGATCCTAAGGGCGAAATTTTGCTGACTGCGAATAGCTTGGCGACTGGAACTAGTTCAAATAGCACGAGTGGAACCGTCGCCACCATCACTTTTCGTTCTTTAGTCGCAAGTGATGCCTCGCCATTGCAAGTACTGGCTAGTGCGCCAATCGGCAGTTCCGGACGCGCCATCAATGTGAGTTTGCCTGCACCTCAAACTATGCGTGTATTACCTTAATTGTGACCACGATGTTTTTGATTTCAGCCCGCGGTGTAGCAAGCGTCCGACGATGCTCAAGATCGCCGGGATTTACTTTAATCGAGTTGCTAGTAAGCTTGGCGATTTTGGGGGCGCTAGCCAATTTGACTTTGCCAGTGGCGCAAGTTGCCTTGCAGCGCACGCAGGAGCAAGAGTTACGTCGCTCTTTACGAGAAATTCGTGTGGCTATTGACGCCTACAAACGGGCTGGCGACGAAGGACGCATACAGAAAGTTGTGGGAGCCAGCGGTTATCCAGCTAGTCTTCGAATTTTGGTCGATGGCGTGGTCGATCAAAGCGATCCAAAACATAGCAAAATCTATTTTTTACGGCGTATGCCACGCGACCCTTTAAATACGGATATGAACTTATCTGAGGATCAAACTTGGGGCAAGCGCAGTTATGCCAGTGAAGCGACTGACCCTCAGGAGGGGGAGGATATCTTCGACGTGTATTCCAATTCACTCAAGATTGGTTTGAACAGTGTTCCGTATAAAAAATGGTGAGACCTATCATGCTTGAAACTTGTCGAATAAATTCTAGGGATGCTTGTGATTATGTCGCTATCGGTTTGAGCAGCTCTGACTCCGGTAAGCGACACTCTTCGGGGTTCACCTTAATTGAATTATTAGTGGTATTAGCGATCGTCGCGCTCTTGGCGAGTTTGGCGATGCCGCGCTATTTTCAAAGTATAGACACTGCAAAGGAGACCGTTTTGGCCGATAACTTGCGTATGACGCGTGAGACCATTGATAAGTTCTATGCTGATACAGGACGCTATCCTGAGACTTTGAATGAGTTGGTCGAAAAAAAATATTTACGCTCCCTACCTTTTGATCCAATTGTGGATAGCGCAATTAATTGGGTGCTAGAAGCCCCGGAAGCTAGTGACAAAGGCTCGATTTATAGCATCAAGAGTAGTGCACCAGGGGCCGATAGAAATGGCAAACTATTTGCCGATTTTTAATAGAAATGAAAGCGAATACAAGACAGAACAAGAGGGCCTTAGCATCGCCTATGATGGCCGCTCATTTGGGCGTTAATTTAGACGCTAAATTAAAAGCTAAATTTAACGCTAATTTAAAAATTAATTTAAAAATTAATAGCCGGGGATTTAGCTATTTAGGATTGTTGATACTATTGGTCATTCTATCGATAACAACCGCAGCGTCTCTACAATTAGGCGCTATCATGACGCGCCGCAGCGCAGAACAAGAGTTGTTGGCGATAGGCCAAGAGTTTCGCGATGCCCTCAGTAGTTATGCTGCGGCAACTCCGGATGGTCAGCCTAGTGCGCCACAATCCTTGCAAGATTTGCTTAAAGATCCGCGCTTCCCAAATGTGCGGCGGCATTTGCGCAAATTGTATACCGATCCGATTACTGGCAAGGATGAATGGGGCACTGTTACCGTGGCATCGCCCCTCGCATCCGAGAGCCGAGTGCTAGGCGCGGGTATTGTTGGCATATATAGTTTATCGACACTGACTCCCGTTAAGTTAGGAAACTTTGATGCGCCATTTCAAAGCTTTGAAGGAAAAACTTCTTACACGGAGTGGCAATTTATGCCGGCAGCATCTCAAATTGCCGGACAGGTCGCCATCCCAACAACGCCCGCGCCAACAAAGCCAGTAAAACCGAATAATCAAGCCGCCACGCCTACCCCAACGCTGCGCCCAATAGTGCCAGCAAAACGCAATTGAGCTGGTGGAGCGTGTTTTGTTTGATTTTTTTCTTGAGCACCGTGACATCTTTAGCTTTATATGAAAACTCGCTCTTATAGTAGACACACAAACTAGCGTATTTCTACTAAAATACCTGCGCCGCATAAGGGCGTGCAAGTCTTGTCCAATTGATCGCTGATCCCTCACTTTATTGAATGAAATCCATGTCGACATTAATGTTTTATAAAAAACCAGTGACGATAGACCGCGTTACCCATCGCGATCTGCGTTTTAAACCTTTGGCTAAAGGTTATTCGTATGCAGCTAAAACCAATTCTATTCCCGTGGTTGCAGCCGAGTTTGTCGATGTTTGTCGTGAATACCCTATCGTATTTGTTACCGATCAACACGGTGGCGGTGTGCCTTTAGTTCTCACAGGTTTGCGCGATAGTGAAAATCTGTTTGTGAATGCCGAAGGTCATTGGGACAATACTTATGTTCCTGCATTTGTGCGCCGTTATCCTTTCGTTCTGCAAGGCGACGAGGATTCGGAACGCTTCGGTGTCATGATCGATGAAGAGGCAGATGGCTACGCTGCTCAAGATGGCGAGCGTTTGTTTGCGGAAGATGGCACCGAGTCAGAGATGCTCAATGGGATACTTGAACTCTTAAATAATTTCCGTACCCATACCGCGCAGACCACCAATATGGTGAAACATTTCGTAGAATTGGATCTGTTAATTCCTAGAATGGTTAGCGTCAATACACAAAAAGGTGAGACCTTCACTTTGGACGGCTTTAGCGTGATTAACGAAGAGCGTATGAATGCTCTGACCGATGCTGAACTCTTGGCATTGGCACGCAATGGCCATTTAGCCTGTATTTATGCGCACTTAATTTCACTGCCAAATATCCAAAAAATTGCGGCACGCTTAGAGTTGGTGTTGCCAGCGGCTTAGTGTCGTCCCTTTTTTCAAAGTAGTTTTAGGATGGCGCTTACTTGCGCCATCCGCTTCATGTTCTCTCGTACTGTCCCATCTAAAAATAGCCTGCCGCAAGACGCAATGGGCATGCGCCTCTCCCGACTACATGCCTGCAAACCCGCATGGGATATGCGTGCCGGGCCTGCCTTTGTTCAAATACGTACAAAATTCTTCGCCTCTATCGAGCCATTTGCTTGTTGGCGCTGACTAAAAAGCTAATTTTTTTGAACGCCTTTGATGGCCGCTAACGGTCATTCTCTTGTCATATTCACACACTACACTTGCGCCTATTGGAGAGGAATCAGCTTCATTCGACAGCGTGCAATTGGCGCTGATGCTTACGATTTTGCGGTATCTTTATGCTGGGTGCTAAGATGAAAAAGTTGCGATTGATAAGTATTGTTCTCAGTCTGTGCGTTTTAAGCCAAGTGCATGCTAGCGCGCCCATTAAGCTTTTCGAGAAAGCTCAAGTCTCCTCTATCAAACCGGAATGGAATCAAGTTCTGGAGTTCTCTTCCGCTTTAAATAAAATTGTCACAGAAGAGGGGGACTATTTAAAGTTTGGATTTTCACAACGCTCTCAGCGTGAGGATGATAGGCGCGGTGATGAACCTCAAACATGGGCGATAGGCATACTAGGCGCGGGCTTCGCCGTGTATCAGTTAAGGCGCCGCAAGCGGATGGGGCCAACATGGGATTTGCACTAAAGCCTTAGGCCAAAGTGTCGCCGTCTTTTCAATCGAAGGAGCATTTCGTTTTCTCTATTGAAGTCTATTTTGTCGTAATAAGAAAGTTGTTTATGCATGCTGATATCTCCTCGTGGTCCATGAAAAATATTTTGGCTGAGAAGGCCAATAGACTCGCTGCAATGGCATTGTTGGCATCGGTGACTTGTTTAACGGCTTGCGGTTCGAAAGAAAAAGTAGCGAGTCAATCTTTAGCCGTCGTGAATGGTCAAGAAATTACCGTTCATCAAATGAATGATGAACTGATGCGTAGCAACGTGCAGATTCCTGCCGAGCAGAAAGAACTCGCGAGTAAACAATTGTTAGAGTCGCTGATCGATAGACAATTACTACAAGGGCAGGCGGTGAAAGATAAAGTCGATCGTGATCCTGCTGTAATGCAAGCAATTGAACGTGCCAAATCTCAAATTGTGGCGCAGGCCTATCTGGAGAAACGTTTGGCTGCAAACGCAAAGCCGACTAAGGATGAAATTAAAGTGTATTTTAATCAGCATCCAGAAATTTTTTCGCAAAGAAAAATATTTGATATGAGTCAGCTGATTTTTGCAAAAAAAGATTTTAGTAGCGAACTTAAAGTGCTCATTGGCGAATCAAAATCGCTGGAAGAGGTCGCTAGCTGGCTCACTTTGCATAAAATGGAATTTGTACGCAGCAAAATGGTGAAGAGTACTTTGGAGATGCCCTTAGAGTTGGTCAGCAAATTACAAAGTATGAAGAAGGGACAATTGATGGTGGTTCAAGAAGGCGATCGTAATGTCATCGTTGCGATTAATGAGGTGAAAGAAGTTCCTGTTACTTTAGAAATTGCCGAGCCGCAGATCGGGCAATTCTTATTCGATCAAAGTAATAAGCTCGCATCACAGGCCGAGTTGGCACGACTTCGTGCCGATGCAAAAATCGAATACTTAACACCATTAAAGGATACGACTGCACCAACGCCTGAAACCAAGTCTGCGGCAGCAAGTGTCGCGCCGAGTTCAAGTAAAAAAAATAATGATGATGCGCTTAAACGTGGCATTGCCGGCTTATAAAAAAATATCTCGCAAATGAAAAACGCCTTCGATTTTTCTTGGTTTGTTTTTTTTATTGTACGACTGGGTTGAAACAATGAGTCAAATCATAGGCGCGATACTCTGCATCTTTAGTGTGCTTTTTGTCGAAGCGGGCGCGGCTGAAAATCTACAATTGGGCGCTGGAGATATAGTCAAAATTGCGGTTTATGGCAATCCAGATCTTGGCTTAGAAACGCGAGTGAGTGAAGCTGGCAAAATTAGTTTCCCATTGATCGGTGAAGTCAGCGTGGCGGGTATGTCGACTTACAATGCAGAGCAAAAAATTTCAAATTTGCTTGAAAGCGGTGGGTTTCTTCGTAAGGCGCAAGTTAATTTAATAGTTTCATTAATGCAGAGCCAGCAGGTCTCCGTATTGGGGCAGGTAAATCGACCAGGGCGCTACCCTATAGAAGGGAAGCGAACGCTTATTGATCTCTTGGCCGCTGCTGGCGGTGTTAATGTCGATGGCGCTGATAGTGTAAATTTAATTCGACGTCGCAACGGTGTCAGTAGCAAACAATCGATAGATGTGAATGCAATGATGCTCAACGGTGATATGCGAGACAATGTTGATCTACTCAATAATGATGTTTTATATGTAGAGCAGTATTACAAGCAGGCCAGAAGCATCCCGGAAAAAAATATAGTCCATGTGCATATCCCAAATAGTCCGCATCGCCTGACTGCGCTGGCATTTGAGCAGCTAAGGCAGCAGATAGAGGCGCAGTTGCATCCGGAAATACAGGCGACTCATGCTGTGGACGGCACCCTATGCGGTCGAATGCAATTCGATTACCTCGGCCTTGAGCTTGGGTTACGATGCTGAGCAATGCAAAAAAACCTGTGCGGCAGGTAAGCCCAGGCTACTACAATTCTCCTACTGCCAACTGAAATGGCGATGCTGTTGCCGACTGATTCGGTATACAGGCCAAGGCCCTGAGCGTGATGAGTAGTTTTGCGTCGCGAGCGCTTATTTTTTGACGACCTATGTGAATATTGGCAAAATTTTCCCCCTCTTCTGGACTAATAGGCACAGAACGAAAAAAAGGCTCTCACGAGGAGAGCCTTATAATTCTTTTGGTGCCGAGAGCCGGAATCGAACCGGCACGCCTTGCAGCGCGGGATTTTGAGTCCCGTGCGTCTACCTATTCCGCCATCTCGGCAACGCATACGAGTATTATGACAGGGCTCCGCTAAATTTGCAAGAGCATAGCTTGCCGGCATTGTTTGCTCAGCGTTTTTTATAATATCCGGATTGCCGCATCACGCTGCGGATTTTTTCCTGAGCCAACTCTAGGGCGGCGACTGGGGTGATCAGGCCGGCTACTGCATCGTGGATTAAGTTACCCAGAATTTCTTCATTAATAATTGCCCATTCCGGAATGATGGGGCGCCAATCCGGATTGGCATAGTCGATTTGTTTTTCTAGTACCGTGTATTCAGGGAATAAAATTCTTAGTTCAGGGTCGCGCAAGGTGCTGTTGCGTACCGGTATGCCGCCGATTCTGGCCATGGCTTTTTCCTGTGCCCGCGTGGTCAGGCTAGACAGTATTTGCAGTGCCTGGTTGATGGAGGGCGCATTGCGCGGAACGGCGATGGCAAATCCTCCGGTTTCTGAGGAGTGGATTGTGCCTTTGGGATGGAGGGCGTAAGCGACTTTGTCCTGAACGGAGGATTTGACTCTATCGTTGATGATATTGGAAATAAACGAAGAGTCGACGTACATGACTGCTTCGCCTGTGATGAAGGCATTGCCCATGTCGGCAAAATTATTCTTGAGTATTCCGTCCTTGGTCGTGCTGTGGATTATTTTAAGTATTTCAATTGCTTTGATGCCTGCGGCACTATTTACCCTGGGTTGCCAATCGTTATCGAATACTTCGCCACCGTAGGAATTGAAGTGCAGTAGCCAGGCATGGGTAATCTGGTGTCCGCGCGCGCCTCTGCTGCACAAGGGGATGAGTCCGGGTTCCCGTTGCCGTATTAGCGCTATTAAAGCGAGTAATTCATCGTAGTTCTGTGGCGCTTTCCAGCCATGCTTTTTAAAGATATCGCTGCGGTAAACCATGATGCTGGTTTCGGTGCCCATAGGGAGCGCATATAAGCGTGCCCGGGGGCCGTCCAGATATCCTCTGGCGCCACCTACTTTGCCAGCCACGGTGAGAAAGGCGGGGATGAAATCGTCGATCTGATCAATCGTGAGTCTGCCATTTTTTTGCTCGGTATTGAGATCGGCTAATAAATTTAGGCGCACATATTCGGTTTTCCAAGCGGTAAGCAAAATAATCAGATCGTATTTTCCGGTCTTTTTTTGTAGCTCATTAAGCTGAATTTTCCGCATTTCAAGATACGGGAATATATCCACCTCAATCTGGATGCCAGTGCTCAGGCTGATTTTTTTGAGGCTCTGTTTGATCAGTTCAAAGTAGGGAATCGATGGCAGCATGACCCTGAGCGTTTGATTTCTGGATTTTGACCATGCCAGAGTGGTGATAGCCGCGATCCATGGTGCAAGCGCCAGCGTTTTAGCGGAGCGACTGAGAAGTTGCCGTCGTCTATGTGAAAACATGAATTTCCTCAGTGTCTTATCAGGTTCGTTATCAGGTGCGGTTAATTAACTCAAGCCCTCGTGTTTGGCCAGCAGTTGCTCGATTGCCGTAGCGGGGATGGCGGTGGAACGTAGCCACCCCTGGTATAAGTCGCATCCTATCTGCTTAAGGGATGCTAGTTGCTCTTCGGTTTCTACGCCCTCGGCGATTACTTGCATGCCAAAATCATGACCTAGCGTAGAGATGGCTTTGACGATCGCCATATCCTTGTGATTTTTGGTGTGCCCCTTGACGAAGCTTTGGTCTATCTTGATCCTTTGGACCGGGAAGTCGCGCAGGTAGGTCAGTGATGCATAGCCGGTGCCAAAATCATCGATGCTGATGCCGACCCCGAAAGCGTGCAATTGCTCCAGGCATGTTCTGGCAACTTCGGTGTCTTGCATGATCATGGTTTCTGTCACTTCTATCTCTAGCCTTTGCGGTGCAATACCGGATTGGCGTATGGTGTGGATGACGAAATCAACAAAGCCTATCTGGAAAAATTGCAAACTCGAAATATTTACTCCGACCACGAAATCCTCTGGCATATCCCAGCGAGCAATGGTCTGGCAGACGTCGATCAGGACCTGATTGCCGATCTGAATGATCAGGCCTGATTCTTCCGCAGTGTGTATGAACTCTTTGGCTGAGAGTATGCCGCGGGTCGGATGATTCCAGCGCAACAGGCTTTCAGCGCCACAAAGTTGATTGGTGTCGACGCGGTATTGCGGCTGAAAATAAGGAATGAAGCGTGATTCGTCTATTGCGATTCTTAATTCCTGTTCAAGCTTGTTTTTTGTCTCCAGCGCTTCGGCGATATGGCTGGAAAAAATAGTGTATTTATTTTTCCCTTTTTCCTTGCTATGGTACATGGCGATATCGGCTTGTTTCATCAGGACATCGGCATCCGGATAAGCATTTTCGGCTATCGAGATGCCTATGCTGGTAGTGAGGTAATACGTGTGATTGCCCATTAACATAGGGGCGCTTACCAGCGCGAGTATGCGATTGGCGATGAGTCTGAGGTCAGCTTCGGATGTTAACTCGTCAAGCAGGATGACGAACTCATCGCCGCCGAGGCGGGCGATAAAATCACGGCTCTTGACGGCGCTACGCAGACGTAGCGCTATTTCAATCAGGACCTGATCGCCGATATCATGACCGACGGTGTCATTAATAAACTTAAACCTGTCGAGATCGAGAAACAATAATGCGAGTCGCTGTTTGTCATTTTTCGAGTGGAGTAGCGCTTGTTCGGTCGCTATGCGCAGGCTGGCGCGATTGGCCAGGCCGGTCAGGGTATCCTGATAGGCCAGATGTTTTATCTTTTGTTCCGCCAGATATTTTTCAGTCACATCCATGGCGATTACCCGTAGTGTGAAGCTGCCATCAATCAAGCTGGAGTCTACGATAAGACTTAACCATGAAATTTCACTGGTCTCAATTTTAACGATGAGCTTTGTATGTACCGGGGTTTCGTATGCGAGGTTGATGATTTCGCTGAAGGCGGCACTATCTTCCGGGGCGACATGCTGAAGAATCTGATCGAATTTCACCATTGCCGCCTCTGTGCCAAATCCGAACAGCGCGTAAATATTACCGGATATAGCGCTCATTTCCAGTTGCCGATTGAGCTGAAAACTTCCCATTTTTGCCAGCCTCTGGGTCTCCAGCAAGGACTCTTCACTTTGGTGTAGGGCGCTAGTCATATCGCGGGCGATTCTATGCGCGATTTTTCCGGTATGGACGGTGAGGTAAACAAAGCCTGTGGCAAACATGCTTAACAGGAAACCGATCAGGCCAATTAGCCAGACGGCGCGTTGATCTTTAATCGTCTCGGCAGTTTTTATTTGATAGTCTATCGACCATTTCTTTCCCGGAACCGACAGGGGGAGCATGAAATGGTAGGATTGCCGTAACACATTAGATGTGAGTTTTTTCTCCGGCTTCAATTGTAAATGGATGTTCAGTGCCTCATCGTCGAAGCCGCTGCCGGACAAGGTGGCTTCAGATAATTCGAAATTGGCATCGCTGAATAAGTCATGAAGTAATTTATCAACCGAGATGACGGTGGTAAATGTCCCGATAAATGCTATCTGCCTTTGTGTTGCCGTGCCTATGGGGAGGCGGGTTTCATGCACGGGAACCGAAAGGATGATGTTATTTCCTTTCAGTACGGGATGTGTATTGAGCATGAAAGAAAGGGTTTGACCGCTTTCCTTCATGCGTTTGCTTCCCTGCGGAAACCATTTTTCCAGATTAAGGCCATGTACTTTTTGCAGGAGTTGGCGCGGTTCCAGATACAGTGCCACCAGTGCATCCTGATGTGCGAGCTTATCTTGTATGGCAAAATTCGGATAGCCTCTGACATCAACCGAGGTATCGGTTTTTACCTCATTTTCAAATTGAGTAAAATCCTCGGGCTTCACTTTTTTTGAAAAGAGCTTGGCCACCAGCCAGGGT
This sequence comes from Undibacterium piscinae, assembly GCA_003970805.2. Lineage (GTDB taxonomy): Bacteria > Pseudomonadota > Gammaproteobacteria > Burkholderiales > Burkholderiaceae_D > Undibacterium > Undibacterium piscinae. Next base: position 4,081,817 of record CP051152.1, read on the forward strand.
TGATTTTCTATATTTGCAAATGAATGAAATACGTAACGATCAAATGACGGGGATATGTGATACAGGCTGACGAAAGATTCCAGTTGCGATACTTCATGATCCAATTCGTTTTGTATCAGGGCGTGATGCTGAAATACCCGCTCTTGCAGCCTATGCTGTAGATCTTCTCTCGATATCTGCAGGGATAGCCAGCATAGCCATGTCGTAATCGATAAAAATACGATTGCAGTCAGTGCCGCAGCAGGTATCGCTTTGATTCTTAAGAAAGGGATAACCCTCGTCTGATTCATTGTGCTGACTGGTCTGTATTTTGTTCGTTGTTGGCGGTGGACTAGAAAATTTGTTCAAAAAATCAGCGCTGGCGGGACTGGTTTTTGATCCGCATGCGCTCGTCTGGTTTTATTGCTCTTGTTTTCTTTTATATAAGGAGAAAAATTCGTCTTTGTCAGCATTGCGATGGCCTTGCCATTCAAGTTGCCATATCCCCGGGAATAATTGACTTGCTATTTGTGGTGGTGAATTACGGTTGCCTTGTAGTAACAGTACATCGCAATTCTGATCTGAAAAACCGGCAAACTTGAGCTTACCAAAAAAGGCGAAAGAGGCGCGTTGAGATGGACCTGCGTTGCTATCAATGCATCGGTATGCTTGCGTTAAATGTTCTGCCATCTGCAAGGATACCGTGGCATAACTAATTCTTTGATTAATTAAGCTAAGAAAAAGAGTCATCGGCAATACCCAGCATAAAATTGCACCGCCGCCAGACAGCACTACGGCTCTCCATAAAACAGATGGTTGGCGGGAGATGCGCCAGTACACCAGACGGAACCAGGCAATGCTGGCGAGCAAGGCAACAATGAAGGTAAAAATACTGAATTCTGAATGAAACCCCGGAGCCCAGGCCTCCACTTTTTTTGCCATGGCGCTTGGCCAACCGGTTTGTGCGGCAATCCAATACAACCAGACGATGCTGGCAACACCGGTCAGTATCATCACCGCAAACCAGTCGACAGCATTAATCGCGCTGCGCTTCATGGTTGGCAGGCCAAAGGCGGCAAGGATCGCTAACGGAGGAAGGATGGGGAGTAAGTTTGCTTCTTCCGGGTCGTTATTGATGAAGGCCAGTGTTACAAAAGCAAAGCAAGAAACTAACCGGTAAGGAGATATGTAAGGCTCTTTCCTGTTTGCGCCAGGCGTAGATGGCCCATGCCGCAAATGGCCAGGCTGGCCAGGCGAACCAGATGCCATATTTAAAGAAATAAGAAATACTGGTGATCGATGGCAGTCCGATCTGGCGATAATTCCACAGCATCCATGCCGGATACGGTGAACTGTCAAACGGATGAATCAGGGCAACCGCCAGTACCCAGCTTGCCGCGACAACAATGGCAAGCGGCAGCGATAGCAGTAGCATTAGCTTATATTGCGTTTGCCGGCGATACAGGCTCATCGCGACCAGGCTGGCAAATAATGCGGCGGGCAATACCCAGCCACGCGTTAACACCATTAATCCAAGTATCAGGCCAAGCTTGAGTGCGCCTTTTTTTGCCGGGGCGTCAAATAGTCTGGCGCTCAGGTAGAGTGCATAGGCGACCAAAGAAATTTGCAGGGTTTCGGCACTGGTTTCGTGGCTGCGTACCAGCAGGCCGAGACTGCCTATGTAAATAAGCAAGGCGCCGTCGGCCAGAGTGCGGCCAAAATCACGCGGTTCAGGTTGTCCGCCGAAGGCTAGCTTTAAGGGTTGCGCCTCGGTTCTGCGTCCGAGTAAATAAGTGGAGTACCAGACCGAGAGTGCGCCCAGCATGAAAAACAATCCGGTAGACAGGCGTGCCGCCATTGGGTCACCGAGCAGCCAGCCGAATAATTTAATGCAAATTGCCCCTAGCCAGAATGCCAGCGGGCCTTCTTCGGGCATAGGCATGCCGACAATGTGAGGCCACAACCAATCGTGTAAGCCACCGTGCGCCATCGTCCACATGATGCCAAAGCTGGCTGCGTCATCGCCTTTCCATGGATCTCTGCCAATTAGTCCGGGCAGAATATACAGCAGACACAGGGCAAAAATTACCCAGCGTGGAAGCGCATTAGTCGCAGCGGCAGGAAGACGGACAGGCTTCATATCTCTTGATGGGGTAGGCTAAACAGATTAAAAAAAGGCAGCCTGAGCTGCCTTTTTCACACTACAAATGCAATATCGCTTATTCAACAACTGAGGTTTTGGAACCAACAGTACCGAATTTTTTGCGGAATTTGTCAACGCGACCAGCGGTATCAACAATTTTATGCTTACCAGTGTAGAAAGGATGGGATTCTGCAGAAACCTCAATCTTCACCAGTGGATATTCTTTACCTTCGAATTCCATTTTGTCACGTGTGTTGATAGTCGAACGAGTGACGAATTTGAAATCGTTAGAAACATCGTGGAACAAAACTTCACGATAATTTGGGTGTATGCCGTCTTTCATGCTTGCCTCTAAAAAAAGATGGGTAGCCAATACGCACTTCGTCGGTCGCCTTGCTTCTTGACCCGATTGAGTATCACTTGCCTAGGTTAAAATTGGTATCAACTTGATGCCAAGCTGCTGATTATACAATGGAAATAGAGGTTTGATCTAGGATCAGCTAAGGCCGGCGCAAGGATTTTCTAAGTTTTTGATCATACACTCAGTGAATGCAAGGATATGCGGGGGGGCGCCGAATAAATAATGATGAAATTTCCCTATGCTATTTTGCCTATTGGCGGTAGAAAGCCTTAAAATTTTGCCAGATATCGTAAATACTAAAAAATATGGATAAGAAATGAGCCGTTTGCATTTGGAAATGAGTACGGTGTTGCAAGCCGTTGAAGTGGCGGGGGTCATCGCATTCGCCTGTTCCGGCTTTATTGAGGCACGGCAAAAGAAGATGGATGCGGTCGGCGTGTTTACGGTCGCCTTCATTACCGCATTTGGCGGCGGGACCTTAAGGGATTTATTGCTCGATAGGCGTCCGCTGTTTTGGGTTGAGCATCAGGAGTATCCGATACTGATTTTTGTGATGGCGCTGATCGCGATTCCTTTCTCGCGCCATTTACGGCATGCCTCCGCCGAAAAAGCTATCAATTATGCCGATGCGCTGGGGCTAGGCTTATTTAGCGTGACCGGAGCCTCATTGGCGGCAGATGCGCAGATGCCGATGTTTGTGTGCGTGATGATGGGCGTAATTACCGGAATTTTTGGCGGCGTATTGCGTGACGTCATTTGCAATGAGATTCCGCTGGTATTCAAACGCGGGCAGTTATATGCGACTTGCTCGTTTGCCGGATGCTGGACTTATCTCTTGATGGAGAAGCTCAATGCGAGCGAGTCGGCGGCCCTGCTGGCGGGGATAGGTGTGTGTGTTTTTTTCTGCGGGCACTGGCGCTGCGTTTTCACTGGAGGCTGCCGGTTTAGCTGTCACGCGCCGCGGTAAGGAAGCAGTAATGAAGCCACCCTTGGTGTGGGGTGGCCATTGCTGATACGCCGAGCTTTTCCGGCTTTTACAGTGACCGATCAGATTTAGGGCGGATTGAGGGCGGCGTACAACTACCTGCCGTATTCTTTTGCAAGGGCGGGCGGGCGACTAAGCCTGCTAAGAACATATCTATCAGGTCTTCTGCATGTTGTTCCAGATCGTAAGCGGAGGTGTCGATCAGCCACTCGTGTATCAACCCTATCAAATACGAGTGGATTGCCTGCATCGCGATCCAGGTGTTGGTGTTGGCCGGTAATCTTCCGTGTGTAACCGCAGCTTGCATGATGACCTCCATCTGCGACAGGCATTCCGCGCGTTTTTCCTGTTCCAGTGCAAAAAACGCCATTTCTTCGGTTTTTTCACAGCGATGGAAAATAATGTCAAATACCCGTCTTTGTCTTTTGTCGGTGGCGATCTGCTGAAGTAAATGCACCATCATCTGGCGTAGTGCATCAATCGGATCTATGTCCGGGGCATTGGCAATGCCGTTGAGCAAGGCATCCATGGGCAGAAAGGCGCGGTCGCACATGGCCTGAAACAGCGCGGTTTTATCCTTGAAGTGCCAGTAAATCGCACCGCGTGTCATGCCGGCGGCGCAGGCGACCTCATTGAGCGTCGTACGCGTGACGCCTTTTTCGCTAAATACCTGTTCCGCCGCATCGGTCAGCAGGGACTGTGTTGTTTCAGATTGACCCGGGCACTGGCAGACCCAACTTGCCTCGGCAGAAGCGGCGGCAGGCGTGAGCGAAGCCAAGCTCAATCAGGCCAAGCGTGAACTGGCGCGCCTGACACCGTTTGCAGCGATAAGGCGATCAGTCAGAAAGAATTTGATGATGCCAAATCTAGCTTTGAGGCGGCTGATGCTGCCTTGCGCCAAGTGCGCGCTCAAGTCAACGTGCCAGACTCGATCTGGGACCTACCAAGGCAAGATGGATTTTATGGTTACCATTGCGGACAACGGCTTGCGCCTAGACCGGTAGAGCTGGATGGTTGGTCGAATGGTGAGTGGATAGTCACCAAGGGTTTGCAAAACGGTGACCGCGTGCTGGTCGATGGCGTGATCAAGGCGCATACGGTATTTTGCCCGGGCATGACGGTGACACCAGTTGCCCTCGCAGCTAAAGATGCAGCTACCCAGTCAGCTACCCCAGCCAAACCAGCCGCCGCCAGCACCCCCGCTGCACACTAAGCTAAGGCCTTAAGGAATAGATTATGTTTTCAAAGTTTTTCATTAACCGGCCTATCTTCGCGACAGTCTTGTCGTTGATTATAGTGCTGGCCGGCTTGGCCGCCTTGCGCGTCCTGCCAATCTCACGCTACCCGGAAATCGCTCCGCCGGTGGTTAACGTCACTGCCTTTTATCCGGGTGCTTCGGCCGAAGTGGTGGAGCGTACCGTCGCCGCACCGATCGAAGAGCAAATCAATGGCGTCGAACACATGTTGTACATGGATTCGGTCTCGTCGGCTGATGGCCGTGTCTCGATTAACGTCACTTTTGAAGTCGGTACCAATCTTGATATCGCCGCAGTCAACGTGAATAACCGGGTACGTCAGGCTGATGCCAAATTACCGCAGGAAGTGCGGCGTCAGGGCGTCACAGTGTCAAAAAGCTCGTCGAATTTTCTGGTGGTCGCAGCCTTATACTCACCTGACAATCGTTACGATGCGCTTTTTCTCTCTAACTACGCAACCCAAAACGTACTTGATGCATTGAAGCGCGTACCGGGCACTACCAATGTGCAGATTTTTGGTGCCAAGGATTACGCCATGCGGATCTGGATGCGGCCGGATAGGATGGCGCAGCTAGGTGTTACGGTAGCCGATATTTCGAATGCCATTACCGAGCAAAATGCCCAATATGCCGCTGGCAAGGTTGGCGCTCCGCCGAATAATTCGGAAGAGTTGACGATGACCGTGACCGCTAAGGGGCGCTTGCTGGAACCGGCTGAATTTGACAATATCATCGTCAGGGCGGCCAAAGGTGGCGCTACCATACGGATTAAAGATGTGGCGCGGGTAGAACTTGGTTCCAAGGATTACAACCTGTACGGCCGCGTCAATGGCCACCCTTCTGCCAACATCGGCGTGTTCCTGCAAACCGGTGCCAACGCACTCGATACCCGCAAGGCAGTAGAGCAAACTTTGAAGAACTTGAAAGCGAAGTTTCCTGAGGGAATGGAATATTCGACGCCTTACGATACCACCCCGTTTGTGACCGAATCGATTTCCGAGGTATTAAAGACTCTGGCTGAGGCGATGGTGCTGGTGTTCATTGTTGTGTACCTGTTTTTGCAAAGCTGGCGCGCCACGATTATTCCTACCCTGGCAGTTCCTGTATCCCTGATCGGTACCATGGCTGGCTTGCATTTGCTCGGTTACAGCATTAATACCCTGACCTTGTTTGGTATGGTGTTGGCGATCGGTATCGTGGTTGATGACGCTATCGTGGTACTCGAAAACGTCGAAAGACTGATGAACGAAGAGGGCATGACGCCGAAAGAGGCGGCGATTGAGGCGATGCATGAAGTGACCGGTCCTGTGATTGCGATTGTGCTGGTGTTGGTCGCCGCCTTTGGTCCGATCGCTTTCCTTGGTGGTTTGGCCGGCGAATTGTATCGTCAGTTTTCGGTCACGATTTCAATTGCGGTGGTGTTATCCGGTCTGGTTGCCCTGACCCTGACGCCGGCCTTGTGCGCGCTGTTACTCAAGCCTGGTGCAGAAAAGCATAATCGCTTTTTCACCTGGTTCAATGCGGCCTTTTTGCGCCTGACTAAGCACTACACCAACGGTGTGACTTTTTTCCTTAAGCGTGCGGTACTGGGAGTGGTGGTCTTTGCCGGCATGATAGTGGTTACTGGCGTGCTGTGGAAAAACGTACCTGGCGGCTTGGTGCCGGATGAAGATCAAGGTTATTTCATAGGTGCGGCCATCATGCCGGAAGGCTCTTCGCTCGACCGCACCAATAAAATGGTGCTGCAAGTTGAAGACGTGATGAAAACGAATAAAAATATTGATACGACTTTTTCTTTGGTCGGTCTCGATTTTCTGGGCGGTGGCGGTTTGAAATCTTCCGCAGCGACCATGTTTTTCCCGCTCAAGCCATGGGAAGAGCGCAACCAGTCAGCCCAGCAAATGGTAGGCGAAAGCTATATGAAAACCGGCCGTATCAAGGAAGGCTTGCCTTTGTTCTTTAGCCCGCCTGCAATACAAGGTCTGGGACAGACGGGTGGCTTTGAATTCTATTTGCAAAACATGGGTGAAGGCGGTGTCAAGCGTCTGGCGGAATTGTTGCCGCAGTTAATTGCGGAAGCCAATAAGCAGCCGGAATTGGCCGGGGTGAAAACCCTGTGGCAAGCCAACTCGCCACAAATCTATGTCGATGTCGATAATGAAAAAGCCCGCGCCATGGGAGTCGGTTTGTCGGATATCTACAATACCCTGGCGGCGACCATGGGTAGTTATTACGTCAACGACTTCAACAAGAACGGCCGTATTTACACCGTGCAGTTGCAGGCAGAAGGGCAATATCGCGCCAAGCCGGATGATATTGGTAGCATGTACGTACGTTCGGCTGCCGGCCAGATGATACCTATGCGCGCCTTTACCACGGTCAAGTATATTTCCGGGCCAGATTCGGTGCAGCGCTTCAATGCCCTGCCTTCGATTAAATTATTAGGCGAGGCGAAGTCTGGCTTTAGTTCGGGACAGGCAATCGCCGCCATGGAACGTGCCGCTAAAAACGTCTTGCCGACTGATGTCGTGTACGACTGGGGCGGTGCCTCGTTCCAGGAAAAGCGCAGCAGCAATGCGGCCGGTCTGGCACTGGGAGCAGGTGTCCTGATGATTTTCCTGATTTTGGCCGCGCAATATGAAAAATGGTCGTTGCCGTTCTCGGTCTTGCTGGCGATGCCTTTCGGTATCTTTGGTGCCTTGCTGGCGGTGTACCTGCGTCACTTCAATAACGACGTGTATTTCCAGATCGGCTTGGTGACCTTACTGGGATTGTCGGCAAAAAATGCGATTCTGATCGTCGAGTTTGCGGTCATGAAAGTGCATGAAGGTTACGCTCCGGTTGCAGCGGTATTGGAGGCGGCACGTTTGCGTTTCAGACCTATCCTGATGACTTCGCTGGCATTTATTCTTGGTGTAGTGCCGCTGGCCTTCTCGCATGGTGCAGGCGCAGCGGCGCGGCAGTCACTTGGTACCGGTGTGCTCGGTGGCATGCTTGCCGCGACTTTCCTGGCGATTTTCTTTGTCCCTTTGTTCTTTAAATTGATTAACGACAAGCGCTTTAAAACTACCGAGCGGGATTTCGATCATCCGGTTCATATATTGCACAACGCTCCTGTTGTCGCTGCAAAGGAATAATCATGCTCAGATCAACATTTACATTGAGTATTTTCGCTGCAAGTCTGGCTCTGGCCGGTTGCAGTTCGGTCGGGCCCGATTATCAGCGGCCGGCACTCGATACTTCTGTCAATTTTAATGCCGCACTAGAATCAGGCCAGGCAAAGACGGCAAACCCGGTCGATTTGCTGGCCTGGTGGAAAAGCTTCCGGGATCCGGTATTGAATAGCTTGCTCGATGAAGCTGTGGCGCATAATCAGGATCTTGCCTTGGCCGCCGCGCGCATACAAGAGGCGCGTGCGACTGCGACCGGGACTAACTCTAACCGTTATCCGGTAGTCGATGCTACGTTCAGTGGCGCTAAAAACCGCACCAGCGAAAATGCCGGCAAGTTAGGCGCCGGTGCCAATCCTGTCGCCAAGGATTTTCAGCTTGGTTTGAATGCGTCGTATGAAGTTGATTTCTGGGGTAAGTTGTCGCGTGCCGATGAAGCTGCCAAGGCACGCTTGCTGGCGCAGGAAGCCAATCGCGGTTTGGTGCAAAGCACTTTGTACGCGACGCTTGCCCAAAGTTATTTTGCCTTGCGGGCTTATGATGCCCAGGTTGAGCTAGCCGTATTGAGCTTGAGCACCAGACAGGAAAACCTGCGTTTACAGCAGAAACGTTACGCTGCCGGATCGATAGGTGAACTCGATTTACATGTGGCAGAGTCAGAAATGGCTGCCGCCGAGATCACGGTGGCGCAGGCAAGGCAGGCCGTTGCCAATACTGAGTCGGCCCTGAGTGTGTTGCTGGGGCGCTCGCCTGCCGCAATTGCCAATCCGGTCCTGGTTCGCGGCAATAGCATAGTTAGCTTGTATCAGCAGTTGAATTTGCCGGCAGATTTATCCTCTGATTTACTCAATCGCCGTCCTGATATCATCGCTGCGGAACAGGCCTTGGTCGCGGCGAATGCCGATGTCGGCCAAGCCAAGGCGCTGTATTTTCCCAGCATTAAATTAACCACGGGCATCGGTTATGAATCCAGGGTATTTAGTGACTTGCTCGATCCGACCTCGCTATTGTGGAATGTAGGCGCAAATCTGGTGCAGCCTATCTTTCGGGCTGGCGCCATCGGGGCGGTAGTCTCGGGTGCCGAGGCACGCAAGGATCAGGCGATGGCGCAATATCTGCAAGCGGTGCAGGGTGCTTTTCGCGATGTGCATGATGCATTGAATAATGCCTCAGCTAATCAGCAGATGTATCTTGCCGGCAATCGCAGGGTGACGGCTTTGAAAGACTCTTTGCGACTGGCTGAGTTACGCTATAAAAACGGCTACAGCAGCTATCTCGAAGTGCTCAATGCCCAGCGTGATTTGCAGCAAACCGAGGCTGCACTAGTTGAGACTCAGCGCGCCCATTTATCCGCACTGGTCAGTTTATACAAGGCGATCGGGGGCGGTTGGGATAAGTCCGGTCTTGCAAGCCAATAAGCAAATCCGGTATTTCGTAAAAATGCGTGTATAAAAAAACCCGTTAGATTGAAAAATCTAGCGGGTTTTTTATCGCTGATAGCGAAGTTTCGTTATCAGCCTAAACTTTGAAGGGGCTTAGCCTCCGCGACGCATCATTTCAAAAAAACTCTGCATTGTTTTTAGTCGCTTTCATCTTGTCGAGGATGAACTCCATCGCTTCGATCTCATCCATGCTATACAGCAGCTTGCGCAAGATCCAGATTTTTTGCAATTGATCAGGCTTGATCAGCAATTCTTCGCGACGGGTGCCAGACTTGTTCAGGTTGATCGCAGGGTAAACGCGTTTCTCTGCGAGGCGACGCTCAAGGTGTACTTCCATGTTACCGGTACCCTTGAATTCCTCAAAAATAACGTCATCCATACGGCTACCGGTTTCGATCAGGGCGGTCGCGATAATCGTCAGCGAACCACCTTCTTCGATGTTACGGGCAGCGCCGAAGAAGCGTTTCGGGCGTTGCAGCGCATTGGCGTCAACACCACCGGTCAATACCTTGCCGGAAGCAGGGATGACGGTATTGTAAGCGCGTGCCAGACGTGTGATCGAGTCGAGCAAAATCACCACGTCTTTTTTCATTTCGACCAGGCGCTTGGCTTTTTCCAGCACCATTTCGGCGACTTGAACGTGGCGGGTAGCCGGTTCATCGAAAGTCGATGCAACCACTTCACCGCGCACCGAACGCTGCATTTCGGTTACTTCTTCAGGACGTTCGTCGATCAGCAAAACGATCAGCGTGATATCCGGATGATTTGCGGTAATCGCGTGAGCGATATGTTGCAGAATCACGGACTTACCCGATTTGGGTGATGCTACCAGCAAGCCGCGTTGGCCTTTACCGATAGGGGCGATCAAGTCAATGATACGGCCGGTGATGTTTTCCTGACCGTTCATTTCACGCTCTAAGCGCAATGGCACGTTCGGGTGCAGGGGGGTTAAATTTTCAAACAGGATTCTGTGCTTAGACGCTTCCGGTGACTCGCCGTTGACCTTGTCAACCTTCACCAAGGCAAAATAACGCTCGCCGTCTTTCGGCGTTCGCACTTCACCTTCGATGGAGTCGCCAGTGTGCAGATTAAAACGACGGATTTGCGAAGGCGAGATATAGATATCGTCGGTCGATGCCATATAACTGGCATCCGGTGACCTGAGAAATCCAAAACCGTCAGGCAATACTTCGAGTGCGCCATCGCCAAAAATTTGTTCGCCGGACTTCGCGCGCGTTTTTTGAGGATTGCGAACATGAGTTCTTGTTTGCGCATCCGTGCGGCATTGTCAATGTCTAAGCCTACGGCCATTTCTAGCAAGGCTGAGACGTGTAACGCCTTTAATTCTGATAAGTGCATGGTGAGTGTCCCGAGATGGGATATATAGGTGGGGTAGTGAGCGGAAGTGAACTACAGACTGGTGTTTTGATCGACTCTGGCATTTTGCCGGAGCAATTTTTTTTAAAATTGTACTGTTATTATTCTTGCGTATCAAGCGATGCGTTAGCACCGCTTGATATATGTCACGACATTTTACCTTAAATATTGCTATCGATAAAGGATGTCAGTTGACCTTTAGACAGAGCGCCAACCTTTTGGGCTGCAGCAACGCCGTTTTTGAATAGTATCAAAGTTGGAATGCCACGGATACCGAATTTTGCAGGTACCGCTTGATTCGCGTCGACATCCATTTTTGCAATGATGAATTTACCACCGGATTCTTTCGCAACTTCTTCAAGAATTGGGGCAATCATCTTGCACGGACCGCACCATTCAGCCCAGAAATCAACCAGGACAGGTTTGTCGGATTTTAAAACGTCAGCTTCAAAAGAAGCATCGCTTACATATATGATGTTTTCGCTCATGGAATACTCGTGAGAGGGCAATTTAAGGGTAGCAGCGCCACAAGAATGGTTCACTGGATTTTATCTCAGTACGCATTCAACGCTCCGGGTTGAAGTAACTTTTTTGAAATGGTTACTAACGAACTTTATCTGGAGACGATTCATTCCAATTCAATAGTATTGAGTGGAACAAGCTGGAAACGGCTAATGTCATGTGGCAAACTATTCTCAAATAGTACCCTATTTTTGAAAATGTTTGGCAATTGCCATTGATTTCAGTTTTTTTATATAAAAGAAACTAAATCTGACGGTAAGCGATTGTCTCGAAATGACGACAGCAATTAGTTTGCACGATACTTTTATTTTACGAGATCTGCCTGAAAACCTGTCTCAACACAGCTTGTTGTTTGCCGCCTGGAACTGCTGTAATTGAACGATTGCATCTATAATGTAAACATATTTAATCAACTCAGGTTGATCTGTCTGATGCTCATGACAAGCTAGATGAAAAAACGAATTTCCGGATATTGACGTGTCCATGATGATCCCAGGATAAGCTACCAAAATGATTTCTGAATTTGAATTACTTGCAAATAAAGTGGATAGTCTCGCTGAGTTGGCACACGCGCTGCGGATTGAGAATGCAGAATTGCGCCGCAACTCGGCACAACTTCTTGCCGAAAATGTTGATATGCATCAGCGTATGTCGCAAGCCCATGAGCGGGTTGCCGCATTGCTGGAGAAAATGCCCGCTGAAGACAGTAGCGATAAGGAAAACGCATGAAAGAAGGCAATATGATACAACTCGATGTCAACATCATGGGGCAGTCTTATAAGTTGGCCTGCAAAGACGGAGAGAACAAGGCCTTGTTAGATGCGGTAGCCTATCTCAACGAAAAAATGTGTGCGATACGCGATACCGCAAAAATTAAGGGAACTGACAGAATCGCAGTGATGGCAGCCTTAAGCGTCGCGATAGAATTACTGGCGACTAAATCACCGGAAGGTCCTTTGTCGGGATTAAGTATGTCTGAAGTGAAGCAAAAAATTCAGTTAATGAATGAAACCCTGGATCAGGCGCTAACGCCACAAGAGAATTTATTTTAAATTGCGCTTTGATTGCTAAATTTAATAAAAAAAATGTAGTGGGAATTCGCGGTTGGGAGTAAACTTAAATTCCCTACCGTGTTCGCCAGTGCCATATATTCCTTGAACCATTTATGTGCACAGGCTGCGGGAATTGTTCGACAGGTGTGAGCGTCGCTAGTTCGATGAACCCGAAGTTGAAACGACTGCGGCCAACTTGAACCTTTTGGTTCAGGATGCCGGCATAGCGGCATAGGTGGGGACTTATTTGTAGTATCTAAAAGCACTTGCGATTCAAGACGCAAGTGCTTTTTTTATTGATGCGGTATTTTGCACATTATTTTGCGCAGTGTTTTTCGCCTGCTTGAAAAATCGTATGTATAGCAGGAGTCAGTTGCTGCCATTTTTGATGTTCTTGTGATAAATAGTTGCCCATCCATCCATCCATCCATCCGTCCACACATTTAACTCGCTTATTCTGTATGTCTTATTGGTTAATGAAGTCCGAACCCGAAGAAGTCAGCATCGATGATGCGTTGGCTTTGCCTGCCGTCCCTTGGGTTGGCGTACGTAATTATCAGGCCAGAAATTTCATGCGCGATACTATGCGTATAGGTGACGGCGTCCTGTTTTATCATTCGAGTTGCGCTGAGCCTGGTATCACAGGGATAGCCGAAGTGATCAGTGGTAGCTACCCGGATTCGACACAATTTGATGTATCAAGTAAGTATTTTGATCCCAAAGCGACACCGGAAAATCCGCGCTGGATGCTGGTCGATATCAAGGCTGTGCGCAAGACGCGCTTGCTGAGTTTGTCAGAAATGCGTAACTGCGAACATCTCGCTGAAATGCTGGTATTGAAAAAAGGCAGTCGATTGTCGATTACGCCTGTCAGTTCAAGCGAGTGGGCCGCAGTGATGGCATTGCTGGACGAATAGGCACTTCTTTATTTTCCGGTAAATTGTGGCGCCCGTTTTGCCAGAAAACTGCTGATACCTTCGTGGTAATCTGCACTCTCAAGAAAGCCGAACGCGCTTTTCATTTCTTCTTCATTGAGCGCGGCACGGCTAAATCGTAGCCTTCTTATCATTTGCTTATTCATGCGTGCCGCCAGCGGTGCGCCGCGCGCGATGCGCTTAGCCGTTGCCAGCGCTTCCGCCGGAACATCATCAGCGATACGCTGTATCAGTCCCTTGTCTTTCGCCTCTGCGGCCTCGAATACCCGGCCCTCGAGTAAAATTTCTAGTGTGACCGCTACACCTGCCAAAGCCAGCAAGTCTTGTAACTCGCCCGGAGCGAGCGGGAAGCCGAGCCGGTTGATCGGGATGCCAAAGCGTGACGTGGGTGCTGCGATACGGATATCGCAGGCACAGGCGATTTCCAGACCTCCGCCTACGCATACCCCTTCGATTGCGGCGATCACCGGATGCCGGCATCGCGCAATCGCTTGTAAGGCCTGCGCTATCGTATGATTGTGATAGTGCATGCCGCTTGCTAGTGTGTTGCGAACGGTCGCGAACTCTTCGATATCGGCACCGGCGGCAAAATTGCCGTTGGCACCGTTAAGAATAATGCAGCGCAGATTTTCATCGTCAGATAAGCGGTCAAAATGCGCGCCCAAAGCTTGCCACATGGCGACATCAATGGCATTGAGCTTGCCTGGGTTAGATAGCGTAAGGATTGCAATCTGACCTTCTACTGCACAAAGAATTTCTGACATCCGTGCTTACTTCCTCGATTTTTGTTTTTTGGAAATTGGCTTGTCTGCCGATGTGTTTTTCACCGGCGTCTCAGTGTGCTGCACACCAGCAGGTTTGCTATAGGCCCAGATCAGCAGCAGGCCACCGCCTAGTATCATAGGCAGGGACAGCATTTGACCGGCGGAAATCGTCAAGCCCGCAAAACTGACTTCGTAGTCGGGCGTGCGGAAATATTCGGTGAAAAAACGGGCACAGCCATACAGGGTGACGAACATGGCACCGACCGCGAGACGAGGGCGCGCTTTGCGGGAAAACAACCAGAGGATAATGAACAGCAATACGCCGTCCACCAGGGCCTGATAGATGGGCGAAGGATGGACCGGATGAGCAAGGCCGGGCCAGATCATGGCCCAAGGCAAATCGGCAGAGGCGACACGCCCCGGCAATTCATGGTTGATGAAATTGCCTATGCGTCCGGCGGCATAGCCCAATGGTACCAGCGGTGCGATAAAGTCATAGACATCGGCAATATGACGCTTAGCCTTGCGTGACCACAGATACATGGCGATCATCACGCCTATCAGGCCGCCATGGAAAGACATGCCGCCTTTCCAGACCGCAAAAATTTCCAGCGGATGAGAAAGGAAATACGGTAACTGATAGAACACCACTTCACCCATGCGGCCGCCTATGATGACGCCTAGCACGCCGTAAAACAGCATGTCGTCGATGTCATCCCTGGTCCAGCCCAATGCGGCGATATGCGCCTGACGTAGCCGGATTCTACCTAAGGCGACAAATTGTGCGAAAGCGACCAGATACATCAAGCCGTACCAGTGTATCGATAAAAAGCCGATCTTGATGGCGACCGGATCGGGATTGGGATGTATGAGCATCAGTGTATCTTTCTTAATTTCTCAATAAAGCTAAAAATGATTTGAGTACCGGTGAGGTATTTTCCTTGCGCCAGGCGATGCCTATTTCTACGCTTGCCGCTACATTTGGCAACGCATGGTAGACCACGCCGGGACGAATTAAATTCGAGACGGATTGTGGCACAAGAGCGATACCCATGCCAGCCGATACTAATCCTATGATGGTTTGCATTTGTATCGCTTCCTGCGCAATGGCCGGCGTCAGACCCTCGGCCCGAAAGCAGCCCAGGATAGTGTCGTGCAGGGCAGGGGCGATCTTTCGCGGGAAAATAATCAGCGGCAGGTCGGCATAGCTATGCAAAGAGCCTGCATTTTTGCGCTTGGCAAATGCTTCCGGAACGGCCAGAATCAAAGGCTCAGACAATACTTTTTGATAGGCTAAGATATCACTGAGTTTTTTTGGGATAGGCGGGATCAGCAGGCCGGCATCTACCTCCGATTTCTCAAGCAGGTCTAGCTGTACATCACTGGTCGCTTCCCGTAACTCTATTCTGACGTCTTGATGAAGCTTGCGAAACTGGCGTAAATAAGGCGGAAGTATGCTGTAGTCAGCGATAGAAATGAAGGCGAGTGAAAGATGGCCGCTTTCGCCTGAGGCTGCCCTTTGCACCAACTGTGGCAACGCTTGCGCTTGCAGTAGAATTTTCTTCGCTTCCGGGATCAGCGCCGCACCCGCTGCGGTGAGTGTGATGCTACGGGTGGTGCGGGTAAATAAGCTGACGCCAAGATGGGTTTCCAGCCCCTGTATTGCCTGCGATAAGGGCGGTTGCGTCATGTGTAGCTTGGCGGCCGCACGGCCGAAATGCATTTCCTCGGCGACGGCGAGAAAATACCGAAGTTGCCGCAATTCTATATTCATTTTTTATTTTTAAATCAGCGCAAATGATATTGCGGAAGAGAGAGCCGATTTTCAGAGCAAGCGTACTGCGACTCAATGCATGTCGTTGAGGCGTTTGCTCTTGAAGGGGCGGCTGCGACACTGCGTCTGGCGAACATCAAACTATAAAAATGAAGCATGATGTATCCGAAATCCGAAATCCGAAATCCGAAATCCGAAATCCGAAATCCGAAATCCGAAATCCGAAATCCGAAATCTGAAGCATCTGAAAAAAAGCAGCTTATTTTTTCTTGGTATCAAATGAGCGCTTGATGCGCTCTTTTCTCATTTTTTCAAAGTGCGCATGGTCTTTACGTTTGTCTAAGCCTAGCATGCGCTCAAAAAATTCAAACCATAAAAAAGCAAAAACTGCCAAGCCGATAATCCACCACCATGAAACAGGCTCGAGAAACCCGACTTCCAGGTATTTAAGTAGGCTAAGTACGAAGATTGCAATGATAAGTGGCATGGTGGGTTTCCTTTGCGGAAAGCATAGAAGTAAATTTAGATTAGGTCAACTGCTGCAATACGTGTTTTGCGCTATCCTGAAGGCAATGAACAGGAGTAAAATGCAATTTGTCGTTTTTTAACTTGGAGAAAGCAATGAAATTTTCTTTATTTACAGGTACGGTTTTGGCTGCGTCGGTATTGTTCGCATCAGGTTCTGCTATGGCAAACGCTGATCTTGCAAAAGCAAAGAATTGCATGGCATGTCACAATGCAGACACTAAGGTAGTTGGTCCTGCGTACAAAGAGGTTGCAAAAAAATATGCAGGTGATAAAACGGCAGAAGACAAGTTGGTGAAAAAAGTTCTTAAAGGCGGCAGCGGCGTATGGGGTGCTATCCCTATGCCAGCTAATCCACAAGTGACTGAGGCGGAAGCCCATACTTTGGTTAAATGGATTCTGGCTTTGAAGTGATCGCTTTAGTCGCATAAAAAAACCCGGATTTTCCCGGGTTTTTTTATGCCTGAAATAGTCGCGCGTTAAATAAAAAAGCGCTGCAAGCTAAGTTTGCAGCGCTTTTTTTCAGACTCGGTATTACTTCACGTTCAGTATTACTTCACAACCTGAACCAGTTCACGTTTGCCGGCTTTGTAAGTGTACAAAGTCAGTGTACCGTCTTTGATGTCGCCTTTGTCATCAAATGCGATGTCACCGGTAACGCCTTTGTATTTGATTTTCTTCAGCACAGGCAAGTATTTTGCAGATTCTGCAGAATTAGCTTGTTTCATCGCTTCTACCATCAGCATGACTGAATCGTAGACATACGGTGCATAGATCTGTACTTCTACGCCGAATTTTTTCTTGTAGGCAGCTTTGAAATCATCCATGCCTTTTTTCTGGGCATCAACAACACCACCAGCTTCAGCGCAGACTACCTGGCCTTCGCCGATACCGTCACCAGCCAATTTAACCAGATCCGTGGTGCAGATACCATCGCCGCCCATGAACTTGGCTGTAATGCCCAGCGCCTTCATCTGACGCAGCATAGGACCTGCAACTGCATCCATACCGCCGAAGAAAATGACGTCAGGTTGTTTTGCTTTAATTGTGGTCAGGATAGCGCTGAAATCTGTCGATTTGTCAGTGGTATGCTCTTGCACTACGATTTCAGCGCCTTTGCCTTTGGCACCTTTGATAAACTCAGCGGCAACGCCTTCGCCATAAGCAGTTTTTATCATCAATGACAGCAACTTTCTTTGCTTTATTGATCTGCACTGCGTAACGACCCAATGTACCACCCAATTGACCATCATTAGCCACTATGCGGAATGCACCTTTGTAGCCTTGTTGTGTGTACTTAGGATTTGTCGCTGAAGGAGAAATTTGTACGATACCAGCATCGTTGTAGATCTTCGATGCAGGAATAGTTGTGCCTGAGTTCAAGTGACCAATTACGCCATTGACTTTTGCATCAACCAGTTTTTGCGCTACGGTAGTGCCTTGCTCTTTTCTGCAGGTTTTGTCAGCAATAGTTTTGACTGGGGCTTGCCATTCTTTTTTGGTCGCAGAGTTTTTATCGCGATGCAGGGAGTGGCTACTCCGAACGGCAATGGCCCGTACTGGGCATACTGATGCCTTGATTTTGCTGTTTTTGATTTTTAAAGCAGTGTAAAAACACGAAATAAATCATGCCCGCCACTGACTTGGAGTGCGGGTTTTTTTATAGCTGATAAACTGATGTTTTTTTCTCTTTGAGAATGCAGATGGAAGCGACCAAAGTTATTGAGTTTGAACGTCCTCAAATGGATATAGGCAGTAGTTGTACTGCGGCAGCATGGGCGCGGGTGCCCGATGCTCCAAGCGCTGCGGAGCGGCAGCGCCTGAAGACGCGTATTAAGCAATTGCTGCAAGAAAAGCAGGCGGTGCTGGTGGCGCATTATTATGTTGATGCCGAATTGCAGGATCTGGCTGAAGAGACTGGTGGTTGCGTTTCGGATTCGTTGGAGATGGCAAGATTTGGCCGTGATCACCCTGCGAAAACACTGATTGTGGCCGGCGTCAAGTTCATGGGCGAAACTGCCAAGATACTTAGTCCGAAAAAAAACTATCCTGATGCCGGATCTGGATGCGACCTGTTCGCTTGATCTGGGATGTCCGTCTGATGAGTTTGCTGCATTTTGCGATGCCCACCCGGATCGCACCGTAGTGGTCTATGCCAATACTAGCGCGGCCGTCAAGGCGCGCGCTGACTGGATGGTGACTTCCAGTATAGGTTTGGATATCGTGGCGCACCTGCATGCGCAAGGTAAGAAAATTTTGTGGGCGCCCGATAAGCATCTGGGCGGCTATATCCAACAAAAGACTGGTGCCGATATGTTGTTGTGGCAAGGCTCTTGCCTGGTGCATGATGAGTTCAAAGGGATAGAGTTGGATGTGCTCAAGGCCGAGCATCCGCACGCAAAAATTCTGGTGCATCCTGAGTCTCCCGCCAACGTGGTAGCGCTGGCCGATATGGTTGGCTCGACTTCGCAAATGATACATGCCGCAGTGACTATGGATGCGCAGGAGTTTATCGTAGCGACCGATAACGGCATTTTGCATAAGATGCAGATGGCGGCACCCGGTAAACGCTTTATCGTTGCACCTACCGCCGGCAATAGCGCCACTTGCAAGAGTTGCGCGCATTGCCCGTGGATGGCGATGAATGGCCTGGCAAATCTACTCCATGCGTTGGAAACCGGCAGTGGTGCAATTGAAGTCGATCCTGTGGTTGGTCAGAAAGCGAAACTTTGCATAGATCGTATGCTCGATTTTGCTGCCGCAAAAAAAGCAAACGTGCGCCCGGGGGGCGATTTGGCGCAAGAGCAAAAATTGTTTTCCGGAATTGGTCCTGCCTAACTGCGGGAATAACTCCGGAAGCGACAATGACAAGAATAAAGACGATAGTGATGACAAATACAGTAACAAGTAATTTAAAAAATATTTATACGCCGTTTGATGCCGATTTGGCAGGGGCGTTTCAGCGTAATGTAAGTGATGCCTTGTCAGAAGATGTCGGCGCTGCAGATCTTACCGGCAAACTGGTGCCAGCTTTGCAAAGAGTTTCGGCGCGGGTGGTCGTGCGCGAACAGGCAGTGCTGTGTGGCGCGCCTTGGTTTGATGCAGTCATGGCGGCCTTGGATGCATCGATTGTGATTGACTGGCAGTACGCGGAAGGCGACCTGATGCTTGCTGATAGTGTGGTTTGCAAGATCGAGGCACCGGCTCGTGCCTTGTTGACGGCCGAGCGCAGCGCCTTGAATTTTCTTCAGTTGCTATCGGCAGTGGCAACCGCAACCCGTCGCTATGTCGATATCGTGGCGGGTACCAAGGCGGCCATTCTCGATACTCGCAAGACGTTGCCGGGTTTGCGTTTGGCGCAAAAGTACGCGGTACGGGTTGGTGGCGGTCAGAATCAGCGTCTGGCACTTTACGACGGCATCCTGATTAAGGAAAACCATATTGCAGCAGCTGGCGGGATTGCACCATCTTTACAGGCGGCCAAAGCCTTGGATGCGGGTGTCAGCATACAGGTTGAGGTGGAGAGTCTGGATGAGTTGCAACAGGCTCTGGAGTCAGGCGCTGTTTCTATATTGCTGGATAATTTCAGTACCGAGATGATGCGTGCTGCCGTTGAGCTCAATGCTGGGCGCGCTTTGCTGGAAGCGTCCGGTGGTGTAGATCTGCATTCTGTCAGGGCGATCGCCGAAACGGGAGTCGATCGCATCTCTATCGGAAGTCTGACGAAAGATATTAAGGCAACCGATTTTTCGTTGCGCATCGTCTGAGTCGTTTAATGCCTGTGACCAAATTGCCGGCTGGACCTACTAATTCTGCTGGTGACGCTTCGCCTGCTCGTTAGTCGCTCGCTAAGCTGAAGAGGCAATATAGTCCTTGCTATGCGCAAAAACGAACAGCGATAGTTTGAAAAGTAAAAATGGCGGTCTAAAATAGCAAGTGCAACACTTCTGTAGAATTTATACAAACAGGAGTGCATCATGAGCTACACGCATTTAACAGAGTTAGAACGAGAATTTATCGCCAGGCAGTTGCAAGAGAAACAAAGCAAACGAGAGATAGCCAGACGACTGGGGCGCAATGTGACCTCGATTTGCCGAGAGGTTAAAAGAAGTTGCGATGAGCATGGTCAATACAGACCTATTCATGCGCATCAGAGAGCGCACCAGAATCGTCGCATAGCCAGAAGGCCGCGTAAGTTAGCCTCGCGCTATGCGGAAGGATTATGGGCTAAAGTAAGATTTAAGCTAGAGCGGGCCTGGTCGCCCAATCAGATTTCTTTATGGCTGCAAAGAGCATTTCCAGATACTCCGGATTATCAAGTGTCACATACAACGATCTATCACCACATCTACCTTTTGCCTAAGGGCGAATTGAAACGTCAGATCGTTAGCAATTTGCGGCAGGAAGGGAAGAAGCGCAAAAGCAGCACCCAAGGCAATGGGAAGACATGGATTAAAGAGTTGATTCATGCCCGCCCGGAAGAGGCTGATTTGCGCGTTCGTCTTGGTCATTTTGAGGGCGATTTGCTGCTTGGCGGTAAAAGTTCACCTGGTGCCGTTGGTGTCTTGTATGAACGGACGAGTCGTCGCGTAAGCCTGATTAAATTGGAGCGGCGTGACGCTTACTCTGCCTATCAGGGTTTTGCGAGTGTCTTGAAAAGGATGCCGGTGGGGGCATGTCTCACCATGACATACGATCAAGGTTCCGAAATGGCGGAGCACGAACGGATAAGCGATGCAACGGGCATCAAAGTCTATTTTTGCGACCCGCACAGTCCCTGGCAACGTGGCGGTGTCGAGAATACCAATGGCTTATTGCGTCAATATTTACCGAAAGGAATGGATATGTCAGAGCTAACGCAATATCAACTTCACCGTATTGCCATGGAGTTAAACGAACGTCCCCGTGTCACCTTAAAAGGACGCTCGCCAAATGAGGTCTGGACACACATGCTTGACGGGTTAACATTTGAAGAGGCTACCAATCAGCCTCTCTTAAAAATTTAGTGTTGCACTTGGAACTTTAGACCACCAATGCACCTGCCCTGAAGCGCAATATCCATGCGCCTTGCAGGGCAGGTGCTGCCAGTCGGCGCATGGATATTGCGCTCTGGCGGTGAGGCTTTTATTTTTTACGTTTAGGTGATAATACGGTTGCCAGGGCCTTGGGCATGGTGTCCGGGTAGTCGCGGCTAAAATGCAGGCCACGACTTTCTCGCCGGGATAAGGCGCTGTTGACGATCAGTGAGGCCACTTCCACCAGATTGCGCAGTTCCAGTAAGTTGTTGGAAATACGAAAGTGCGCGTAGTACTCGTCTATCTCTTCCTTGAGTAGTTTGATCCTGTGCTTTGCGCGTTCCAGACGTTTGTTGGTGCGCACGATGCCGACATAATTCCACATAAAACGGCGCAACTCATCCCAGTTATGCGCAATCACCACTTCTTCGTCGGCGTCTGAGACCCGGCTTTCATCCCAGTCGGGCAAGTAGGGCACTGCGAAGCTCTCTTGTTCGGCGATGTGTTGGGCCGCAGCTTTGCCAACGACTAGGCATTCGAGCAGGGAGTTACTGGCCAGTCGATTGGCGCCATGTAAGCCGGTGTAGGCAGTTTCCCCAACGGCGTACAGGCCGGGGATATCGGTGCGACCTGTGGTATCCGTGACGATGCCGCCGCATGTGAAGTGTACCGCTGGCACCACAGGAATCGGCTGTTTGGTAATGTCTATGCCTAACTCCAGGCAGCGCGCATAGATGGTCGGGAAGTGTTCCTTTAGAAATTCCGGTGACTTGTGGGTAATGTCGAGTTCGACATAATCAAGGCCACGCTTTTTCATTTCGAAGTCGATGGCGCGCGCCACTACGTCCCGCGGTGCCAACTCGGCTCTTTCGTCGTGCTCAAGCATAAAGCGTGAGCCGGCCGCATTCCCGGCTTCTGGTGGCAATTTCAGATGTCCGCCTTCACCGCGCACTGCTTCGGTAATCAAAAATGACTTAGCGTAAGGGTGATACAGGCAAGTAGGATGAAATTGCATGAATTCCATATTCGCCACGCGACACCCGGCGCGCCATGCCATTGCAATGCCGTCGCCGGTCGCGGTGTCGGGATTGGTAGTGTACAGGTAGACCTTGCCGGCGCCGCCAGTTGCCATCACGGTATGCTGGGCGCTGAAAGTGTGCACTTGTCCTGTTTTTACGTCCTGCACGTAAAGCCCGAGGCAGCGTGGGGTCGCCGAGGTCTCTGCTATTTTTGCTGAAGTGATGACGTCAATCGCGTAATGATGCTCAAATAGGCTGATGTTGGGATGATTCCGGACTTGCTGCTCAAGCGTGACCTGTACTGCATGACCGGTCGCATCGGCAGCATGAATGATGCGTCGCTGGCTGTGGCCACCTTCGCGCGTCAGATGGAAGCCAAGTTCCGCTTCGCTGTCGCGGGTAAACGGCACTCCTTGCTCGATCAGCCAGTCTATCGCTTCACGGCCGTGTTCTATGATGTAGCGCGTTGCGCCTTCATCGCATAAGCCACCGCCTGCGATCAATGTGTCGGAAATATGTTGTTCGTGGCTATCGCCGGAATCAAGTACCGCAGCGATGCCGCCTTGAGCCCAATCACTGGCACCATCAAGTAGGCGGCGTTTGGAAATTACCGCAACCTTGCGGGTTTTGGCTAAATGCAGTGCGACCGACAAACCGGCTAAACCACTGCCAACAATTGCTACATCGAATTTCATCATAAAACGTGCCGTAAGGGATAAGCATTGATTCGGCCTGGCTAGAGCCAAATCATGGGTGATTTTAAGAAGGGCAATAAAGCTTGCCCATCAGGTTCGGATTGATTTACTCGGAGACTATCACTGGTTTTACTTTTGCTGCCGCCTCCTTGGCTAACCGACGTGCCGTATCTGTATCGGCTGCACGGGCAAGGGCTACACCCATGCGGCGTCGGCTAAATGATTCTGGCTTGCCAAATAAACGGATGTCGACACCGGGAGTCTGCAATGCGTCTGCCACTCCTTCAAAGGCAATCGCATGATGATCATGCTGGCCGTAGATGACTGCTGAGGCGGATGCGGAGTGCATCGTCACGTCAACCGGCAGACCTAAAATGGCTTTGGCATGCAATTCAAATTCGCTTTGATATTGACTGGCCATGGTTACCATGCCGGTGTCGTGCGGGCGCGGGCTTACTTCTGAAAACCAGACCATGTCGCCCTTGACGAATAGTTCTACACCAAATAAACCTAAGCCACCGAGGTCGTCGGTGACCTTTTTGGAAATTTCGCGGGCGCGTTCCAGGGCCTTGCTGTGCATCGCCTGTGGTTGCCATGACTCGACATAGTCGCCGTGCACTTGCAGGTGGCCTATCGGTTCGCAGAAATGGGTTTCGATGTTGCCATCTTTGCCAATCGCCCGCACAGTCAATTGCGTTATTTCATAGTCGAAATCAACTAAACCCTCAACAATAACCCGCCCGGCGTTGACGCGCCCCCCTGTGGCTGCATAATTCCATGCCGCCTCCACTTCGCCTGCATGATCAAGTTTTGACTGACCTTTGCCGGAAGAGGACATGACTGGTTTAATAATGCACGGGAATCCGATTTTGGCGCAAGCCAAGTGCAACTCTTGCAGATTGTCGGCAAATTGATAGGGGGAGGTCGGTAGCGCCAGTGTTTCTGCCGCCAGGCGGCGTATGCCTTCCCGGTTCATGGTCAGCCATGCAGCGCGTGCGGTTGGAATGATCCTTACTTTGCCTGCCGCTTCCAGCTCGACCAATGTGGCGGTAGCGATCGCTTCTATCTCGGGAACCACCAGATCCGGTTTTTCCTGTGCGATCAGTTTGGCAAGTGCAGCACCGTCGGTCATGTCTATGACATGGGCACGATGGGCAACCTGCTGACCAGGGGCGTTCGCATAGCGATCAACCGCAATGACTTCAATGCCTAAGCGTTGCAGTGAAATGATAACTTCCTTTCCTAATTCACCTGAGCCCAATAGCATTACTTTGGTGGCGGAAGGGGATAGTGGCGTGCCTAATCGCTTGATTTTGTTCATCTGAGAAAATAAAAATGTGAGGGTAGTCTGCTTGCTGGTGAATTGCGCCTGGCACAAAAAGCCCAGTGTATAAGGCTAATGGCGCGTCATCGGGGTAATTTGAAATTATACTTTTGATTTGCCCGATAAATTAATATATGCCCCAAAGAAACCAAGCAAATGACTTGACATGATGCTCACGGGCTTGATTTAATACCGCAAGCGGATTTTCCGCTTTCCGTGATAGATGGACGATCAACAAGTCATTCGAAGACATCGTTGCGAAGTTAAACTTTTGTGAGGGGGCGTAAGTGAATAAAACTGAATTAATCGATCATATTGCTAAGACAGCCGACATTTCAAAAGCCGCGTCATCGCGCGCATTGGATGCCTTGATCGGTGCAGTAAAAGCGACTTTGAAGAAGAATGGCACTGTGACACTGGTTGGCTTCGGTACGTTTTCCGTTGGCAAGCGCGCTGCGAGAATAGGTCGAAATCCGCGTTCCGGCGAAGCAATAAAAATCAAGGCAGCGAAGGTTCCTAAATTTAAACCTGGCAAAGCTTTGAAAGATGCTGTAAACTAATGGTCTTCGTGATGCGGTGACAAGCGTCATGCTTATCAGTTTTCGTGATGGGGCACTTAGCTCAGTTGGTAGAGCGGAGCCCTTACAAGGCTTAGGTCGGGAGTTCGAGCCTCTCAGTGCCCACCATAAAATTGATATAAAGTAGTACATTAGGAGTGGTAGTTCAGCTGGTTAGAATACCGGCCTGTCACGCCGGGGGTCGCGGGTTCGAGTCCCGTCCGCTCCGCCAAAATCTAAAAGGCGAACGAAAGTTCGCCTTTTTTCATATTCGGTAGCAGTTTGTCATAGTGATCGGTTCAGCATGTTTGAATATATTCGCACCCACCAACGTATCATGCAACTTCTTCTGTTGCTGATTATTTTTCCGTCATTTGCTTTCTTTGGTATTGAGAGTTTTACGCGCTCTAGTGGTGCGGATGCTGCTATTGCCACGGTTGCGGGGCACTCTATTAGCCAGCAGGAATTTGATGCTGCCCAGCGTGAGCAGTTGGATCGTTTGCGTCAGATGTACGGTCAGCAGTTTGATTCGAAAATGTTGAGTACGCCTGAAGCGAAGCAGGCAATCTTGGATGAGTTAATTTCACGCAAGGCGATTGCTGTGGAAGTTGTGAAAAACCATTTGTCGGTAAGTGATCAAGGTCTGCAGCAAAATATTCTGGCGACTGCTGGTTTGTCTAAGCCCGATGGTAGTTTCGATACGGATCGCTATAAAAGTTTATTGGCAGCCCAAGGTATGACGCCTGCCATGTATGAACAGCGCTTGCGTCAGGATTTGGCTTTGCAACAGTTGGTCAATGCCGTTCAGGGTTCGGCATTTACTCCAAAGGCCGTGGCTGAACGTATTTCGGCTATTTATGAGCAAGAACGTGAAGTGCAGAAGTTGGATTTTAAAGCTGCTGATTATGTGTCGCAGGTTAAAGTGACCGATGCCATGCTGAAGGCTTATTATGAGAAAAATGCGCAGCAGTTCGAAATTCCGGAGTTGATCAAAGCTGAGTATGTGGTCTTTAATGATGATGCTTTAAGTGCACAGGTCAGTGTTTCTGATTCGGATATTCAATCTCATTACGAGCAAAATAAAAAATCTTATGCTACTGAAGAGCAGCGTCGCGCTAGTCATATTTTGATCTCGGCAAAAAAAGATGCGAGTGATGTTGAATTGAAGGCGGCAAAAACTAAGGCAGAAGGCTTGTTGGCGCAGTTGCGTAAAAATCCTGAATTGTTCGCGAAATTGGCGAAAGAAAATTCGCAGGATTCTGGCTCTGCTGAGCGTGGCGGCGATGTGGATTTTTTTGCCAAGGGTGCAATGGTTAAGCCGTTTGAAGATGCTACTTATCAATTGAAGCAGGGTGAAATCAGCGAATTGGTTCAATCTGATTATGGTTTTCATATTATTCAGTTGACTGCAATTAAACCTGCCGCGATTAAGTCACTTGATGAGGTGAAGAGTCAAATTGCCGCTGACATCAAGAAGCAGAAAGCCGCCAAGTTATACGCGGAGTCGGCTGAGATTTTTACTAATACCGTTTATGAGCAAAGTGATAGCTTGAAGGCGGTTGCCGATAAGTTGAAGCTGAAGATTGAGACGGTCGCATCACTGAGTCGTCAGCCTAATGCAGCGATTCCGGCATCGGTGCCGGTGAATAATCCGAAATTTCTGAAGGCGATTTTTTCCGAAGATTCTTTGAAGAAAAAACATAACACTGAAGCGATTGAAGTTGCGCCTAGAACCATGGTTGCCGGTCGCGTGGTGGAATATAAGGCTGCAAGCAAGCGTCCATTGGATGAGGTGAAGGCCCAGATCGAAGTGAAAGTGATTCAGATAGAGGCAGCTGCGTTGGCTAAAAAGGCTGGAGAGCTTAAGTTGGCTTCTTTGAAGGCTGCCGATAGTGCAGCTGGGTTTTCTGAGTCAAAGATTGTTTCTCGCTTAAAGGAATCAGATATTGCCGGAGATGCTTTTGCATCCATCATGAAGGTAGATGTGCAGAAGTTGCCAGCTTTCGTTGGTGTGGATGTTCCTGGGACTGGATATGCCCTGTACCGAATAGTCAAGGTGAGTGCAGGGGTTCCGGATCCGGCAAGACGCAGTTCTGAATTGCAGCAAATTGCCAATGCCACCGCGCAACAAGACATTTATTCTTATGTCGAAGCTTTGAAGCAAAAAGCCAAGGTGACGATGAGTAAGGTGGCGTTGGTAGCGCCTAACTCAAGCGCGGAACAGTAATTGGTTTTGATGTAAATCGTTTTAACGAAAAAGACACCAAAACGGTGTCTTTTTTTTGGGTATGGCAAATAAATAGTAGTAAATTTTTAATCTGGTGGTAAAGGCGCTAATTACTAGGGGTATGCTGGTAATATTTGATTTGAATCAATATAGCGTTAACGTACGATTGCTATTCTATAACTTAATTTTTATCAACTGAGTGAGATCATGACTTTAACCAAAGAAAGTACCTACAACTATCGTGTTGTACGCCAATTTTCTGTCATGGCAGTAGTTTGGGGTGTGGTCGGCATGCTGGTAGGCGTGCTGATTGCTTCTCAACTTGCCTGGCCGGAGTTTCTGGGCGGAATTCCCTGGCTGAGCTATGGCCGTTTGCGTCCATTGCATACTAATGCCGTTATTTTTGCCTTTGGTGGTTGTGCTTTGATGGCCACTTCTTATTACGTGGTGCAACGTACTTCAAATGTGCGCCTTTTTGCTGGTTGGTTGGCTGAGTTTACTTTCTGGGGTTGGCAATTGGTTATTCTTGCCGCTGCGATTTCACTGCCGCTTGGTTATACGCAAGGTAAGGAATATGCTGAACTGGAATGGCCTATTGATATCCTGATTGCCTTGGTATGGGTTGCTTATGCCGTGGTATTTTTTGGTACTCTGGCAAAACGCAAAGTTGAGCATATTTATGTCGCAAACTGGTTTTATGGTGCGTTCATTATTGCGGTTGCGGTTCTGCATATCGTCAATAGTGCAGCCATTCCGGTTTCCATGTTCAAATCTTACTCTGCCTATGCTGGTGTGCAAGATGCGATGGTGCAATGGTGGTACGGTCATAATGCGGTTGGGTTTTTCTTGACGGCAGGCTTTTTGGGTATGATGTATTACTATATTCCTAAGCAAATCGATCGTCCTGTGTATTCATATCGTTTGTCCATCGTCCACTTTTGGGCGCTGATTTTTACTTACATGTGGGCGGGTCCGCATCATTTGCATTACACCGCTTTGCCTGATTGGGCGCAATCTATCGGTATGGTGTTTTCCCTGATTTTGCTTGCACCTTCCTGGGGCGGTATGGTCAACGGTATTATGACTTTGTCCGGTGCCTGGAGTAAGTTGCGTTCAGATCCTATCTTGCGCTTCCTGATCGTCTCCTTGTCTTTCTATGGTATGTCGACATTTGAAGGTCCGATGATGGCGATTAAGACCGTTAATGCCTTGTCACACTATACAGATTGGACTGTCGGTCACGTTCATTCCGGTGCTTTGGGTTGGGTTGGATTTATCACTATGGGTAGTTTGTACTACATGATTCCTCGTTTGTTCGGGCAGACAGAAATGTATAGCAAGCGTTTGATCGAGATTCATTTCTGGATCGCTACTATTGGCGTTGTCTTGTATATCGCCTCTATGTGGATCGCTGGTGTTATGCAGGGCTTGATGTGGCGTGCCGTGAATGAAGATGGTACTTTGACTTATACTTTTATTGAAAGCGTCAAAGCGACTTTCCCATATTATGTCATTCGTGTAACTGGTGGTGCGATGTATCTGACTGGCATGGTGATCATGGCCTATAACGTTGCAAAAACAATGATGGCTGCAAAACCCGTCAATAATGCTATTCCAGCCTTGTCTCATGCTGCGCATGCTTAAATCAGAGAGATCAATAGGAGAATACTGATGCGAAATTTTACTCATGATTTAATTGAACGCAATGTGGGCTTGCTGCTTGTGCTGGTGATCTTGACGATCAGCGTGGGCGGTTTGGTCGAGATTGTTCCTTTGTTTTTTCAAAAATCAACAACTGAAGCTGTTGCCGGTATGAAGCCGTATTCGGCATTGCAACTGACAGGCAGAGATATTTATCTGCGTGAGGGTTGCTATGGTTGTCACTCGCAAATGATCCGCCCGTTCCGGGCTGAGACTGAGCGTTATGGTCATTACTCGGTTGCCGGTGAGTCTGTATATGATCATCCGTTCCAATGGGGTAGTAAGCGTACCGGTCCGGATCTGGCTCGGGTCGGTGGTCGTTATAGTGATACATGGCACAAGGATCATTTGAATGATCCGCGTTCAGTGGTTCCTGAATCGAATATGCCGTCTTATTCTTGGTTAGCAAAAGCGAAATTGGATCCAGCTGCCGTTGCACCGAAATTGAGTGCGATGAAAACCCTGGGTGTTCCTTACACGGATCAGCAAATTGCGGATGCTCCGGCAGAGTTGGCTGATAAGACTGAACTGGATGCCTTGGTCGCTTACTTGCAAGTTTTGGGTACGGCAATCAAGAACAAGAACTAAAGTGCCGTCAGGTGCTTTTTAGGGAGTAAATATGAATTTCACAATACTAAGTAGCATAGTGACAGTGGTTAGTATGGTGGTTTTTATTGGCATTATTTATTGGGCGTTCAGCTCCAAAAATAAGGCGCGCTTTGAGGAAATCGGGCGCATGCCAATTGATAACGATAATGGGAAATAGTCATGGCAGATTTTTTTAGTGGATGGTGGAGTATCGCGATCATAGTCGTGGTACTCCTCAGTATTGCGGCATGTGGCCTGTTACTTTGGTCTCAGTCCAAGGTGAAAGTACAGTTAGGAAGTGACGGTAAGCCACTTCCTGCCGAAACTACCGGGCATGTCTGGGATGGCGACTTGATGGAGCAAAATAATCCTTTGCCGCGCTGGTGGATGTGGTTGTTTTATATGACGATAGTATTCGCAGTTGGCTATCTGATTGTTTATCCAGGCTTGGGTAGTGTTCAGGGAAGTTTTGGGTGGAGCCAGGTCGGCGCTTATGAAAAGGAAGTTAAGGAAGGCGAAGAGCAGTACGGTCCTATCTTTAATAAATTTTTAAATATGGAGATCGCGGCAGTAGCCAAAGATCCTCAAGCCCGGGAAATCGGACAGCGTTTGTTCTTGAATACTTGTGCGCAATGCCATGGCTCTGATGCCCAAGGCGGCAAAGGTTACCCTAATCTTGCCGATAATGACTGGTTGTATGGTGGTGATCCTCAGACGATCAAGACGAGCATTCTGGAAGGTCGTCACGGACAAATGCCACCTATGGCTGCGGCAGTAGGTACTGATGATGATGTTCGCAATGTCGCTAACTATGTATTGAGCTTATCTAACTCAGCCCATGATCCTATCAAGGCTTCATTAGGTAAATCAAAGTTTGCAGCATGCGCAGCCTGTCATGGTGCGGATGGCAAGGGCACTCAGGCGATGGGTGCGCCAAACCTGACAGATAAGATCTGGTTGTATGGCGGCGGCATTGATAACGTGATGGAGACCATCAATAAAGGTCGCAATAACCAAATGCCATCTCATAAGGCTTTGTTGGGCGATGCCAAAGTGCATTTACTGGCAGCTTATGTATGGGGTTTGTCGAATGATGCGGCTAATGTTACCGAAGCCGAAGCGGGTGCTATCAAGCAAATCGCTAACAGTGCTGCAAGTGTCGAAGCATCAAAATAAGTAGTATTTTTACAGAAATTGGTTTGTTAGTAATATGAAAATTATACCGATAGTCCCAGTGCCGATCAAAGAAGTCGAAATGGCATTGTTTGAAGAGCGAAAGAAAATCTATCCTCGATCCCAAAAAGGCTGGTTTTCTTCCTGGCGCTGGGCATTGGTATTTTTTACCCAAGTTTTGTTTTATGGTACCGCTTGGCTGACCTGGAACGACAGACAAGCAGTACTGTTTGATTTAGTTACCCGCAAGTTTTATATATTTGGCTTGGTATTGTGGCCGCAAGATTTTATTTATCTTGCCGTGTTACTCGTTATTTCCGCCTTGTCGCTATTTTTGTTTACGGCAATTGCGGGGCGTTTATTTTGCGGATATGCGTGTCCGCAAACGGTGTACACCGAAATCTTCATGTGGATAGAAAAAAAGATAGAGGGTGATAGAAACGCCCGTATTAAACTTGATGCCGCGCCTATGTCCGCGCGCAAATTCTCCCTGAAGTCTGCCAAGCATTTTGTCTGGTTGGTGTTGGCGCTCTGGACCGGTTTTACCTTCGTTGGTTACTTCACGCCTATTCATCAGTTGACGGAAGCGGTGCTTGCTTTCTCCTTGGGCCCTTGGGAAACCTTTTGGTTGTTGTTTTACGGCTTTGCGACGTATGGTAATGCGGGCTTTATGCGTGAGCAGGTTTGTAAGTATATGTGTCCTTACGCGCGCTTTCAGAGCGCGATGTTCGATAAGGATACTCTGATCGTGACCTACGACACTGAGCGCGGTGAGCCGCGTGGTTCGCGAAATAAAAAAGTGGATTATAAGGCCGAAGGCAAGGGCTCATGTGTCGATTGTGGCATTTGCGTTCAGGTTTGTCCGACCGGCATCGATATTCGCAATGGCTTGCAATATGAATGTATTGCTTGCGGCTTATGTATCGACGGTTGCGATCAGGTTATGGATAAAATGGGCTACGAACGTGGCTTGATCCGTTATACGACCGAACATGCGCTTACCCGTAAGCTCGACAGCAAGGCAATGTGGCGTCGCGTGTTCCGTTTGCGCACTTTGGTCTACGGAGCGGCTCTGGGCTTGATTATTCTGGCTGCTGCATTATCACTCGCCTATCATGTTCCGCTAAAGGTAGATGTTCTACGTGACCGTGGTATGCCGAAAGTCACCGATACCGGTGGGATAGAAAACGTCTACCGGCTGCAGATCATGAATACTCAGGAAACTGTACGCAGTTACAAAATTTCGGTAAAGGGTATAAATGGCGCTGAAATTGTTAATGCAACGGAAGTGAATGTAGGATCAGCCTCAGCGATCGCTTTTCCGGTTCGTGTGCGGATACCGGCAGGTGCGGCAGAAGTCGGTTCTACTCGCATACGCTTCACCATTATTGATGTAAATGCGCCTAAGGTTGCCGTGACTGAAAAAGCGGTATTCTTGGTGCCGAAATAGGAATAAACATGGATGCAATTCTGCTGCAGCAAAAAAGTAAAAAAGATATCTGGTATAAGGAGCCTTGGTTGTTATTGGTAGTGGGTGGCCCTTTGCTGGTGGTGTGTGCTAGTATCGCTACAGGGGTGCTGGCTTGGCGCGGTTCGGATAAAGTGGTTGCTGAGGATTATTATAAGCAAGGCTTAATGATCAATAAAGATATTCAGCGCGACGCTAAAGCGCGCGAATTGGGTTTGACCGGAACGATTACCTTAAACCTTGCCGCTGGTAAGTTAAAGATGGATCTAAGTGGAAGCAAAGACTTGCCGGAAATCGTACAACTGAGCTTGGCTAGTTCTGGTAAATCGAGTGCAGTGACCGAGGTGATACGGCGATTGCCTATGAAGCAAGTGGCGACCGGGAAATACGAAGGAGATTTGAAAGAGTCATCAAATCTGGCTCTTAATTCAGTAAAATTGTTGCACGTCAAAGTAGAAACTACCGAATGGCGCTTAACCGCCGATTGGTTTGACCCAGAACAAAGGTTGGTGCATCTTACTGCTGCAAAATAGACGCACTTCTCTGGTAGGCAAAACAAGCACTAGAAGGGGGACAGAATTTGAACCACAGCGATTCTACTTATACCAAGCCATATCTTCGGTCGATTTTAATGATAGTTTTGTGGCCTGCGTTTTTAATGGCATGTATAGCAACCGGTCTGTTTTTTAGCTTGGTTGACCCTATGGAATTGATCGTTCTTGATGAGCGACTCAAGGTTCATGAGTTGGGTGCTTACACCATAGGTTTTTTTGCGTTTTGGATTCTGGGAACCCTGTCTAGTGGATTGACTGCATTACTTGTACAAAAATCTCGATAGACGAAAAATGAATAGCGATAAAACCCTAGTACGACCAGCCATAGAAATTTCAGAAGAATTAATTCGTCGTTTCGACTCATTGGGTCCCCGGTACACGTCTTATCCTACGGCTGATAGATTTACTACTGAATTTGATGCTAATTCAGCGATCCAATACTTAGAGCAGCGTAGTGCGGCGACAGAAAAACCGCCATTGTCCTTGTATATTCATATCCCGTTCTGCGCTTCGCTTTGCTATTACTGTGCCTGCAATAAAGTGATCACCAAGGATCATGGCCGCTCTGCAAAATATCTGGAGTATCTCGAAAAAGAACTGAAACTGGTACTCATGCATTTGCCGAAGCGCGAGGTTTTATCTCAGTTGCATTTGGGGGGCGGTACACCGACGTTTTTGAGCCACCCTGAAATGCGCCAGCTCATGGATATGCTGTGTGCCCATTTTGATTTCTCAGATGACGCTGAAATTTCGATAGAGATTGATCCGCGTACAGTTACCACCGAAACTTTGCAACTGCTGGCAGAGTTGGGTTTTAATCGTACCAGTCTTGGTGTGCAGGATTTTGATGCTGATGTGCAGAAAGCCGTACATAGAATACAGCCGTATGAGATGGTTGAGCGTACCATCGTCGATAGCCGTGCTGCCGGCTTTGATTCAATTAATTTTGATCTTATCTACGGTTTGCCCAAGCAAAATCTGGAAAGTTTTTCCAAGACACTCGATCAGGTGATTGCCCTGTCACCCGAGCGTATCGCTTTGTACAACTATGCCCATCTGCCAACGCGTTTTAAGCCGCAACGTCGGATTTTAGAGAGCGACCTGCCATCTGCGGAAGAACGCTTGCAAATTTTCATGATGTCCTTACGCCGTTTGCTGGCCGAAGGTTATGTGTATATTGGCCTTGATCATTTTGCCAAACCTCAAGACAGCCTGGCCAAAGCCAGTGTCGATGGTAGTTTGCATAGAAATTTCCAGGGTTATACCACGCGTGCAGATTGTGATCTGATTGCTTTAGGCTTATCTGCCATCGGAAAAATCGGTAGTTCATACGTGCAAAATTTGCGCACGCTAGACGAGTACTATCAGGTTCTTGATCAAGGTAAATTACCTGTGGAAAAAGGCATACACCTAAGTCAGGATGACCTGTTGCGCCGGGAGTTGATTATGGATCTGATGTGCAGTAGCGCTATCGATTTCCAGAAAGTCGGGCAACAATATAATATTGATTTCAATGATTATTTTTCTGGCGAATTAAGTCAGATTAAGAATTATGCCGATGAAGGCTTGATTAACTTAAATGATCAAGGTGTCAGTATTACACCGAAGGGACGTTTTTGTTCGTGCGTGCGGTCGCGATGGCGTTTGACCAATATTTGTCGCGTCAAAGTACGGCCAAATATTCTCGTCTGATTTAACTCTCAGGGCATGATCA
Organism: Undibacterium piscinae; assembly: GCA_003970805.2. Taxonomy (GTDB): domain Bacteria; phylum Pseudomonadota; class Gammaproteobacteria; order Burkholderiales; family Burkholderiaceae_D; genus Undibacterium; species Undibacterium piscinae. The sequence continues at coordinate 4,116,136 of CP051152.1, forward strand.
CTTTACCGCTGGCTCTTGCCGCTTTGAGCGCCGGCGCAATTGGTGGTGTCCATTGTGTTGGCATGTGTGGAGGGATCTCCACTCTATTGTCAAAAAATGGCATCGCGGGACGTAAGGTCATCGCGATCGCCAGTGCCGGTGAGAGCGTTTTCTCTGCCAATTCAACGGATAAAAATCTTCGCTATCAGGTCTTGCTGCATAGCGGTCGCTTGTTCACGTATATGCTGATCGGTGCTGTTTTTGGCGGTTTAGGTGGCGCTGGTGTGTTATTTAAACCTTATTTGCCTGTACAGCAGATCTTGTATGTGATCGGCAATCTTGCGCTGGTTCTGCTTGGCTTACGCTTACTGGGCTTGCAATCGGCAGTGTCGTTTATGAATGGCCTTGGTGATTTGGTGCAGCGTTTTGCACATGCTATTTTGCCGGGTATCCGCCAAAGCTCACCTTATCCATTTTTGATAGGGATGAGTTGGGGCTGTCTTCCTTGTGGCCTGTTATTTGGCATTGCGCCGTTTGCTTTCCTGTCCGGTGATGTATTGTCCGGTGCGCTGTTGATGCTGTTGTTTGGCTTGGCGGCATTGCCGCATTTGTTGCTGGCGCAAAGCCTGGCTAAATCGGTGTGGCAAGGGCGATTCGCAACTATGCTTAGAATGGCCGCTGCCGCTATCCTGCTACTGATAGGTATGTTTGGCTTATGGTATTTTGATATGAAGAATATGCCGGGATTCTTGTGCGTGACCCCGGTCAATTAGCTGATGTCGCTGCTGATATTTTGATCTTACCGGCAAGTGCTTTGATGTTAGCTACGCAGTCTGAAATCAGATAGGCTGGAAACCCAATGTTCATGCGCTTTGCCGCGGGCATAACCGGCAAGCGACATGGCTAGTACGTTTTGGCTGGGGTATTGGTGGTCTAAAGTTCCAAGTCGCAAGCACAACTAAGCCCAACTAAGCCTTGATGTCGATCAGCGTGCCTAATACCGCATCCATAGTCTTGATTATCTTTGCGGAAAAATCAAACCCCAGTTGGTCCTGCATGGAGTTAACTAGTTCGTCTGTAAGATCGGTACCACTTTCCTTTGATGTGGTACTTCCTTGCTGACTAATCGTCACCAGCACACCGCCGGTATTGGCTTCCTGAAATGTTGCCTGTTGCGGTGAAAATCCTGCTGTGCCAGCGTTGGCGATGTTGTGTGCGCTACTGTCGAGCGCACCTTGGTAGGCTTTTAATCCGGACAGACCAGTATTGAGAGCAGAGAGTGACATGGCACGAGCCGGGAAAAGAAGATGGAGCTAGCTTACTCCTAATTAGCTGGTCTTGCTTGCCTGTTATAGTTGCTTCATAACACTAGTCTCTCCCACTAAGGGAATACTGATTTCCAGCCTGGTGCCTTCGCCGGTCACACTGCTTAGATCGAATTGGCCATGCATGGCCTTGACGCGTTCCCGCATGCCCACTAGCCCGAAAGAGCGCGACTTGTGCATGTCTTCCTCTTCTATGCCGCGGCCATTGTCGTTGATGCTAAATTTTAAGGAGCTGTCGTCGCGGTTAAACTCTATCTGTACTTCGCTCGCTTTTGCGTGACGAGCTACATTGGTCAGAGATTCCTGAACGATTCTGAAAATTGCGGTACTGTGGGCATCATCAAGCATGAGTTGCTCTTCATTGGCGACTAGTTCGCAATCGATGCCATGGCGCACTGAAAAATCTTTTTTTAAGGTTTGCAGCGCAAAAAACAAGCCGCCTTCATCCAAGGCCCGCGGTCGCAAATCGGTGGCAATGCGACGTAGAGTAGTGATGGATGTCAGAATTAACTGATCCATGCTGTCTAAGGTTTTTTTGGATTTCTCTGTAACTAGCTTGTCCCTTTGCAGCAGCGATAGATCCATGCGCAGCGCTGCGAGTAATTGGCCCAAGTCATCATGTAATTCACGGGCGATATGTTTGCGCTCTTCTTCCCGTATGCTTTGCAATGCCGTAGATAGCTGACTTAATTGCGTATGATATTGTGCCAATTTTTCTTTGGCGATTTTTCTTTCGGTGATGTCGCGAAAAATGACCGTGTAATAGAGCTGACCATTTTCCATTAAGCTTGAAATCGATGCCTCGATAGGGAATTCTTTGCCGTCAGATCTTAAGCCTGTAACATAGAAATCCTCAAAACTAGTTCCCATTTTTCGTCTGGTTGCACCAGTCTCGCCAAATTTTTTAACATGAGATCCATGCGCGTTCCTATGCCTGCCTGGGATTACCTGATTGAGGGAAGCGCCAGTCAATGCTTCAACCGTATAGCCGAAAAAGGCTGCGGCAGCTGGGTTGACCATAATCATTTGATGATTTTCATCAATCGTAATGATGCCGTCGATCGCTGTTTCAATGATGCCGGCAAGACGTTTTTTGTGGCGTATTAGCTTTTCCGTGGTCGCTTCCAGTTGTTTGCTCGCCTCTGATAAGGTGGCATAGGGGACTTGAATGTTGACGGCCACCATGCTGCGGTAAATCGCTATGGCAGACAGTAGTTGAAAACTATGGCCGACTATAACGAAGATTTCATTGGTATTGACGTAAAGGGAAAAATAGACTTCTGACATCGCCATCATCGAACTTGCCAGAAATAGATGGGCGCGTTTTATCTGCAGATGTTCGCCTGGATGTGAGAGCGGAAATGACCTTACCTGAAGAAATAGCAAAATAGAGGTAACAATATTGAAGGCGATTAATATGATCTCGCAATTGATCTTAAACTGGGTCTGGCCTATGTCTTGGGCATAGCTAAGTGGTAAATATTCAGGTTTAAGGAAAATGATGGCTGAGCTTACTATGGTCAGCGCAAGGCCCAACCCTAACACGGCCCGAGATTTTTTGCGTGATACCGGCGAATCACCGAAATTGATTGCCAGGCCAAACAATGTGGCCGTAACGATGGAGCGGGACACTAGCCAGAAACTCAGTGACTTGTGCATGTCGATGGCATTGAGGAAACCGGGCATACCTTGAAAGCTGATCGCATGAAAAAAACCAAAGATTGCCGTGCATAAAAATGCCACAGCCAAGATGACGCTGCTTTGTTTCCTGATCTCATCGAACGCATTCCAGCACACAATAAATACAGAAGAAAAGATGACTATGGTTGCCGTTTCCAGTGCCGTATGCAAAGGCAGTGCGGCCGGAACCTGGAAAGAGGAGAGTTGTTCTCTATTGCTCCAAAGCAGACAGGAAAGCAAAAAAAGGGAAAAGCTAATCCAACTTGCGCGTTTGAGTTCTTTTGGTGTGGATATCGTCATAAGTCGGAGCTGATCGGGTGGCAAGATTGCTTGTTGCCGGTAGTGGCAGTGAGCGGCTTGGTATTTTATGTTGCTTTGATTAACTTGTCTGGATATTTACTCCACGGACTGTTGATGCTGTGCAAATTAAGTGCTTCCTTGCCTGGGTAATAAAAAAGGCGCCGGTTCGGGCGCCTTGATGTTTTTGTTGCTGAGCTTCAGTGCGACATCAGAACCGGGATAGTCATGCTTTCCAAAATGGTTCTGGTAACGCCACCCATGATCATTTCACGGAAGCGGGAATGGCCATAACCTCCCATCACTAGCATGTCGCTGTCGAGATCGTGCGATAGGGACAGGATGGCATTGCCGATATCTGTGGATGTCTTGTGAACAGAAACTTCAACCTTGATGTCATGCCGCGCTAAAAACAGGGCAATGTCCGCTCCCGGTTGCTCGCCGTGGGCATCCGGTTTTGAACTAGGGTTAAAAATCGCAACCTGTACCAAGTCGGCGCGTTTCAGCAGGGGAATCGCGTCGGTTACCGCACGCGTCGATTCACGACTGGCATCCCATGAAATCAAGGGGCGCTTTGCGACTGTAGTAACATCGCTGGCATAAGGAATAATCAGCGTAGGGCGCCCGGAGTTCATGACAATATACTCGGGGAAATCGGATAGTACCGATGGGGATGGCTCATCGCGGTTGGTTTGTCCAAGCACTACCAGGTCGCTGTAACGTGCCATTAAACCTATGCCGCCGCCTGCCTCGTCATTGGAGATCACGTTTTCGTAAGACGTAACGCCATATTTTTCTGCTATGTTTTTAAATCCTGTGACCGCTTTTTCGGCACGCTCGCGCAGAAATTTCAGGTGTATCGCCAGATTTGGGTCGCTTGCACTAATGTTGCCATCCTGATAGATGAAGCGAGATACGCCGGTAACTGCAGCACCAATTAAATGTGCGTTTTCTGCCTTGGCGATTTCCGCAGCTATTCTGACTCTAAGATCGGAGCGGTTCGATTCATCTACATGGACGAGTATGGTCTTATACGACATGTTTTCCCCTGGTGAGTTAAACAAAGCAGTTAAATTGTCTGTGAATGATAACTTATTTTTATCAGGTTTAATTCAGTGAACTCGCCAACTCTGAATTCCATTGTGGCAAAAGATTTTTTGCCACTAGCGCCGATACTTTTTCACTTACTTTTTCGCTGACAATTTTACTTACCTTGCTGCGTGATTTAGCTGGTGGCAGGCGACGCAGGGTTTTTAAGGCGATAGGATCGATGATACCTATCTGTCTTTGGTCTACGGTAATCATGCCTAGCTCATTGAATGCCGACAGGGTGCGACTGACGGTTTCCAGTGTTAAACCAAGATAGCTGCCGATTTCGTGACGCGTCATGCGTAAATTGAATACTTTATTGGAATAACCCAACTGGCCAAAACGTTCACCAAGATTGGTCAGAAAGCGTGCCACTTTAGCTTCTGCACTTAAGGCGCTGAGCATGCTGATCATCGCTTGCTCGCGTACTAGTTCGCGGCTCATTGCGCTAAACATAGCTTGTTCCAGCTCCGCGTAAGTGCGGCCTAATGCAGAGAACGTTTTGTAAGGGACTAAAATCACATCGCAATCTGACAAGGCGACCGCTTCAGATGCATGGCGCTGCGTATAGATGCCATCAATCCCCAATAAGTCACCCTTCATCGGGAAACTGAGAACTTGTTCATTACCGTATTCGTCAATGAGTACCGACTTCAGGAAGCCGGAGTTGACGATATATAAATTTTCAAAGTGCTGGCCTATGGTGTGAATTCTTTGACCGGCTTTGTAACGCACATGCTGAAACAGACCGTCTTCGCTATTTGCGCTGACTGGAGTGGGAATGTGCAGCAGTTCACATACATCGTGCAAAGTGGACCATAAATTTCCCTGGCAGCGCCAGCCAGCCTCATTGGCCAACACCGGGAAATTAATGTGTGAATTCGCTGGCAGATCAGTTGTTCTTATTGCTGTCGATTCGGAAGACATAATGTTGGCCTATGGTAAATTATTAATTTAAATTCTGGATTTGCGCCGGCTGCTGCCAGTCATGCAATATCTGGGGGATCTGTTCGAAGTCGGTGGACTTATCTAAAAAGTCATCTGCTCCGGCGCGTAGCGCCTGTAAGCGATTGGCGTCAGTCGAGTGGTTGGTCAATACCACCACTTTGATGCCCGGCTTGTTTTGTTTGATATTTTTCAGTAGATGCAAACCATTGCCGTCGCTCAGTTGTACGTCCAATATCATGGCGTCTGCGTCGGCATCGAGAATCGCGTTATACGCGCTGCTGATATCGCCTGCGACTCCGACTACGCGTACATCCGGCAGTTCCTCTACAAATCGTATTAAACGATTTTGTATGTAAGGAGAGTCTTCTACGATAAACAGGTTCATGATGGCCGATATTTGATTAAATGAATGCAGCTACTTGGCATGCATTCATTATCGCCATTCATGGGTTTGATTTACATCAGTGTTTGCTGATTTAGCTTGTGGGAATTTGAGCGGGGCTCGTAGGAGTTTTCCTACTGGCGGGGCTTGAGATCATTGAGCGTCGCTCAATAATGCGGATGACATGCTGATTGTGCGATATAAGCTATTTTTAGATCATATTGTGGGCAACTGCGTATTGCACCAGATCAGATAAGGTGTTTCTTTCCATTTTCAGCATAATCCGTGTCTTGTGCGTACTGACAGTCTTAACGCTTAGATGGAGTAGTTCAGCGATTTCCGTGATGGATTTTCCTTTAACCAGGTGTCCGAAAACCTCGAACTCGCGGTCTGATAGCAATGTGTGCGGAAGCTCATTGTCCGCCGGCATGGCAGACATTGCCAGTTGTTCCGCGACTTCTATACTGATGTAGGGACGGCCTGAGGCGACTTTGCGTAAGGCTGTGACCAGTTGCGTGCCAGCACTCTCTTTGGTCAGGTAGCCACGTGCTCCGGCACGTATTGCGCGCACTGCATACTGCTCTTCCTCGTGCATAGTCAAGATCAGGATAGGCAATTTCGGCATTTCATCCTTGATTTGGCGAATCAGATCCACGCCGCTGCGACCGGGCATGGAAAGATCCATCAGCAGTACATCAAAATTTTCTGATCTTGCTTTTGCCAGAGTGTCGTGGCCATCAACCGCTTCCGCCACTACCTCGATGTCGTCAATCCCCTCCAGAATACGCTTCAGGCCTTCTCGCATAATGGTGTGGTCGTCAGCGATAAGAATTCGTATCATGGAGATGTTTTCAATTCAATATGGGTGAGTGGGCATGTCGAACATTCAGGCGTGGTTTCTTGACATAAAACATACGCCTGCGCATTGTACTGTAGAAAACCTTTCGTTGTTTTCTATCGGTCTGCATGAGCTGAGTAGCGGAATATTGGCTACCAGACAATTCTCATCCTGAACTGGCGACCCTTGATATTGCTGGTGCTAAGGCGATCCAGCACGTCTTGCGCAACATACCTGTCGATCGCGACATAGGTCATAAATTCAAATACGTTGATTTTTCCGACCTGTTCTTTCTTGAGGCCGACGTCGCCGGTCAACGCGCCCAATAAGTCTCCGGGACGCAGTTTGTCTTTTTTTCCGCCCATGATGCAGATGGTCATCATGGGTGCTTCAAGCCGGGTTTCAGGGTTTTGCTCAAGTTCATCAAGTTCGCCCCATTGCACTGGTTTATTCTGATATTCCTCTATCAGTTTTACCCATTTTTTTTCATTCGGCGCGGCAAGGCTTAGTGCCAGCCCTTTTTCTCCGGCACGGCCAGTGCGGCCAATTCTGTGGATATGGACTTCCGTATCTTTGGAGACGTCCACATTGATCACTGCGCCCAGCGTTTGTATATCAAGTCCGCGTGCGGCGACATCGGTGGCCACTAACACGGAGCAACTTTGATTGGCGAAGAGCACCAGAATTTCATCGCGTTCGCGTTGCTCCAGATCTCCATACAGTGCCAGGGCGCTGATGCCTTGTTGCTGTAACTCTTCTGCCAGTTCGCGACAATGGATTTTAGTGTTGCAAAACGCCAGGGTGGAAACCGGTTGATAGTGGCTTAGCAGTTGCGCGACTGCGGCATTGCGATTTTCCGGGGTAACGGCATAGAACAGTTGTTCAATCTGATTGGTGGCATGCTGACTCTCGACTTTCACTTCGGCTGGGTCGCGCAAGAATTGCTCACTTGCTTTACGGATGTCATCCGGGTAGGTTGCTGAAAATAGCAGGGTTTGCCGACGTGGCGAGCAGGCTGCCACGATGCCGTAAATATCTTCGTAAAAGCCCATATCAACCATGCGGTCAGCTTCATCGAGCACCAGGGTCTGTACCGTGGCGAGATTAATGCTGCCGCGGCCTATGTGATCAAGCAAGCGGCCCGGCGTACCCACTACGATGTGCGCACCATGTTCGAGTGAGGCAATCTGCGGGCGCATCGGCGTACCGCCGCACAGCGTGAGTATTTTTACGTTGTCGGCAAAACGGGCCAGGCGGCGTAACTCATTTGATACCTGGTCGGCCAGTTCGCGGGTCGGGCAAATGACCAGTCCCTGAATCGCAAAATAAGTGGGATTTAACTTTGCCAGGATGCCGATACCAAAGGCGGCCGTTTTCCCGCTCCCTGTTTTGGCTTGAGCGATCAGGTCGCGTTGCTCAAGGATGATAGGCAGACTCGCTTCTTGTATCGGAGTCATTTGCGTATAACCCAGATTATCTAGGTTGCTGATCATCTCAGATGTCAGGGGGAGGCTGGAAAAAGTGGAGGGCATGATGGGCAATCTGGGAGTATAGGGCGGCTAGGGCGCTAAAGCAGTGAAGTCTAACAGTTGCTTAGGGCAACTGCCAGCGCTACTTAGCCGGGTTAAGGCGTAAGGCATTTGTGTGCCGGATGTCGGTGCTATTGCTGTTCTTGTTTTTTAGTAAGTTGGAATGGATGGGCTGCGACAGGTGCATCTGCATGTCTTTTGCTCACCAACTAATTTCCGTGACTTAGGATGCTGCCCAGATAGGTAGTCCGCTATGGTCCAGGTTGGCGTCGTGAGTCCAGGCTGGTAGGCCAGTGTGATCAGTTTGTCCGAGCGGGGCCAGTAAATCAAGTTGACTATGAGCGGGAACTTTGGATCTTGCATTGCCACGCAAATTGTACTTTTTTTCCGTTAGGATAGCCGTTGGCGCTGGTTGGGTAAGGTCTAATCCAGGTAGCTCTAGAGTTGTATGATCCTTGGCGTCTCTCATGGTGACTGAAGTTGGAATTGGTAAATGAGTGAGAGCAAACGATAAAGCCGCTGATTTTTTTAGAAATCAGCGGCTTTAAATATTTGGTTGCGGGGACAGGATTTGAACCTATGACCTTCGGGTTATGAGCCCGACGAGCTGCCAGACTGCTCCACCCCGCGTCTGAGATAAAGAAGTATATAGATCATTGGCGATTGATACAAGCGATTGTTAAATTTAGTTTATGTGAAGCTTTTGATTTACGCCTTTGTTTGTTAAATAAATCAAAGTTCTCTTGATGTTGCGCGGTACAGCGAACGTGAAATGTTGGCAATGCAATCTTGTTGCGGGCATAATAAACACCTTATATTAAGAGTGCCCAATGGCGATTACATGGATTTATACGCACTAAGTGATGAAATAAATCGTCTTTATATCGAATTGCCTCAATTGGACGGGATTGCTAGGGTTGATGTGGTGATCTCGCTTGCCTGGCATTTGCGGCAACTTGATAGCCGGCAGTCTTTGGCTTTTGTCAGTGAAGCAGAGATATTGCTCAATACACATACTTCAAGTTCATCTGAGTGGTGGCGTTCGGCTACTTGCCGCTTAGCTTTGATACGCGCTGAAATCGCCGCTTTATTCCAGGAGTTTGACAACGCGGAGCAATTGTTGCTTGAGGCTCGCTGCGGGTTTGTGGTACTCGGTGATTTTTCCGGTGAGGGTGACAGCTGTTTACTTGAGGTCATTATTGCGTTGGAGCAGGGCGATGTGAAACGTGCCGTGCAGGCGGCCAAATCGGCTGCCTTATGTTTTGAGCGTAGTGATGCAGTGCTACGCAAATTGCTGGCTCAGGCTTGGCATGTATATCTTCTGGCTTTCGTCGAACCTTCCGAGGCAAGGGGCAGATTGATGTCATTATTGGCGAATATCAATGAAGTTAAACATCCTGCTTTGGCGGGCTTGGTTGCGGCAGCCCAAGGTGAGCTCTTGTTTACCTCTGAGTTGGCGCGTTCCGCTGTGATGTATTCTCAGGCAAGTGAATTGGCGCGACAGGCTGGGTTGATCCGTCTTGCGATCATGTCTGCCTGCAATGCGGGCGTTGCCTTGCAAAAGCTTGGGGCGCTTGATGCCGCGGCCTCGAATTATGACTGGGCGGTATCTCGTGCCAGGAAAACCGCATGGCCGGTAATGATTGCCTTTACCTTGATACGCTTAGGGGAATTGCTCAGGCATCTGAATCGACTTGAGCAAAGTCAGCAGGTGCTGGAAGAGGCATTACAAGACTTAGCCGGAAGAAATAGCGGGATTCACCTTGCCATTGCGCATGCCGAGTTGGGAAGTACCTTGTTGCTTCGAGGCTTGCCAAAAGAGGCTGCAAGCTATTTTGATACAGCCATTAAGCTTTACCGTGAAGTAGGTTCATGTCACAACCTCTGTGAGCATTTGATTAGTCAGGCGCGTGCGCTTTCTGCTGCGGGCGAGTCGATGGCCGCGCTGACTGCAATTGACGAAGCCAGGGCATTGATCGAAGAGTTATCTCTGGATACGCTGCAGGTCGATCTGCGGGAGGCGCTCGCTGAAATTCATCATAGAAATAATTCCCCGGCCATATCTGATATGCAGGTGCCCACTCTTACACTGCACTATCTGGAGCAGGCCTTGTGCGTCGGTAGTGGAGTTGATGGCTGGATGGCTTCCTCTTCCTTGTTATTGTCGCTGGCGGAAGCGTGGTCACAGGCCGGAGATGGCCAACAGGCATTTTCATATGCCAAGCAGGCGATTGCCGCGGATAGGCGCGAGCGCAGTAATCAGGCGGAAAATCTCACCAGCTTGATGCAGGTTCGGCACGAAACGGAAAGAGCTAAAGCTGAAGCTATGCATCATCAGCAACTAGCTATGGTGTCAATGGAAACCTCACAGACACTTGATTTGCTAGCGACCGTCGGGCAAGAAATTACCGCCGATCTTAATTTTAAGAACGTCTGCCATAGTCTGCAGCGTCATCTTGGTAGTTTGCTTGGCGCCGCAGATTTGTGTATCTGGTTGATCGATCCTGATTCAAGGGGACTGGTGCTGTCTTATTGCTCGGAAGGCGATATGACGGCTTGTGCAGATTTGCTGAAGTCGGATAGGAATGCGGCCCATGCAACCCTTTGCATTGCGCAAAGACAGGAGATGTTGCTGACCACTGATGTCGAGGAGGTATCTGAACGTGAGCAAGATCTCGTTTCTGGGCGAACCATGTTGTTTGGCCCCTTAATCGTTGGTGACTGCGCCTTGGGCGTGATGGCGATACAGTCTATCGGCTCGCTTGTCTATGGTGAGCGTGCGCGCCTTATATTTCGTAGCTTGTGTGCCTATGGTGCGATCGCACTCGATAACGCGCATACACATGCTCAACTGCAGGAAACGCAAAAGCAATTGGAGCATGCCTTGCTCGATCTGGAGGAAACCAGCCTCACCGATCCTCTGACAGGGCTGAAAAACCGGCGTTTTCTGATGCAGCATATCGATGGCGATGTGGCACAGAGTGTGCGGCATTATCAGGATGTTTTTACGGTGTCTGGCGTAGCTGATGTTGCGTCAAAAGATGCTGATTTGTTGATATTTCTGGTTGATTTGGATCATTTTAAGCAAATCAATGATAAATACGGGCATGCTGCGGGAGATGCGGTGCTGGTGCAGATACGCGAGCGTTTGCAGCAGGTATTCCGTGATTCTGATTATTTAATACGATGGGGCGGCGAAGAGTTTTTGATTGTTGCGCGCGGCACTACACGCGATATTGCCGCAGAATTGGCTGAACGCGTGCGTTTGGTGGTGGCCGAGTATGAGTTTCATCTTGAGGGGAATTGAGGATCCGGCAAACATGCTCGGTCGGTTTTGCGTGCTTCCCGTTTGTGACTGCGCATCCAAGCGCCATTAGCTGGCAAGATGTGATTGATATTGCCGACATCGCCCTGTATTCGGTGAAGCATTCCGGACGGAATGGCTGGGTCGGCATCTTTGCCGAACAACATGCCTGGCCGGAATTGTTGCTATGCACCTTGAAGAACGACCCAAAAGGCGCGATACTCAATAAAGACTTGCTGCTCTCGACAAACAAGGCGCCGGAACTGGTGATTGATGCACTCGCAAAAAAACACTCAGCGGTTTAAATTGATTGAATGTATAAAACCAACTATAAAACCAACCAAGACAAGAGAGAATTTACTCATGATTGAATATCAGGTAATCGATACGCAAATTGCTCCGGATGGTCGTTTGGAGGTGTTGTCAAAAGCCGAAATTACCAAATTGCTTGACACTAGCCACGGTGGACTCTATCAGTTGTTTCGCAGTTGCTCGCTGGCGGTACTTAATTGTGGCAGCGGCTTGGATGATGGTAAAGAGTTGCTGGAGCGTTACAAAACTTTTGACATCAGCATCATACAGCGTGAGCGTGGTATCAAGCTTGATGTCAAGGCTGCCCCGGCCAGTGCGTTTGTTGACGGCGTCATGATCAAGGGAATACAGGAACATTTGTTTACGGTGTTGCGCGATATCCTGTTCGTTCATGGTGAGATCGAAGAGAACTCGCAGTTTGATCTCAATACAACCGAGGGCGTTAGTGATGCGGTCTTTCATATACTGCGCAATGCCAATCTGCTCAAGCCCCAGGTCAATCCTAATTTAGTGGTTTGCTGGGGCGGTCATTCGATTTCCGGTATCGAATATGATTACACCAAGCAAGTTGGTTATCATCTGGGCTTACGTGGTATGGATATTTGTACCGGTTGTGGTCCGGGAGCGATGAAGGGACCGATGAAAGGCGCCACTATCGGTCACGCCAAGCAGCGTATCAGACATGGTCGCTACCTCGGGATTACCGAACCGGGCATTATTGCGGCAGAGGCACCGAATCCTATCGTCAATGATCTGGTGATTTTGCCGGATATAGAAAAACGCCTGGAAGCCTTTGTTCGTATCGGTCATGCCATAGTGGTGTTTCCGGGTGGTGCCGGCACCGCGGAAGAGATTTTATATTTGCTGGGGATTTTGCTGCACCCTGATAATGCAGGTCTGCCTTTCCCGCTGATTTTTACCGGTCCCGAAAGCGCAAAAGACTACTTTTTGCAGATAGACCAGTTTATCGCCGGAACACTTGGGGAGCAGGCCCGGCAAAGGTATCAGATTATCGTCAACGATCCGTCGCTGGTTGCGCAGGAAGTGTTGGAAGGAATAAAAAAAGTACGTGAATTTAGAAAGGCCAAGGGCGATGCCTATTACTTCAATTGGTTGTTGAAGATAGATGCCGAATTCCAAAAGCCGTTTGATCCTACTCACGAAAATATGCGAAATCTTGAATTGCATAAAAACCAGGAACCCCATCTGCTGGCCGCCAATCTTCGCCGTGCCTTTTCTGGCGTGGTCGCCGGCAATGTGAAAGACCAGGGAATCAGGGCAATCGAGAAGTATGGACACTTTGAAATTACCGGTGACATCGCCATTATGGAAGCAATGGATGCGTTATTAAGTTCTTTTGTTGCACATAATCGTATGAAATTGCCCGGAAAAGCATATACACCGTGCTATCGCGTTATAAAATAAAGCATTAAAAATTTCAAAGTGGCAATTCATTAGCGTTTCTTGAAAAAATAGTCGCATAATACAAAATTGGTGCAAACAAGCTTTGGCAATGTTTGTATGAGCGAATCCCTAACCATTGAGGATGATAGACATGAGTACCGTACAGCACGATGTCGATGAACGCACTAACTTGATTAGTTCAAATAAATTTGAGCTGTTGCTATTTAGATTGGGTGAGAGCGGTATTAGTGAACGTTCTGAATTGTTTGGCATTAACGTTTTTAAAGTGCGCGAGATTGTGGCTATGCCCGTCATCACTGCGGTAGCCGGTGCGCTTCCGCATAATCTTGGCGTGGTGAATTTACGCGGTCAGATTATTCCTGTCATCGATTTGGCATCGGTAGTCGGCTGCAAACCAAAAACGGGTCTCAATATCATGCTGGTGACCGAGTTTGCACGCTCAACCCAGGGTTTTGCGGTGGAGTCGGTGGAAGAGATCGTCAGGCTCGAGTGGAGTCAGGTCTTATCGGCAGAAGCAAGTACCGCTGGCGGTATGGTGACCAGTATTGCGCGACTTGATGGCGATGCGGAAAACACCCGCCTCGCGCAAGTTTTGGATGTAGAGCAGATATTGCGTCAAATGGCGCCAAAAGATATCAAGGATGTTGATTCTGAAACCATAGGGGCGAAACTTGTGATCAAGCCCGGCTCGGTGATTCTGGCGGCAGACGATTCTGCAGTTGCCCGTGGTCTGATCGGACAGGCACTAGATGCGATCGGTGCACCCTACATCATGGCTAAGACCGGTAAAGAAGCGTGGGAGAAATTGCAGGCTATTTATGCTACGGCGCAAGCGGAAGGAAAAGATATCCGTGACAAAGTGGCGATGGTGCTGACTGATTTGGAAATGCCGGAAATGGACGGTTTTACCTTGACGCGCAATATCAAGCAAGACGAACGTTTTAAGGGAATGCCGGTAGTCATACATTCCTCATTAACCGGCTCTACCAATGAAGAGCATGTCAAGAGTGTTGGCGCTGATGCGTATGTCGCTAAATTTGTCGCCGAAGAGTTGGCCGCGACTATCCGCCGTGTAGTTGCGCATTAGTGTGACCATTCATCAGGGCATTAAAGCCGGGTTTAAAGTTGGATATTAAGTAAGATAGAAATAAGCAAAAAGGCAAGTAAAAATGAGGGGTGCGATTCAAATGAATCGCACCCCTCATTTTTTGTCCTGAATCTAAAAATTATTCTGACTCTCTGTTTATTTTGCTATCCGTTGCCAGCCGGCAGGGCAGGTTCTGATGGCAGGATAGAATCCGTCTGGATTATGGCAGTAATACCAGTCATTGCCGCCGGTTTCCGGGTTTGCGGATGCTGGCTGCGATGGCGCCTGATACTGATTTTGATAGGAGCTGGAATAGTCTGGCTGTTGTACGTAAACGGTAGTTGGTGTCGGGCTAATGACGGTATTGACCACCACTTCAGGATAGTAGTGGTAGGAATTTGAGTATGGGTAGTACGGCCGACCGTAATAGGAACCTGAATAGTAAGGTCTGGAGTAATAAGGTCGGGCAGAGTAAGGGGAGTAGTAGCCAGGAAAGGGTGCGATGCCTATACCTATGCCAAAGCTAACTCTGGGGCCGCGATATGAGTTTCCGTGTGCGGTGGCAGGAATTGAACTTGCCGCCAGCATCAGGATCATCGTTGTCAGTATTAATTTCATCCGTTTCATCGCACACCTCGCAGGAGAACATATATTTCTCAATTGGCAGTTAAATAATCTTCATCCTGGTCTTGCATCACGTTAACAAGACCTATCCTGAAAATTGGATAAGCATAGTAACATTTTAGGCCGGATATTTCGGTCTGGACGCTGCAATTACATTGCGTTAGCGAAATCCCAGTTAACCAGGGACCAGAATGCTTCCAGGTATTTTGGACGCGCATTGCGGTAGTCGATGTAGTAAGCGTGTTCCCACAGATCGCAAGTGAGCAAAGGTGTGTCAGTTGTCGTCAGTGGTGTCGCTGCATTGGAAGTGTTGACGATGTCTAAAGTACCGTCAGCTTTTTTCACCAGCCAAGTCCAGCTAGAACCGAAATTGCCTACGCAAGATTTGGTGAAAGCGTCTTTGAATGCATCAAACGAACCCCATTTTGCATTGATCGCATCAGCGATCGCACCAGTAGGAGCGCCGCCGCCGTTAGGCTTGAGGCCATTCCAGTAGAAAGTGTGATTCCAGATTTGCGCGGAATTATTGAATACGCCACCGGAAGATTTTTTGACGATTTCTTCTAATGTGGAGTTCTCGAATTCTGTACCTTTGATCAGGTTGTTCAGATTCGTCACATAGGTCTGGTGATGCTTACCGTAGTGATATTCCAGAGTTTCTTTGGAGATATGTGGCGCCAGAGCGTCCATTGCATAGGGCAGTGCCGGGAGGGTATGTTCCATAGTGCATCCTTGTGTTTGATTTCGGTGGGCTTTCGTTCCAGATTTCTGAAACGGTTAATCAGCATTGTAAGCGTTTGCTGAAATGCTTGCAGCAATCCCTTAATTTTATGGCAGCGTCTGGCTTTTACCATCATTCAGTGTAGCTGCCATATGGAAAGAAGCCAGAAGCAGAAGCAGAAGCAGACGCAGACGCGAACCGTGCGCTTGCCTTAGCCAGCCTCGCCAAGTGTGGTTTGCACGGTGCTGATTCCCAGTTCGGCGCTGTCGATGCCGGTACGCAGGTGTATCACGCTATTGGCCTTGATATCTTTACTCGAACGTATCAGTTTGCCCTTATGGTCGCTCAGGATCGCATAGCCACGCTCGAGGGTTCTCTGCGGATTGAGTAACTCCAGTTGTGTCTGTAAATTGTCCAGCGTACGGCGGTTTTGTTGTAGCTGGCGCTGCGTGGCATCGGTAAGCCGACGCTGGGCAGCTTCAAGATGCAGGCGGGCGGTCGCGCAGTCTGGTCGTCTGGCGGCCAGACGCGCCTGCCATTGCCCGAGTATTGTCTGCGCCTGTTGTAGCGGCATATGGCTGGCATAGCGCAGGCGTTGTGAGCAATTTTGCAGTTGCAGGCGTTTGCCGGCAATCGCGGCCAGCGGGCTAAGCAGGCGGCGCGCAGACCAGTCCAGGGTTTGCGCCTGGTTTGTCAGTAGTCTTTGCATGCTGCGTTGCAAAGAGCTTTGGCTTTGCTTTAACTGCTCCAGCCAGTCGGCACGCGCGCTTGCCGCCAGTTCGGCCGCAGCGGTCGGGGTAGGGGCGCGCATGTCGGCGGCAAAGTCGGCAATCGTAAAGTCCGTCTCGTGCCCGACCCCGCTGATGACCGGCATGCTGCAATGGGCAATCGTACGCGCCACGATTTCAGCGTTAAACGACCACAGGTCCTCTATGCTGCCGCCGCCGCGACAAACCAGCAGTACATCACATTCTTCGCGGGCCGAGGCGGTGGCGATAGCTTGCGCGATTTTCTCCGCTGAGCCTTCACCTTGCACCGGAGTCGGATACAAAATCACTTCTATATGCGGTGCGCGCCGGTGCAAGGTCGTGAGTATGTCGCGTAAGGCCGCCGCCTGTGGGCTGGTGACTATTCCTATGCGTCGTACGAAGGCGGGAATGGTGCGTTTGTTGGCTGTGTCGAACAGGCCTTCACTGGCTAGCCGCGCCTTGAGTTGTAAAAAAGCTTCATACAGGTTGCCGACCCCGGCCCGGCGTATCGCTTCCACGTTGATCTGATAATCGCCGCGCGGCGCATACAGGCTCACCAGCGCGCGCACTTCCACCTTATCGCCTTCGCGCGGGGCAAAATCGGCATATTGGGCACGCCCGCGAAACATCACCGCCTTCACCTGCGCCGCGCTGTCTTTCAGGGTGAAATACCAATGTCCCGATGCGGCGCGGGTGAAATTGGAAATCTCTCCGGAAACCCAGGTCAGCGGGATGTTGCGCTCCAGAAGTTGCGCAACCGCTTGGTTGAGCGCGGAGACTGTGATGACAGAGCCGGTGGCAATTGGGTTAGTCAAACGGGATTGAGGAATCATAAGGGCTGTAGGGCTAAAAGCTGTCCACAGAAGCGTGGAATGGCCGCCAGAATGTCATTAAGCCCGGCTGATGTCAAAAAAAATCTGGATATTTTATGTAAGTGCTTGATTTTTATAGTAGAAGTTA
The DNA here is from genome assembly GCA_003970805.2 of Undibacterium piscinae. Classification (GTDB taxonomy): domain Bacteria; phylum Pseudomonadota; class Gammaproteobacteria; order Burkholderiales; family Burkholderiaceae_D; genus Undibacterium; species Undibacterium piscinae. The sequence goes on from CP051152.1 coordinate 4,133,385, forward strand.
TTCTGCCTATCGTTTTGGCAGGACTATAAATGCCTTATGAATCAAGGACTTCGGGGTGCTGAAAGTTACTTATGCACAAACTTATCCACAAAATCTGTGGAAAATCTGAACTTGGGATGCGTGGCAATAGCGGTTTGTGCGCTGCCATATTTAGTGGCAGATAGGAAATATTGAGTAAAATCAATAGCTTAGTTTTGTTTGTAAGGCTTGCACACAATCTTATCCACAAAATATGTGTAGAAATTCCTGTCTGTGGATATGTTACTTGCTGTTATCTTAATTTTTTTATCGGAAAGGGTAAAAAACCTAGGCTGCCTAAATAGTTTGCATGAGATAAAAAATTATTTAAATCAATTACTTAGCCTGATCTAATGGGCTTCTTCACAATGTTATCCACAAAATATGTGTAGAACTGTGGATATATGCTATTTGGGCTTTAAAACTTTCTTTTAATTATTTAAATCATATAAAACCGCGCTCTTGCCACTTTCTTGAGCAGGACTGTAATTTTCAATGAAATCATGGACTTAGGGATTGCAGCATCGCTTGTACACAATCTTGTCCACAAAATGTGTGCAGAAAAAAGAGATACTTGCAAACGGGAGTGCCGATTTTTACGCTCATCCACAAATGAGAGTGCGGGGTTTTTAGCTGCCTATTTTGGTGGCACTCTTAAAATAGTCAATTAAATCAATCGCTTAGTTAGTAAGCGGGGGCTTGTGCACAATCTTGTCCACATAATATGTGCAGAATGTGTGTCGATGACCAGTCATCCTGCGATGCACTGGTTCGCGCAAGCTCAAAAAGGGTTTTGATTTTTTTTTTCACGATTAAACGCATATCGTGGATTTTCTATGCCCCGATGTTTGTTGGTGCTGCTTGATGTTGGTTGGTGTTGTGCAGAAAATGCTTTTTTATTCAATTTAGTGAGAAACACTATCTTTGGCCGGCCCTTGGCAAAAAAACGGCGAAGCTAAAAGGCCGCTATTGCCTGATTATTGTGCAGAGGTATTTTATTGAATGAAATCAATTGCTTAGTGTTTTAGTTAAGGCTTGCACACAATCTTATCCACATTAGCTGTGCAGAAAAAAGGCGCGGAAGTATAAAAAATGCTTTTTTAATAGTTTTTTGAGCCGGGTCAGCTCGTTTCCGGCCTCTGCCTATTTTCTTTGCACTTGATGTTTTATCTTTAAAATCAATCGCTTAGTTTTAACTCCAGCACTTCCTAACAATGTTATCCACAATTAATGTGCGAAACTATGAAGTTATGCACGAAAGCATAAACTTGCCTGGTTTTTAGCCTGGGAAAGAGTCGGAATGCTGCTGTGCCACATTCTTGAGCAGCCATCTGATAGTGATTAAAATCAATGACTTAAGGCATTTTTTTGCGTTTGTACACAATATTGTCCACATATTATGTGTAGAACATTGGGTGTTTTTATCTGGTATAGAGGTAGTCGCTATGGCATTGCATTTGGACTATGAGCGGTAGTGCGCTGAGTAATTCTTTGGCATGGGGATTACTTCTTTTAGAATCAATGACTTACCTTTGTTTTTGTAAGATATCCACAGTTTTTCACACAGAATTTGTGTAAAACATCCTGATTTGCTGTGTGCGAGTCGCTGGAAGTAAGGCACCCTAAAATTTCCGGTGATTTCAATCGCAGCCACTTGCTCATAGAGACACACTGCGCTACATTGCGGGGTTAGATTCACACCCCTCTTTAGGAGTTTCATTTGTTCGCCATTATTCAAGCTGCTGGTTGGCCTATCTATTTTTTACTCATCGCCTCGATTATTGCGCTGGCATTGATACTTGAACGTACTTTGTCTCTGCGACGTGAGCGCATACTGCCGAAAACCTTGCTCGATGAGGTTATTCGCGTCTACCACTCAGGCAAAATCAAGCAGGAAGTGATAGACCAGCTTGCCGGTAATTCGCCTTTGGGAAAAGTGTTGGCGGCCGGATTGCGCAATGTTGACGCGCCGCGCGAAGTCATGAAGGAATCGATAGAGGAAGCCGGACGCGGCGTTGCGCATGAGCTGGAGCGTTTCCTGACAACGCTGGGTACGATCGCCTCGCTGGCGCCGTTGATGGGCTTGTTCGGTACGGTGGTGGGGATGATAGAAATTTTTGGCTCCCAGACTTCTTCTGGCGCCAACCCGGCACAACTGGCGCATGGTATTTCCGTGGCCTTGTACAACACTGGCTTTGGTTTGCTGATCGCTATGCCAGCCTTGATTTTTTACCGTCATTTCCGCGCACTGGTTGATACCCTGGTGGTCGATATGGAACAACAGGCGGTAAAGTTTGTCGATACTGTTCACAGCGCGAGAAAATAAGATGAATTTTCGCAAAGGCAAGGGCAGGGAAGACCCCGAGATTAACCTGATTCCTTTTATCGACGTGTTGTTGGTGATTTTGATTTTTCTGATGGTAACGACCACTTACAGTCGTTTTACCGAGCTACAGATCACATTGCCAACGGCAGACGCAGAAAAAGCGCAGGATAAGCCGAATCAAATCGAGATCGGCATTGATGCGCAGGGACGTTACAAGATCAATAACCAGGCAGTGTCATTTCTCGATACCGCAACCCTGGCGAATGATCTTAAGCAGGCTGCCGGTGCCATGGATGCCGCTAAAGATGGCGCGCAGCATGATCCTATCGTCATCATTAACGCTGATCGTGCCGCTACGCATCAGTCAGTGATTGATGTTCTGGAAGCGGCGCGCGTGGCCGGACTGGCGAAAGTCACTTTCGCGGCGCAAGCCTCGGGTAAATCCAGGTAAGTCCGGGTAAATCTCAGCTAAATCTTAGTGTAATCTCAGGGGAGTATGGACGTATGCTGCCCTGAGACGCCCTACTAATATGCGCCTCTCAATGTAATTTTTGATACTAGGTGGGAGTATAATGTGCTCCCCGTAGTTTTCATTTATCCGGAGTATTTTTCTTGCGTGCTCTTCTCGAAGCAGCTTTACTACGTGCTTGGTTGAGGCGCGGCTTGCTGGCCTGTTTGCTATGGCCGGTTTCCAAGCTGTTTCAACTGATCATACAATTTCGCCTTGGGCTGATCATGCTCGGCTATAAGCGCCAGACGCGGCTGGACGTGCCTGTGATTGTGGTCGGCAATATTTTTCTCGGCGGCACCGGCAAGACGCCATTGGTGATCTGGCTGGCGCAACAATTAAAGCGGGCGGGTAAAACGCCGGGCGTGATTTCGCGCGGCTATGGCGCTAGCGCTGAAACCATTTCTGAAGTACGGCCCGATTCACTGGCCAGCGTGGTCGGTGATGAGCCTTTGCTGATCGCCTTGCGCGGCGCTTGCCCGGTGATGGTCGGGCGCGACCGGGTAGCCGCGGCACGTGCCTTGCTGGCCGCTTACCCCGCTACCGATGTGATTATTTCTGATGACGGTTTGCAGCACTACGCGCTGGCACGTGATGTCGAGATATTGATGTTCGATCAGCGCGGCGTGGGCAATGGCTGGTTGTTGCCGGCCGGCCCCTTGCGCGAACCGGTTCAGCGGCGCCGTGACTTTACCGTGCTCAATGCACCGGCGGGGGTAGCGGTTGCCGGCATCCATGAAAATGCGATGCGTATGCAGTTGGTGCCCGATAAGCTGTTTTGTTTGAGTGCTCCCGGCCAGACGACGAGCTTGGCGCAGCTTGCCGGGCAACGGATTACGGCGGCGGCGGGAATTGGCCATCCGCAACGCTATTTTGCGATGTTGCGCGCAGCCGGATTGCAGTTTGCCGAGCTTGCCTTGAATGACCATCATGCCTTTTCGGCGGAGTCTTTTCGCAATGTTGATGCTGATATCATCCTGATCACTGAAAAGGATGCAGTAAAATGTCGCCAGATAGCCGAACTGCGAAATGACGCGCGCATCTGGGTAGTGCCAGTGAGCGCACAACTTGACGCCGGTTTTTTGGCGCAACTACTTACTATGATTTCGGAGAAATAATATGGACGCACGCTTGCTGGATATTTTGGTTTGTCCTTTGTGCAAGGGACCGCTGGTATATGACAAGACCGCGCAAGAATTGGTATGCAATGCCGATGCGCTGGCTTACCCGATACGTGATGGAATTCCTATTATGTGGGCGGATCAGGCCCGCAGTCTGGCGGCCACTGAACGGGCGAAGTAAGCGATGAGTTTTATCGTCATTATTCCCGCTAGGATGGCGTCGAGTCGCCTGCCGAATAAGCCTCTGGCTGATCTGGGCGGTAAGCCCATGGTGGTACGCACCGCTGAGCGGGCGCTGTTGTCGGGCGCTAGCCAGATCATGGTGGCGACTGATCATGCCGATATTCTTGCCGCCTGTGAAACGCATGGCATTCCTGCCTGCATGACACGTGCCGATCACCCTTCCGGGACCGATAGAATTGCCGAAGTTGCCGCAGCCATGGGTCTGGCAGACGATGCGGTGGTGGTCAACGTGCAGGGCGATGAACCTTTGATTGATCCGGCCCTGATCGCCGCAACTGCGGCATTAGTGAGCGCTAGCGTACCGATGGCGACTGCCGCCCATGCTTTGCATGAAGTGCAGGATGTGTTTAACCCCAATGTCGTTAAGGTGGTGCTGGATAAGGCCGGGCGCGCCATGTATTTTTCGCGCGCAACCATCCCTTGGCATCGCGATGCTTTCGCACTGGCCAAGGATGTGTTGCCTGCCGGCTATGCCCCATTGCGGCATATAGGTTTGTATGCATATCGCAACGATTTCCTGCAATCCTATCCTTTGCTGGAAATCTCACCGGTCGAGCAAATCGAGGCTCTGGAGCAATTGCGCGTGCTATGGAATGGTCATGCGATTGCGGTCCATGTGAGTGATGCCAGCCCTGCACCAGGAGTCGATACGCAGGAAGATTTAGATAGGGTAAGGCAGTTTTATTGAAGTGCCGACCGGTAATTTCACGCAAAATCGCCTGATATCGTTGCATATCGATGCAATAGCGTGACAAAGCATCAATAAACTAAAAATCTGTGGTAAGTTTCGTGAAAAGATTCTGTGATATTACTAGTGCAAAATAAAATAAATAATAAAAAAGAGTCATTAGAAATATCAAATGAAATATCAAATCAAGTAATTGGCATGTTGATAAAATGGTCGTTTTATTTGCCAGCTTATCATTAGGCATGCACGCAAAAATTTAAATAATTCAAACTCGTCTTAGGAAATAAAATGCGTCTTATTTTGTTGGGAGCACCAGGAGCAGGTAAGGGTACACAAGCCACTTATATCAAGGAAAAATACAATATTCCTCAGATTTCTACCGGAGACATGTTGCGCGCAGCGGTAAAAGCCGGAACACCTCTTGGGATTGAAGCGAAAAAAGTCATGGATGCCGGTGGTTTGGTTTCTGACGACATCATCATCGGTCTGGTAAAAGACCGCCTGAAGCAGGCAGATTGCGCCAATGGTTATCTGTTTGACGGTTTTCCTCGCACCACGCCACAAGCGGATGCGATGAAAGAAGCGGGTGTCAGCATCGATTACGTGTTGGAAATTGACGTTCCTGACAGTGCTATCGTCGAGCGCATGAGCGGTCGCCGTGTGCATTCCGGTTCCGGTCGCACCTATCATGTCAAATTCAATCCGCCGAAAGTCGAAGGCCGCGATGATGAGACAGGTGAAGAACTGATACAGCGTGATGACGATAAGGAAGAAACCGTTAAAAAACGCCTGTCGGTTTATCACGAGCAGACCGAAGTGCTGGTTGGCTACTATGGTGATTGGGCAAAATCGGGTCAGCCTGGTGCGCCTAAATATCGCAAGATTGCTGGCGTCGGCCCGGTTGAGGCTATCCGCGACAGTGCTTTTGCCGCACTGTCGGAATAAACCAAAAACTAAAGCGGACGTAAATGTCCGCTTTTTTTTCGCCAAAATGTTTGCAAAAAAGATTTTCAGTTCTTCAATTCCCTGATGTCAGCAGCCGAGCCTGGCTCTATTGCAATAAGTCGCACTAAGTTGCACTAAGGCTCCATCCGTAGGGGCGGCGTAATCAGACGGAAGTAAGTTTTCTTGTGTTACATCTTAGGGCATGGGCTGGTAGCGCCAAGTAATTTGTTCTTGGGTCGTTGTTATTGTTTGTTGTTATTGAGTTGTTATTGGGTTGTTATTGGGTTGTTGTTATTGTGTTATTGTTGTTGTATTACTTCGTCGCTTTGTATCTTCAGGCTTTTCTGGCATTACCCATGCAAGAGGAAGCCATCACAATAGGAGGATTCAACATGGTAGCTAGTCTTTGGTTTGTTGTCGCCTGCGGATTGATTGCCGTCATTTATGGCTTGATGTCACGTAGCTGGATATTAAAACAGGATGCCGGAAATGCGCGCATGCAAGAAATTGCCAAGGCGATACAGGAGGGCGCTGCCGCCTATCTTGCCCGCCAGTATAAAACCATCGCTATCGTCGGCATGGTCTTGTTCATCGCGATCTGGGCTTTGCCTGGCTTGGGGGCGCTGCCTGCAATGGGCTTTTTGACCGGCGCGGTATTGTCCGGAGCTTGTGGCTTTATAGGGATGAACGTCTCGGTAAGGGCCAATGTCCGAACTGCGCAGGCTGCGACTAAAGGGATGAATCAGGCGCTTGATGTGGCATTCCGGGGCGGTGCGATCACGGGGATGCTGGTGGTTGGCCTGGGTTTGCTCGGTGTCACTGGATTTTATTGGATGCTGATGGCATCTGCACCGCTCGGCTTGGGCCATACGGTGACCGAGCATGATGTGATTAAACCTCTAATTGGCCTGGCGTTTGGCGCATCGCTGATTTCAATTTTTGCGCGTCTGGGTGGAGGCATCTTCACTAAGGGGGCTGATGTCGGTGCCGATCTGGTTGGTAAGGTCGAGGCCGGCATTCCCGAGGATGATCCGCGCAATCCTGCCGTGATTGCCGATAACGTCGGTGATAATGTCGGTGATTGTGCCGGTATGGCAGCCGATTTGTTTGAAACGTATGTGGTGACCCTGATCGCCACGATGCTGTTAGGCGCATTGATGATTACCAAGGCGACTACCGCGGCAATTATGTATCCGTTGCTATTGGGCGCGGTATCTATCCCCGCCTCCATCATCGGTTGCTCTATGGTGAAACACACCCCTGGCAAGAAAATCATGTCAGCCTTATACACGGGCTTATGGTGGGCGGCCGGCTTGTCCCTGATAGGTTTTGCAGTCGTTACCTGGATGCTGCTGCCGGAGAATATGCGTATTCCTATGATGGGTTCGGCGGTGGTCGGGATTGTCTTGACCGGTCTGATGGTCTATATCACCGAATACTATACGGGCACCGATTTTAAGCCGGTGCGGCATATTGCCGAGGCATCCACTACCGGTCACGGAACCAACATCATTGCCGGACTTGGCGTATCAATGAAATCGACCGCCTATCCTGTGCTGGCGGTGTGTGCCGCGATTCTGGTTTCTTATCAGCTTGGACAAATGTGTGATGCCGGCCTATACGGCATCGCGATCGCCGCCACCTCTATGCTGTCTATGGCCGGTATTGTCGTTGCGCTCGACGCTTATGGGCCGATTACCGATAATGCCGGCGGTATTGCCGAAATGTCTGGCATGCCGGAATCGGTGCGCGCCATTACCGATCCGCTCGATGCGGTCGGCAATACCACCAAAGCGGTAACCAAAGGCTATGCTATCGGTTCCGCCGGTTTGGCCGCGCTGGTGTTGTTTGCCGATTACACGCATGCCTTATCGTCCGTTGGCTTGCAGGTGTCGTTTGAATTGTCCGACCCTAAGGTAATCGTCGGCTTGTTTATCGGCGGCCTGATTCCCTATCTGTTTGGTGCCATGGCGATGGAAGCGGTTGGTCGTGCCGCTGGCGCGGTAGTCGTAGAGGTGCGCCGTCAATTCCGTGATATCAAAGGAATTATGGATGGTACTGGCAAGCCAGAATACGATAAGGCGGTTGATATGCTGACCGCTTCCGCGATCAGGGAAATGATCGTTCCTTCGCTGTTGCCGGTAGTGGTGCCGATTATCGTTGGCCTTGCGCTTGGGCCTGCCGCTTTGGGCGGTATGCTGATGGGCACTATCATCACCGGCTTGTTTGTGGCCATTTCCATGACTACCGGTGGCGGTGCCTGGGATAATGCCAAAAAATATATCGAAGACGGTCATTTTGGCGGTAAGGGTTCGGAAGCCCATAAGGCTGCAGTGACGGGCGATACGGTTGGTGATCCTTACAAGGACACCGCTGGTCCTGCAGTTAATCCTTTAATCAAGATCATTAATATCGTGGCATTGTTATTGGTTCCCTTGTTTCCATTATTGCCTTGGACTGCAGCACAGAATGTCGCTGCACCGCATGTTGAAGCTCCTGCAGCTGTCATATTTGTTCCTGCCATGGCTCCTGCGACTGCCATGCCTGCCAAGTAAGAAATGCCAAGTAAGAAACAGCTAGATCATCTAAAAAGGTAGCTCCGGCTGCCTTTTTTTATTCCTGGGCTAAGAAATTGGTTACAATATAGAAGATGTTACGTTTACGTAAACGTCATACTGGTTTGACTGGTAAGTGGGTATGATTGCGCAAACCAAGCGATAGACTTAATTCCGAAAGAGACAGAAAAATGCAAATTCAAAATAATGTTTTTATCATTACCGGTGGTGCATCAGGTTTAGGCGCAGCGAGCGCACGTATGATTGTTGCCAATGGCGGCAAAGTCGTATTGGCTGACGTGCAATTGGAGTTGGGCGAAAAACTGGCGGCTGAATTAGGCGCTAAGTTTGTCAAGTGCGATGTCACTTCAGAAGCCGACGGCAAGGCCGTGGTAGCGGCTGCTAACGATTTAGGTACATTGCGCGGCTTAATCAATTGCGCCGGTGTTGCGCCTGCAGTCAAAACGGTAGGGAAAGATGGCGCGCATCCGCTTGATGTGTTTCAGCGCACAGTCAACATCAATCTGGTCGGCACCTTCAATATGGCGCGCCTGGCTGCTGAAGCAATGGGTAAAACCGAAGCTACCAGCGACAGTGAGCGTGGCATTATCATTAATACGGCATCGGTTGCCGCTTATGACGGACAGATGGGGCAGGCTGCCTATGCGTCGTCCAAGGCAGCGGTAGTTGGTTTAACCTTGCCTATGGCGCGCGATTTGTCACGTAACGGCATACGCGTCATGACCATCGCGCCGGGAATTTTCGAAACACCTATGTTGCTGGGTATGCCGCAAGAGGTGCAGGACGCTTTGGGTAAGATGGTTCCGTTCCCATCCCGCCTCGGCAAACCAGATGAGTATGCGCATTTGGCCAAGGCTATTATCGAAAATGTGATGCTCAACGGTGAGACTATCCGTCTCGATGGTGCGATACGCATGCAGCCAAAATAATTATGTTGTAATTTGTTATGCGATATAGGAAATCCCGTCTTGTCGCATGACATTTTTATAGCGTGCTTATACACTAGGACAGACAAGATGTTTGTCCTTTTTTATTTGTGGGCGCAATGATAAACAATAGCAAAACAGGACTGATACTCACCGGTGGTGGTGCGCGAGCGGCCTATCAAGTCGGTGTATTGAAGGCGATTTCCGGAATTTTGCTGGAAGAGGGCTGGAACGAAAAAGATAACCCTTTCGGCATTATCTGCGGAACTTCTGCCGGTGCGATCAACGCCACCGCCTTGGCATGCCGCTGCGATCATTTTAACGAAGCGGTCTCCAGCATACTTCATGTGTGGGAGAATTTTGAGGCGGCTCAGGTGTATCGGGCCGATTCTTTCGGGGTCATACGATCGGGCGCGCGCTGGTTGTCGCTCATGTCATTCGGCTGGCTGTTGAATAAGTGGCGTAAAACTCCTCCGACATCACTGTTGGATAATTCACCTTTGGCTGCCTTGCTGACCCGCTTGCTCGATCTCGATAGGCTAGATCAGACTTTGGCTAACGGCGCCTTGCATGCCCTGGCTGTTACGGCCTCATCCTATACTGCGGGGCATCACCTGACCTTTTATCAAACCTTGGCCGATATTGCGCCGTGGGTCAGAAGTCAGCGCTTATCTCAACGTGACTTTATCGGGGTGCAGCATTTGCTGGCATCTTCCGCGATTCCTTTTATCTTTCCGTCGATCCCGCTCAACTGGGGCGGGCGGCTGGAGTATTGCGGCGATGGCTCCATGCGTCAGTTGGCGCCGATTTCTCCCGCAATACATCTTGGCGCAGAAAAAGTCTTGATTGTCGGAGCGGGGCGACTGACAGAACCGGCGCATCAACAAACGGAGAACGCCCAATATCCGAGTTTTGCGCAGATCGCCGGTCATGCCATGTCGAGTATTTTTCTGGATAGTCTGGCGGTGGATATTGAGCGTTTGACGCGGATTAATAAAACTTTGTCCATGCTGCCGCCAGATCTATTGGAAAAAACTCCGTTGAAGCCGGTAGATATTTTAGTCATCGCCCCCTCAGAGCGATTAGATGAGATTGCCAGTCGGCATATCAATAGTTTGCCATTGCCGGTAAGGACCATGCTGGGCGGCATAGGGGCAACCGAAGCAAGGGGCGCTGGGCTGGCCTCCTATTTACTGTTTGAGTCGAGTTATACGAGGGAATTGATCGAATTGGGAGTTAAAGACACCATGGCAATGCGCGAGCAAGTATGTGAATTTTTCGCTGATAAGGCAAAAAAACAGTGAAATCTTGGCGTTTTTGATGTCAAAGGTTGATTCGCCGAACGCAAAACGTTACCCTATACACCCTAGTATGTTTTTAAGACATTAAATCTGGTATGCAAATGAAATCAATGGTATTTAAAAAATGGATCGCTTTTTTAATTTCGCTATTGATTGCAACAACGGTTTTTGCAAAAGGAAGTGCTGGTTATGAATCAATCAGTGCTGCTGACCTGCCAAAGGAGGCACGAGCTACCTTGGTGCTCATTAAGCAGTCAGGTCCGTTTCCTTATGAGAAAGATGGTATTGTCTTTGGTAATTACGAGGCTCGCTTGCCCAAACAAAAACGGGGCTATTACCATGAATATACGGTTAAAACCCCTAGGGCAAAAAATCGAGGCATGCGGCGCATTATTTCAGGTGGTGAGCCGAGGACGTCGGGTGAATATTATTACACTGATGATCATTATGAGAGTTTTTAAAAAAATACGGGAATAAGTTCATTATCGATACTATGCTGCAGACGGAGCCTTCATGACCATAAATCCATCAACCGAAGGGGACGTAAGCTTGCTGGAAACGGTTACGCCTAATGTGGTTCAATCGATCCGCGCTTTTCGTGTTCCCGAATTGCAGGCCGAAGCGATTAAGTCAGGACAGCATTTTTTGTATGCTTACTGCCTCGAAGCGACCACTAAGCAGCAAGTGCTGGGGAAAATCGCGTCTTCCTTTGGCTTCCCGAAACAAATGTGTAAAAATTTCGATGCCTTGTCGGATTGCCTGACCGATCTTATCTGTAAAGCCGGGCCGCAGCCAGGGTTTGTCGTGGTACTCGAGCAATTGCCCAATACCGCTAAGTTTGACAAAGAGGCGCGTGAGATATTATTGGATGTATTTCGCGATGCAGCTGAGTTTTGGGCAGAAAAAAAAGTGGCATTTAGGGTATTTTACTCGTTCGAGTGATTAATTATTAGCTTAGCGTATGGCGTGCCGACTTAGACAGGTCGGCATTTTTATTTGAGAATTAGGCGTGGACACAGGTACAATGCGGCAATGAAAAGGATAGTCATATTAATTTCTGGTCGTGGCAGCAATATGCAAGCCATCGTTCAGGCAGCAAAAATAGAGCAGTGGCCGGCAGAAATCGTTGCGGTGATCAGTAATCGTAACGACGCTGCTGGTTTGGAATATGCAAGCAGTATGGGCATTCCCACATCTGTGGTTGTCAGCAAAAATTTCCCTACGCGTGAAGCGTTTGATGCAGTGCTTCAAGCGACAATAGACAGTTACTCCCCCGATCTTGTTGTGTTGGCTGGTTTTATGCGCATCTTAAGCGCAAGCTTTGTTCAGCATTACACAAATCGGATCATGAATATCCATCCATCATTGCTGCCTAGTTTTGTTGGTATGGCGACGCATAAGCAGGCGCTCGATGCCGGCGTGAAGCTGCATGGTATTACTGTCCATTTCGTCACTCCTGAGTTAGATCACGGGCCAATTATCGATCAGGTTGCAGTCAAGGTACTTGCCACTGATACCGAAGAGAGTTTGGCGCAAAGGCTGTTGATTCAGGAGCATATCGCTTACCCTCGCGCCGTGCGTTGGTTCATCGAAGGTAAGCTAAAAATTGAAGGCAATCGTGTCGATGTCGATACTGATTAACGAATTAAAGAATGAATTAAGAAAGAAATACCATGAGATTACCTCCAGCAATTGTCGGTCATACCGAAGAAGTCTTGCGCGAAATATTGCGATTTACCGGTCCTGCTGATGGCACCTTGTCACGCTATTTTAGAGAGCATCCACGGTTGGGCGGCAGGGAGCGTGGCGTCATTGCTGAGGCGATCTACGGTCTGTTGCGCAATAAAAGTGTCTACACAAGTTTCTCTGAATCGGGTTCCGGTTCACCGATGCGCCGTCTTACTTTGCTTGGTCTGGCCGATGCCGCCGGTGTCGACGCTTTAGGCGGACTCACTGATGATGAGATCGCTTGGCTGGAGCGTGTCATGCAGATCGACCGCGCACATTTACCGGTAGCAATGAAGTCAAATATGCCTGATTGGTTGTGGCAGAAGCTGGTGCATAAATTTGGCGAGACTGAGGCCTTGCAATTGGCCGAGTCGCTCAATATGCCAGCGGCTTTAGATTTAAGGGTCAATACCTTAAAAGGTAACCGTGAAGACGTTGTCACCACTTTAGCTCTGGCTCCGATTATTGCTGAGCCTACGCCTTATTCGGCAACCGGATTACGTATCAAGAAAAAACCGTCGATTCAAAACCTTCCTTTGTTCCAGGACGGTACGATAGAAGTGCAGGATGAAGGTAGTCAACTTCTGGCGCAATTGCTTGGCGCTAAGCGCGGTGAAATGGTGGCTGACTTTTGCGCGGGTGCCGGTGGTAAAACATTGGCATTAGGCGCATTTATGCGTAACACAGGTCGCTTATATGCTTTTGATATTTCAGAGAAGCGCTTGGCTAGACTGAAGCCGCGTCTGGCACGTAGCGGCCTTTCGAATGTACATCCGGTACTGATCGCCCATGAGCGCGATGCTAAAGTGAAGCGACTTGCCGGTAAGTTGGATAGAGTGCTGGTCGATGCGCCTTGCAGCGGCTTGGGTACGTTACGGCGTAACCCCGATGTGAAATGGCGTCAGACGCAAGCCGGTGTTGCCGAACTTAATGTGAAGCAGGCTGCCATTCTTGATAGCGCAGCGCGCTTGGTGAAGGCGGGCGGTCGTTTGGTCTATGCGACTTGTAGCGTATTGGACGAAGAAAATGATGATATTGTCCAGGCCTTTTTGTTAACGCATCCTGATTTCAAATTAGTCCCTGCTTCGCAAGTACTTGCGGATCAGAAGATTGATCTTGAAATGGGCGATTACCTGAAACTCCTGCCTCATCTGCATCAAACGGATGGATTCTTTGCCGCGATTATGCAAAGAAATGCTCTTGTTGCGGAAGTCGTCGCAACTCCAGCAGAGTAATCATTCGATTTAACTACGTTAATTCTTTATGAGTACACCCCTACTGGCAAAGTTATTGTCCGATTTGCTTGATGACTTGCAGACGCCGGATATCTTATGGCAAGTTGGAACGGTCCTGGTTTGCTTTGTATTGGCGTTATTGCTGTCTCGGCAGGTGAGAAAAAATTTTTTCATCGGTCGGGTCTTCTTCTGATGTCATTAAGCTAGGGGTGGAGAGTTTTGCCCCCGTGTTATTTCCGGGTTTTTGTCTGGCGTTTATTCTGCTTGCCAAAGTAATTCTTGGTAAATGGCAGCACACCAATTTACTTAGCTTACTTTTTCCTATCATTGGATCGTTCGCACTGATTCGCTTTGTCTTGTATGTAGTCAGGCGAACCTTTGCGAAGGATGGCACGATAGGGAAAGTTCTTGCGCTTTTTGAAAAAGTATTCGTTGCTTTGGTGGTGTTCGGAGTGACGCTTTACTTTACCGGCTTGTGGCAAGAGTTGTCTTCCGCATTAGATGACATTGTGCTTCCGCTGGGGCGCAACAAAATTTCCATTTTGGAAATTCTACAAGCACTCGCATCCGTTGTCGTCACCCTGATAGTCGCCATGTGGGCAAGTGCGGCACTGGAAGCACGCCTGATGCTGTTGCCTAGCATGCATATCTCTCTCAAGGTTGTACTTTCAAGATTGGGGCGTGGCGTCCTGATTTTAGCTGCCGTTTTGGCGAGTCTGACCATGGTCGGGATTGACTTGACTGTGCTATCCGTGTTTGGCGGCGCCTTGGGGGTTGGCCTTGGTTTGGGCTTACAAAAAATCACTAGCAGCTATATTTCCGGCTTTATTATTCTGCTCGATAGAAGTGTATCGATAGGTGACATGATTTCAGTTGATAAGTTTAACGGTGAGATCACCGATATCAAGACAAGGTACACGGTACTTAAGGGTTTGGATGGCGGAGAGTCAATTATTCCTAATGAGATGTTGGTTTCTAACCCCGTGCAGAACTATTCATTAACGGACCGTTCCATCGTTATGACCACCGACCTCACCGTTTCTTATCATACGGACCTGGAAGCCTTATTGCCTTTGCTGATTGAGACCGTTGCCAGCGTGAACCGGGTTTCCGTCGATAACGGACCATCGGCAAATCTGATCAGATTTGGCCCCGACGGGCTTGAGTTGAGGGTAGGGTTTTGGATTGCCGACCCGGAGAATGGTCGATCAAATGTGCTTTCGGATGTAAATCGAGCGCTCTGGAAGACGTTGCAGGCCCATCAGATTGAATTGCCTTATCCTCAGCGGGTTGTGACGATGAATGATGCTGTCAGTAAAACAGAGATACCGATTGGAAAAAGCGTACAATGCTAGGGAAAACATTCTAATTTCTGGTCGACTATTTTTGCTTGTCCGTGTCGACGATGATTAACTATGGAGCACATGTTATTTTGAGTACTTTTATTGATATTGCAATAGATTTTTTATCCAATGGCATTACGCGTGCTACTGGTTGGCAGGTTTTTATTTTTACGATGGTCGTTACTCATATAACCATTGCAAGTGTGACGATTTTCCTGCATCGCTGCCAAGCCCATCGGGCGCTGGAGTTACATGCGATTCCTAGTCATTTTTTCCGTTTCTGGCTTTGGCTAACTACCGGTCAGGTGACGAAAGAGTGGGCCGCAGTACATCGCAAGCATCATGCCAAATGTGAAACTGTAGACGATCCGCATAGCCCGGTGACGCGTGGCATCAAAAAAGTTTTGTTTGAAGGTGCGGAGCTGTATCGGATAGAGTCGAAAAATCTTGAAACGATACAGAAGTATGGACATGGAACGCCCGACGACTGGATGGAAAAAAACGTTTATACAGGCTTTAGCTGGGCAGGCATGATATTGATGTTGTTCATTGATGTGCTGTTGTTTGGCGTAATCGGCGTCACTGTTTGGGCTGTGCAGATGATGTGGATACCAGTAACCGCCGCTGGAATTATCAACGGTATAGGTCACTACTGGGGTTATCGTAATTATGACTGCGTAGATGCTTCAACCAACATTCTCCCTATCGGGATATTAATTGGTGGTGAGGAGTTGCATAATAATCACCATACTTTCGGTACTTCAGCTAAATTATCTTCTAAGTGGTATGAGTTCGATATCGGTTGGATGTATATACGCTGCATGGAAATCATAGGCTTGGCGAAGGTCAGAAAGGTCGCGCCAGAGCCTAAGTTTGCGGAAATAAAAACGGTAATTGACATGGATACCTTACAGGCTGTCATTACAAACCGCTATGACGTGATGGCTAAGTATACGAAGTCGCTGGGCAAGGCGTGGCGTAGTGAGATTGCGCAATTACGTGAAAAAAAGCAATTTGAAGATGGATTTTTAAAACTCGCCAAAAAATACTTGCAGCGTGAACCTAGTAAGCTTGAAGCTCCCCAAAAGCAGCAATTGTCGGAATTGCTTGCCCACAGCGCTGCCTTAAAAACTATGCATGATATGCGTGTGGAGTTAGGCTTGATTTGGGAACGTTCTACCGTCAGTCGCGAACAATTGGTGCAGCAGTTGCAAGATTGGTGTGTAAGGGCTGAAGCCTCAGGAATTCAGACTTTACATGACTTTTCCCGCCGGCTCCGTACTTACGCTTAGTCATGTCTACTTAGTAATGCCGATTGATTGAAAATAAAAATGACACTCTTTGGGTGTCATTTTTTTTGCCGGCGTAAAGCTATTTTTTTAAGCTGTATGTCGACCTAAGAACCCGGCGATTAAGAGATGTACATAGCCATGTGCGCTCTGATATTTGCTTTTAGATAGAGACATCAGGCGAAAAAAAACCCGCAAAATTTGCGGGTTCTTTAGAAAGAACTAGATTTATTTAATCTTAGTTTCTTTGTAGATAACATGCTTACGTGCCTTAGGATCAAACTTCATGATCTCCATTTTTTCAGGCATAGTGCGCTTGTTTTTTGATGTGGTATAGAAATGACCTGTACCAGCAGTCGATTCCAGTTTGATTTTGTCGCGACCAGATTTAGCCATGATATTTCCCTAACAATGATTTTCGCTTAAACTTTTTCGCCGCGAGCACGCATATCAACCAAAACGGCATCGATGCCAATTTTGTCTACGATACGCAGGCCAGCATTAGACAAACGCAGGGCAACCCAGCGATTCTCTGATTCGACGAAAAAACGACGATTTTGCAGATTTGGCAAAAAACGACGTTTTGTTTTGTTGTTCGCATGGGAAACATTGTTGCCAACCATTGGCCCCTTCCCAGTAACTTGGCAGACACGCGCCATGTTTCACTCCTTAATGGTTTCCGAAATTGGAAAAACGCAAGTATATACAAAAATCTATGATTTATCAACGACTTGCGAAAAACAATTGTGTCTTTGTTGTTTAAAATTATTTAACAATTGTGACCATGTGAATAAATTTATATCTGTCCGTGTTCTGCAAAGGAATATACATGCGGATTTGCTATGATGAAGTGATCAAGAACGCGAATGTCGACCAATGCCAATGCTTGTTTTAATGTATTGGTTAACGAAATATCTGCCTGACTCGGTTCGCATGAGCCGGACGGATGGTTGTGCGCCAGAATGATACTTGCGGCATTATGAAGTAAGCCTGCTTTTACGACTTCTCGTGGGTAAACATTGGCGTGGCTGAGCGTGCCACGAAAAAGTTCTTCCGACAGAATCAGCCTGTTTTTAACATCCAGAAATAGAACGGCGAAAGACTCATAGGGCTTGTTGCCTATTAATAATTGCAGATAATTTTTGACCGCGTTGGGCGAGGAAAGGCTGGTGGAAATTTTTAATTCTTCCGAGATCGCACGTTTTGCCAATTCGAGTGCTGCATGGAATTGGGCATATTTAGCATGTCCCAGACCGTGGATCGCCGAAAACTCTGCGGTACTGGCCGAGAATAAAGCGGTAAGTGAGCCAAATTTGCTGAGCATATCGCGCCCTAGATCTACCGCACTTTTACCTTTGACACCCACTCTGAGGAAAACGGCAAGCAACTCGGCATCTGAGAGCGCTGCAGCTCCAAATTTAATTAAGCGCTCCCGAGGGCGCTGATCCTCTGGCCATTCGTTGATTCCCATTGAGTACCCCCTAGATAGTAAATAAGAACCGAGATGAAATCATCTTGAGGCTCTAGCTGATTTACAATATCGGCTTATTCGAACTCTTTCAGAATTATGTCCCAGCCATCTATTCCAGTCGTCACCCCAGACGCATACCTTACTTTACATTATCGCTTGCGTAGTCCTGACGGCGATGAAATATTAAGTACCTTTAATGATAGCCCCGCAACATTGCAAATGGGGGGCGGGCAACTTGCTCCTCAACTGGAAACAGCATTGCTTGGATTGGAAGAAGGTTCGCATACGATACTAGAACTGACTCCGGAAAAGGCCTTCGGAGCGCGTAACTCCAGTTTAATTCAACGTGTTTCACTTGCTACTTTGCAAGAGAATTCTGCGTTTGGAGAACAGCATGTAATCGGTGATTTAGTTGAGTTTTCAGCGCCTTCAGGTGGTCGATTTGCCGGAGTGCTGCATTCCTTGGATGCAGATGGTGCTCTGTTTGACTTTAATCATCCGCTGGCAGGAAAGACTGTTTCATTCGAAGTGCAAATAATCGGAATCTTATAGTTTATGGATGCAGAAATTTTATTGGCGCAGCCCAGAGGGTTTTGCGCCGGGGTAGATCGAGCCATAGAAATAGTCGAGCGCGCCTTGCTGCAGTTTGGCGCTCCTATCTATGTTCGCCATGAAATTGTTCATAATGCTTATGTTGTGAATGATTTAAGAAGTAAAGGGGCTATTTTTATTGAAGAATTGAGCGATGTTCCTTCAGGAAATACCTTGATCTTTTCCGCGCACGGTGTTTCGCAAATGATCAAGAAAGAAGCCGAGGCGAGAGGTTTGAGAGTCTTTGACGCTACGTGCCCTTTGGTGACAAAAGTACATATGGAAGTCGCAAAAATGCGACGTGAAAAACGTGAAATCATTATGATAGGACATCACGGTCATCCCGAGGTTGAGGGAACCATGGGTCAAAGTGATGGTGGAATGTATCTGGTTGAAACTGTGGCCGATGTCGAAAAGTTAGATGTCATAGATCCAACGATGCTGGCATACGTATCTCAGACCACGTTGTCAGTGGACGATACTATAGAGATCATTGCCGCACTGAATAATAAATTCCCGGATATTATCGAACCTAAAAAGGGCGACATTTGCTATGCCACGACTAATCGGCAGGAAGCGGTGAAATTCATGGCTCCGCAAGTTGATTTGCTTATTGTGGTCGGTAGCATCAATAGCTCCAATTCGAATCGTTTAAAAGAAGTAGCGCAAAAGAAAGGCGTTACTTCTTATATGGTGGATACTGCGGATCAAATTAATCCTGATTGGATCCTTGATTGCGAGCGTATAGGTGTGACCGCGGGAGCTTCGGCGCCAGAATTATTGGTACAAGAAGTGATTGAGCGCCTTAAGCAATTAGGCGCGAAGCGTGTACGCACATTGGATGGCGTTGAGGAAAATGTAACTTTCCCTATGCCAAAAGGCTTGGCGGGTATAAGATAATTTAGAATTGTCACGTATTTTTTTAAATAAAAATTCGTGTTTTCTAATTATTCGATACTTTATTTTGTATATTCATCGTTAACATTACGCGGCGATGATTCAGGTTAGTTTAGTGATGTACTAATTGGATAGTTGCATAGTAGTATTGATCTTGTTTGACGATGTTGCTGGTGCCGCTTTTTGTGACGACGCTATCAAATAGTGATTTGGCCTGACATTGCCACGCATGATAAGTAAAGTAAAAAATATTATAAAAATAGTCCCATTTAAGTTGTCGAGGAGAGTCTTACCATGAATTTTCATTACGTTTATATGTTGGAAAATATTGCATGTCTGTTCGGATAAGCGCAGCCTGAATTTTAGCGGCCCCCTAATTTTAGGGAGCCGCTTTTGCTATCCGGATTTCATTTAATTTATGTCGGGTAGCATTCAGGTGCATTGCTTTGATGAAAATTTTAATTTGTTTATAGAAAGAGAAACGACATGGATACCTTTATCCAACAAATTATTAATGGCCTGGTACTCGGGAGTATGTATGCCCTGGTAGCCTTAGGTTACACCATGGTCTACGGTGTTCTTAACCTGATTAATTTTGCCCATGGCGAAGTGCTGATGGTGGGCGCAATGGCTGGTTTGAGTATTCTTAAACTGTTGCAAGTGTTTGCTCCCGATTTGCCAGGAATGGTGAAATTGATGATTGCGATTCTTGGTGCAATACCGGTTTGTATCGCGCTTAATGTGTTGATTGAGCGTGTTGCATATCGCAAACTGCGAAATGCTCCAAGGTTAGCTCCTTTGATTACTGCAATTGGGGTGTCAATTTTAGTGCAAACTTTTGCGATGATGATATGGGGACGCAGCCCAATTCCATTCCCTCCTATCATGCCTTCCACTCCGGTAAATATTGGTGGTGCGGTAATTTCTCAGACACAAATTTTATTGTTGGCTCTGGCGACACTTGCCATGGTCGGATTAGTCTTGTTAGTCGAGAAAACTAAAATGGGGCGCGCTATGCGTGCGACAGCTGAGAATCCTAGGGTCGCCGGGTTGATGGGGGTTGACTCGAATAAGGTGATTGTCGCAACATTCGCGATTGGTGCTGCGCTGGCAGCGATTGCCGGAGTAATGTGGGCTGCAAACTATTCATCTGCCCAGTTTGCAATGGGTTTTGTTCCTGGATTAAAAGCGTTTTCCGCTGCTGTATTGGGTGGCATAGGCAATATATACGGAGCGATGGTGGGAGGAATTCTTCTCGGTCTCATCGAGAGCTTGGGTGCCGGTTACATTGGTGACCTTACTGGCGGCGTCCTTGGAAGTCACTATCAGGATATTTTTGCTTTCGTCGTATTAATTATAGTACTCACATTGCGTCCGTCCGGCATTATGGGTGAACGTGTTGCTGATCGAGCATAAGGAGAAAACAATGTCTAATATGTTTGATATAAAAAGTAATCCAGCTAAGGCTTACACTAGCTTCGCCGTGATGGGAATTTTGCTCGTGTTGTTTCCTTTTGTTGCCGCAAATTTTGGTAACTCCTGGGTACGTATTATTGATTTCGCTTTGCTTTATATCATGTTGGCACTCGGTCTCAATATTGTTGTGGGATTCGCAGGATTGCTTGATCTTGGTTATATTGCGTTTTATGCCGTCGGTGCATATTTGGCGGCATTGCTAGGGTCACAGCAGTTCGCGGTGGTGCTCGAGTCTTTTGTGAATAACTACCCAGCATTAGGGAATTTTTTAGTGAGTTTGTTTGGCCCTGAGATAACTCAGAATGGTCTCCATCTGTCTGTATGGGTTATTGTTCCCTTGGCTGCGGTCTTGGCTGGCTTGTTTGGCGCTTTGCTAGGGGCACCAACCTTAAAGTTGCGCGGTGATTATTTAGCTATCGTTACTTTGGGTTTTGGTGAAATTATTCGTATTTTTATGAATAATTTGAATTCGCCTATCAATTTTACGAACGGCCCGCAGGGTATCAATATGATTGACCCAATTCGTATTTTTGGAGTCTCTTTGGCTGGTGAATCTGGTTCAAATGCGACTGTCGTCATCGGTGGTTTCAGTATGCCGTCTGTCAATGCCTATTATTTTTTGTTTTTGGCATTATGTATAGCAATCGTGATCATTTCGCTTCGCTTGCAGGACTCCCGCCTCGGACGTGCATGGGTTGCGATTCGTGAGGATGAGATTGCTGCAAAGGCGATGGGTATTAATACCCGAAATATGAAGTTACTCGCATTTTCTATGGGTGCTTCGTTTGGCGGTGTCTCCGGTGCGATGTTCGCCTCGTTTCAAGGATTTGTTTCTCCTGAATCGTTCTCCTTGATGGAGTCTATCGTGATTTTGGCAATGGTTGTGCTCGGTGGGATTGGGCATATTCCGGGTGTGATTTTGGGGGCGGTGTTACTCGCGGCACTACCTGAGGTCTTGCGTCACGTGGTTGAGCCTGTGCAAATGATGCTTTTTGGGAAAATTTGGATAGAAGCTGAGGTCTTACGTCAGTTATTGTATGGTTTTGCGATGGTTGCAATCATGCTTAATCGTCCAGCAGGTTTATGGCCGGCACCAAAGCACGAAGATAAAATGCCTAATACCAACGAAGCTGCGGCATAAGGAATAGCGATATGACTCAACAGACTGTTTTGAAAATTGAGGGTGCCAATAAACGTTTTGGCGGACTGCAAGCTTTGTCCAATGTGGGCATCAATATTAAAGAAGGTCAGATTTACGGTTTAATCGGCCCCAACGGTGCGGGAAAACAACATTTTTTAATGTGATTACCGGGCTTTATCAGCCAGACACCGGTACTTTTGAACTTGCTGGAAAACCATATTCACCGTCAGCACCGCATGAAGTAGCGAGAGCCGGCATTGCGCGAACATTTCAGAATATTCGTCTTTTCGGTGAGATGACTGCATTAGAAAACGTCATGGTGGGTCGGCATATACGTACGCATCAAGGGGTCTTTGGTGCTATTTTTAGAGGCTCTGCAGCTCGTAAAGAAGAGGCTGAGATTCGTCTGCGTGCGCAAGAGTTACTCGATTTTGTCGGTATCGGACAGTTTGCTGACCGGACTTCGAAATTCTTATCTTATGGCGATCAGCGCCGTTTAGAGATTGCTCGCGCACTGGCAACAGACCCTAAGTTACTTGCGCTTGATGAGCCGGCTGCGGGAATGAATGCAACAGAGAAACTTGCATTGCGTGAGTTACTGGTGAAGATTAAGGCCGAGGGAAAAACGATTTTGTTGATTGAGCATGACGTCAAATTGATGATGGGCTTGTGTGATCGGATAACCGTGCTTGATTACGGCAAGCCAATTGCAGAAGGCGTGCCGGCAGAGATACAAAAAAATCCGGCAGTTATTGAGGCATATTTGGGAGGTGGTCACTAATGGTTCAAAATGTATTGAGAGTGAGTAATCTCAAAGTTGCTTATGGTGGAATCAAAGCTGTTAAAGGCATTGATCTTGAAGTCAATCAAGGTGAGTTAATTACCTTGATTGGAGCCAATGGCGCGGGGAAAACAACGACACTAAAGGCTATTACGGGTACCTTGCCAGATTGCAAGGTTGAAGGCGATATCATTTACAATGGTAAGTCGATTAAAGGCCTAAGTTCATTTAACCTGGTCAACGATCAGTTGGCCATGGTTCCGGAAGGACGCGGGGTGTTTACTCGTATGAGTATTCATGAAAACCTGATGATGGGAGCCTTTACCCGCAATGATAAGGCCGGGATCAATGCGGATATTGAAAAATGGTTTTCTATTTTCCCTCGGCTAAAGGAGCGGGCGGCCCAATTGGCCGGTACCTTGTCCGGAGGGGAGCAACAAATGTTAGCGATGGCACGTGCTCTGATGAGTCATCCTAAATTGTTGTTGCTTGATGAGCCGTCAATGGGCTTGTCGCCAATTATGGTGGAGAAAATTTTTGAAGTGATCCGTACGGTTTCTGCGGAGGGTGTAACCATTTTGTTGGTAGAGCAGAATGCGAAACTTGCCCTGCAAGCGGCGAATCGCGCCTATGTGATGGACTCCGGCGTTATTACCATGAGCGGTCTGGCAAAAGATATGCTGAATGATCCTAAGGTGCAAGCCGCCTATTTGGGTGAAACCTGATTGGTTTTGAACAAAAAAAAGCCCCGGGATTGAACTGACCCCATTAAGTTGGACAGATTAATTGCTTAGGTTACCAAGGGCTGGGTTCTGTATTGCACAGGGCTCAGCCCTTTTAGTTTCATCTTAATGCGATCGTAATTATAGTAGTGAATATACTTTGCCAGCCCTTTTTGAAGCTCATCAATGCTTTTAAATTTGTCGAGGTAAAAATACTCAGACTTCAGCACTGCAAAAAAGCTTTCCATCGCTGCATTGTCGAGACAGTTTCCTTTGCGTGACATGCTCTGTGTGACTTGATTTTTCCCGAGTAGCCGTTGGTAGGCGGGCATTCGATATTGCCACCCCTGATCCGAATGCAAGACTGGCTTTTCGCCTGGCTTTAATTTGACCAACGCTTTCTTGAGCATGTTGCTCACCATTTCAAACACCGGGCGTCTGGACGTCTCATAGGCAATAATTTCGCCATTGTACAAATCCAATACCGGGGAGAGATACAACTTTTCTCTGGCAACATTAAATTCCGTCACATCCGTTACCCACTTCTGATTCGGCTCTTGTGCCTCGAACTGACGTTGTAAAATATTGGGGCGCAGCACAGCCCACGTCGCCCTTGTAGGAACGGTATTTTTTGATTCTGACCAGTGACTTGAGTCCGAGCGACGTCATCAATCTCTGCACTGTCTTGTGGTTTACAAGCGTACCCATTTTCTGGATGGTCGCGGTGATGCGCCTATAACCATAACGCCCCTTATGGCGTGCGTAAATGCTGCGGATGCGGCCCTTCAAATCCGCATATTTATCTGCTGCCAGCAAGGCTTTCTGTTGATAGTAAAACGTACTGCGTGCCAGACCGGCAAGTTTGAGCAAGCCGGCTATCGGGTACTGCTGCCTTAGTTCTTGCACTACTTGCGCTTGTTGCGCGGTGTTGTCTGTGCTTGTTGCTGAACTAAGGCTTTTAACTTTTTTAGGTAGGCATTCTCCATGCGCAGATAAGCCACTTCCGCCAGCAATTCTTCGTGGCTGCGGCTTTCATCTTCTTTGGCGTGCGGTGCTTTTGGTGTTGGTGGGGCTGACATGTTTTTAGGGCGTCCTCGGGTGCGTGGAGTTAAGGCGTCGATACCACCGCTATGATAACTGCGTTCCCAGACTCCGAGGCAACCTGGGCTGCGGATATCAAACACGAGTGCGGTTTCTGCATAGGAGAGCTGCTGATCCCACATGTGTTGCAATACCGAGAGCCTGAACTCCAGGTTGTAATGGCTGAACTTCTTTCCGAGACCTTCAGCGCCGTAGTGCTCGTAGCGCTTTACCCAGCGACGCACTATCGACCCATTAATACAGTAATGCTGCCCGATGGCGTTGAAGCTGGTCGACTTGTTGAGATACCGTTTAACGACGCCTAATTTAAACTGCTTCGTGTACTTACTCATAAAAACACCCCAAAAGTTAGGACTGGTGTCCAACTTTTGGGGTGCAGTTCAGATATTCCGGGGCTTTTTTTATACAAATTTTCCGCAGCGAGCTTATTTCTTTATAGAAGCACGAGTTGTATCTTTAGCGGTAACTTGTGTCATCTGATTGACTGCCGTATTTAAATTGGCTTCCAATGTTTCAACGGCTTGTTTGGTTGTTTTGGTTAATTGATCGTAGCTGGCATTTGCATTGCCGATAGCAGTCTTTACTAAGGCCACAACATTTTGCGAGCCTGTCGGTGCATTTTTTGTCACTTCTTCAAACAGTGCCAATACTTTACTGCTTGTTTCTGCGATTTGGGATTCTGCGGCGCGGACGAACTCTGTTTGTGTGCTGGTCGCAATATTTGCTAAGTGGCGGCCATAAGACAGGATTTTTTCTGCTGACGGTTGAGCGTGAGTGGTGCTTAAATTAAAAAATTCCTGTGGATTTTTTGCTGCCATTAATTCTTTTGTTATTGCGTTAGTTTCTTCAAACGAAGTTTTTGCAACTGTCATATTCAATTCGACAAATTTTTCTGCGCCTTCAAATACTTTGTTTGTTAAAACAGTAATCAGTGCGAGTTGTGCTTCAAAATTTGCTTTAGTTGCATTAGAAATTTGTTCTGGTACCGAAAACATGAAAAATTCTCCAATATAAAATGTACTGCTTGAAAGATGAATCACTAATAGTGTTTAATTGTTAATTTAAACGAGTTGAGGCGGACGTAAATATGCTTTATAGGGTTTCTTAATACGATGAAAAATGCATGCAAAGAGTTAAAAACAATGACTTATTTTTAACTAATCAATTATCAAGCAAAATTGTGACCTTAGTGTTAATTGGCGCTTATGCTCTCCTTTTTTTTATTGTTTTTGTGATAAATGTCATGGGAGGAAGGTGACCTATAGCTTGGTGGATACTCTTTGAAAATTAAGTGAGTATGTTTGAGATGTTCTTGCATGAATTTTCGATTGAAAAATGCCGTTTGCAAAATAAATGAAAATTAGCAACTGATTAATCCTGGTTTTGAAAAAACATATAAATATTTCCATTTAAGTACCTGTGCTTAGCCTTTAATTACCTTGCCAATTCATGTGGTTTTGTTACACTGAGTTAAATTCTTTTATATTTGTACAGGGGGCAATTGATGGTGAAATTTTTCCGTCAAACACTATTCGTTTTTGCTGCTGCAATTTTGCCGGCAACGCTCGCGATAGCTGCTACGACTCCGCATAAAAAACACACTACGCATAAGACCGCGAGTGTGAAAACGGAGTCCGGCAAGTTTGTAAAGCGCACAATAATGGTGAACGGTAAGCGCCGCGTGGTGGTTCAGCGTGTTGTGGTAGCGAGCGCTGCAGTTGCTCATCCGTCAGTAGGTGATATGGCTGGCTTGAAGCACTCTCAAGACCCGTTGTATCTGCAGTCGAATGTTGCCTATGTTGTTGATCAATCAAGCTCTAAGGTTTTGTTTGAGAAAAACTCGAATGTTTCGTTGCCGATAGCTTCCATCACTAAACTGATGACCAGTCTCGTCGTTGTTGAGGCAAATCAGGATATGAATGAGCTCATTGAAGTGACGACCGATGATCTCGACAAAGAGAAGGGCACTGGTTCAAGGTTGAAAATGGGTGCAAAGTTGTCACGTGCAGATATGTTGCACATCGCTTTGATGAGTTCGGAGAACCGTGCCGCTTCTGCTCTAGGGAGAAGTTATGTAGGCGGCTTGCCGGCATTTGTGCTTGCGATGAATGCCAAGGCCAAGCAACTTGGCATGACTGATACGCATTATGTCGACTCTTCTGGCTTATCTAGCCAGAATGTGGCTAGCGCCCGCGATTTGGTGAAATTGATTAATGCTGCGTATCGGCATCCGCTGATCCGCGAATATTCGACTGATGCCAAATATGTGGTTAATCCCAGCGGTCGACCTTTGCAATATTCGACAACAAATAAACTTGTCGCCAATCCGGATTGGGATATAGGTTTGCAAAAAACTGGCTATATTTCCGAGGCAGGGCGTTGTCTGGTAATGCAGGCAATGATAGAGGGGCGTGCGGTTGTCATGGTATTTCTCGACTCAAAAGGCAAGTATTCACGTCTTGCTGATGCCGGAAGAATCCGGAAATGGCTTGAGACTATTAAGCCTCAAGCCTGACTGAAGATAGATACGTTAAGCTTTAGAAAATAAGCTATCCCATAGTCCACGTGTAGCCAGCAATTCGCTGGCTATTTTTTCGTGGGGAACGCGTGCTTTGTCTTCCCCTTGCAAACGAATATTGTGCTGAAATTTGCGGAACACCCTATACGCGTTTGCAGTGTCGAGCGCCATCTTGGCGTCAATCAACCCTAGTTCACCACAACGTTTGAGTAGTGCAATATTACCTATGTTGGCGGTCAGTTCAGGATATTGATGGGCGTTACGCAGTACCAAAAATTGCACCATGAACTCAATGTCTATCATTCCTCCTGAATCATGTTTTAAATCGAATAAGTCAGTACGATTCGGGTGTGCATCATGCATTTTTTTTCTCATATTGATGACTTCCGTACACAAGAGCATTTCATCTCTTTTCTGAGTGAGTACGTGGGTGCGGATATCATCAAATTGCTTTCCGATACTAGGATCACCTGCGCAGAAGCGCGCCCTGGTCAATGCCTGGTGCTCCCATAGCCATGCCGATTTTTCCTGGTAGCGTAAAAAAGAAGATACCGTCGATACCATTAAACCACTTGCGCCATCGGGGCGCAGTGCAATGTCGATGTCAAACAAGATGCCGGCAGGTGTATGAGACGTCATCCAGGTGATAAAGCGCTGGGCTAGTTTCGCATACGATGCGGGGGCATCTTGATGCTCATCTTCATAAAGGAAAATGACATCCAGATCGGATGCATATCCGAGTTCCTTGCCGCCTAATTTGCCGTAGGCGATAACGGCGAATTTTGGTTTTTCACAATGTCTGGTCGCGATTGTTTCCCATGCTCCTTGCACCGTTGCTTCCACCATGATGTCAGCCAATTGCGATAATGCATCGGCTAGATGCTCGACGCTGAGTTCGCCTTCAAGATCTTGTGCCAGTAGCCGGAATAGTAGGGCGTGATGCATTTCCCTTAGTGTTTCCATTTGACGCTCTACATCACCCCGATGTTGCTCAAGTTGTTGTCTTAAGTCTTTGGCAAACACGGCCCAATCGGGCATTTGATGCAGAACCGATTCATCCAATAGTTCATCAAGAAGAATGGGATGGCGGGTAAGAAATTTTGCGGCCCAATCGCTGGAGCCCATCATCCTGATAACTCGCTGCAATGCACGAGGGTATTCAGTTAACAGGGAAAGATAGGCGGACCTTCTGGCAATTGCCTCCATGAAATCGAGCAGCCGATTCAGGGTGGACAGTTGGCCTGTCGTTTGGAAAGCTATCATCCTTAGCGCGCTATTGATCAGCGCTAGCATTTTATTGCGGCTTGCTTCTGACAGTGTTTGCATCCTCGGTGATTGCCAGGTGCTGATGAGTCGTTGCGCAGTCTCTTTGGTTTCATGCAAACCTAGTGAGGCTAACTGCGACTCTATCGACTCTTTATCCAATTGTTCAAAGAGTGCCGGCGTGATCGCATCCTCCTCGGTTTTCTCAGTCTTGTCTTTGAATATGGCATCAAATTGTTCTGCAACGAATTTCCTGCAGGGCGCTAATTGCGCCAGCAAATCGTCTGTGCTTGCGCAGCCCATCATTTGTGCAATGATCTGCTGGTCTTCTTCTTTTGCCGGAAAAGTATGCGTTTGGGCATCATCCAAATACTGCAGGCGATGCTCTAAATTGCGCAGGAAAGCATAGGATTCCAGCAATTGGCTTACGATCGCCGGCTCAAGTATGCCTTTTTCGGCTAAAACTTTCAGTGTCAGTCGTGTTGAGCGGTCACGCAGCTCTATTTCCCGCCCGCCGCGAATTAGCTGGAATACCTGACTTAAAAATTCTATTTCACGAATTCCGCCCCGGCCGAGTTTGACATTGTTACCCCGCTCCGGGTGGCGGGTTTCCTGGCGTATGACTTCCGCACGAATTTGCGCATGCATATTACGCAAGGAGTCGATGACGCCATAATCGAGATAGCGGCGATAGATAAAAGGATGAATGATTTTGTCCAGCGCGGCGATGTGTTCAGGTATCCCGGTTAGTGCGCGTGCTTTGACCCAGGCATAGCGTTCCCATTCTCTGCCTTGGATGAGGAAATATTCTTCTACCATGGAAAAACTTGCAACCAGGGGCCCCGAGGTACCATTCGGGCGCAATGCCATGTCTACCCGAAATGAGAAACCATCTTCGGTAATTTCAGAGATGGCGGCAATCAGCTTTTTGCCTAAGCGGCTGAAAAATTCGTGATTGGATAATGAGCGTTGTTCCGCCGAGGTGGTTTGGGTTTCACCGTCTTCCGAGTAACAAAAAATCAAATCAATGTCGGAAGACACGTTTAACTCGCGCCCGCCCAACTTCCCCATTCCGATGACGATCAACTCTTGCCGCTCGCCAGATTCTTCACCGATCGGTTGCCCATGCAGTGCGACCATATCTGCCATTAATGCACGTAAATGTGTTTGCACTACAAAATCGGCAAAATCACTGACGGTCGTCACTACTTCATCAAGATTCGCCAGTCCATTGAGATCGCGGACAATTAATGTCGAGATCACCAGGTGCCGCAAGCGTCGCATGGCGCTATTGAGTGATGCGCCTAAATTCGTTTTATTTTGTAAAATTTCAGCGAAAATGCTTGGGCTCAAGGATAATCGTGATATATCTTCCAGCTCGGAAATTCTGGATTTATCCGCTTGTAACCATCTGGCTACAAAGCGTGATGCGGTGGCGCTGCAGCTTGGCGTGCTCGATATACTTGTCATTGATTTTTCTTTGAGTGGTTGCCGTTGATATTAAATTCTAAGCGAAACAGTAAGTAAAAGGATAAGAGCTTCTTTTATTTGCTATGTCATGCTGGTTTTACCTATTCAGGAGCAAGTTCTGTTTTAAGATTATGTTGTTGGTATGAATAATATAAATTTTTGTTGAAAGCCGAAAGAGTATGCTGTTTTCGTTTGTGTTGAAGAGTTTCGGTCTGTCATCCGCTGCTTATGTATCTATGGCTGCCACGATTTTTGCCTATTGATGCCAAACATGGATCAATCCCGGCAATCTGGTAAACCAAACAAAATAGTTAGTCTCTTTAATTTGCTTTGCCACTCGTGCATCTCTTTTGCCGCTGTCTGTGGCATCTTGTTTCGTCTTGCCCTGAAGCTGACCGTTATCAGCTATTTCATATTCTGCGCCATTTTTTTGAGCTTGCGTTATGGTATTTTGCCTAACATTGATGCTTATAAAACAGATATTGAGCGTATTGCAAGTCACTCAATAGGAAGAAATCTTAGTATTTCATCCATCAGCGCTTCATGGCAAGGAATTAATCCACGTCTGATGCTTAATAATGTCGTGGTGCTTGACCAGAATGGCCGCAGTGCCTTGGTGCTGCCTAACGTCAGTGCAACGCTTTCATGGTGGTCGGTTGTGGCCGCCGATTTACGCTTTAAAAAAATAGAAGTCATACGACCGTCGCTGAATATCCGCAGGGATGCGGCAGGCATCATCTATGTGGCCGGGATTTCGATTGACACACAAAAACAAGCAAATGGAACAGGTCTCGACTGGCTGTTGGCGCAACACGAAATAGAGATACGCCAGGGATCTCTAAGCTGGACCGATCAATTACGTTCGGCTCCTGAGTTGGTTTTGGCTAATGTTAACTTTATTTTGAATAATCAATGGGGACATCATAAATTCGCACTAAAGGCACAACCTCCGCTTAGTTTGGCTGCCCCGGTTGATGTCAGGGGTAGTTTCCGGCATCCGGCGTTTACCCGAAGTAAATCGGATTTTTCCAGTTGGACCGGCGAACTGTACGCGGATTTGCGGCAAGCCGATTTATCCGTCTTGAAAGTATATTTCGACTATCCGGCAGATCTGCAAAAAGGCATGGGAACGATACGCTCCTGGACCACTTTTGAAAAAGGTCGTATCGCGGACTTTACTGCAGACGTAAGATTAAATGATGTTCTCGGTAAGTTGCGTCATGACCTCCCTGTGTTTGATATGGCTCAAGTTAGCGGTCGCTTGATTGCGGCGGAACGGGCGGCATTTGGAGCCAAATATTTGCCATCCTTATTCGGGCAAGGCGGACATACGATTTCCCTGGTTGATTTTTCCATGCAGACGCGGGAAGGTATCTGGCTTCCTTCCATGACGATCCGTGAGAGCTTCATTCCTGGCGAAAAGGGAAGGCCGCAGAAAGTCGAGTTGTACGCCACAGTGCTTGATTTACAGGCGCTTGCCGATGTTGCGGAACGCTTGCCATTGCCTTTGGATCAGCGCCAGATGCTGATCGATTTTGCACCTCAAGGTCAGCTCAAGGATTTCTCTGCGCAATGGCAGGGCGTCTATCCGGAGATCTCTGCGTATCATGTAAAAGGGCAATTCATTAATCTGGCTATGAAGCCGCAGGCGGCACAAATAGCGCGCCCTCAGACGGCAAAAAATCCGGCGCGACCAGCGGTGCCGGCGATTCCTGGTTTTGAACAATTGTCCGGTTCGCTCGATGCCAACGATAGGGGCGGAAGCTTCGTCCTTAATTCAAATAATTTGACCTTGCAGTTTCCCGGTTACTTTGTCAATCCGCTCATGCCTTTTGATAAGTTGCAGATGCAGGCTCGCTGGCAATTTGAGAGCAAGGAGAGGTTTGTTTTTCAAATTAGTAAGATGGATTTCCAGCAAGATGGAATGAGCGCTTCGTTGAGTGGCAAGCATGTCATGACTACGCTTAGTCCGGCTGCAGAGCAAAAAAATGAAGTGGATATTTCAGGGAAACTGACCGGCTTTGATTTGAAACAGTTGGATCGCTATGTCCCGGCTGACACTCCGACCGACTTGCGTCATTGGTTGACCACGGCCATTCTGGATGGGCGTGCCGATGACGTCAGCGTTCGCGTCAAAGGCGATCTCGCCCAATTCCCCTTTAATAATATTGCAGGGAAACTTATAGGGAAATCCGAGTTTCTGGTGAAAGGTAAGTTAACTGGTGGCAAACTCGATTTTGAACCTGGTTATTTATCTGAAGATGGAAAATCGAGTTTGTGGCCGGTCATCGATAACATCAAGGGCAGTTTTGTTTTTGATCGTGCCAGAATGGAGATCCGCGGCGATACCGCTAAAACCCTGACGGCTGATCTTCTCAAGGTAAAGACAGTGATCCCGGATCTGTTGAGTGACAATCCCATCTTGTACATAGAAGGCAATGCTGGCGCCGGTTTGCAAACTATGTTGCAGTATGTGAAAGCCAGTCCTGTCAATGGTTGGCTGGAGCATTTTCTTGAGGATTCTAAGGCAACAGGTAACGCACAATTACAGCTTAAGCTGCAACTGCCATTAAATCATTTTACAGATTCCAAGGTGCAGGGCGTGTTGCATTTTGCAAATAATGAAGCGCTGCTGCAACCGAGTATTCCGCTGATTTCAGGGGTTAACGGTAAACTTGATTTTAATGAAAAAGGCGTCAACCTTACCGGTCTTAAAGGCTCGCTATTGGGTGGTCCGGTGGTGGCGAGCGGTGGAACGCAAAAAGACGGCAGCATACGTATCAGACTCGATGGTACGGTGACATCGGATGGCTTACGTAAGAATTTCCCGGGAACGGTGATTGCGCAACTGTCCGATAAGATAGCCGGGGCGACACGTTATAACGCACAGATTAATGTCAAAAAACATCAGCCGGAACTGATTATTGAATCTTCGCTTCAGGGGCTTGCTCTTAATTTTCCGGCTCCAGTAAAAAAATTGGCAAACGAGTATTTGCCCGTGCGCTTTGAGATGACTCCGCTTGCATCGAATAATCCGTCCTTGTGGCGCGACGAAATTAAACTGAGTTTGGGCGCGGTTATTTCGGCCCGCTACCAGAGACAAAAAACAGATGAGAAAAATGCTGCATGGCAAATGCTGCGCGGCGGGATAGGTGTCAATGTTGCGGCACCGGAGCCGGATAGCGGCTTGAGCGCGAATATTGATTTCAGGTCTTTGAATGTGGATGAGTGGCGCGCTTTGATGGCTACCGAGAGTGTTACCGCAACAACGGCACTTGCAACCGTTAATCAGTTGGGGCATGCTCCTACGCTAGACTTGTCCCCGTATATAGAGCCGAATGTGCTGGCAGTGCGCACTTCTGAGTTATTGGTGATGGGTAAAAAGCTCGATAACGTCGTGGTCGGAGCTTCTTACCAGAATGGCGTATGGCAGGCAAATATCGATTCTAGTCAGACCTCAGGTTATCTGCGCTGGAACGAATCGAGCAATGCCCAGGGGGCCGGTAATGTGACGGCACGCTTGAGCCGCCTGATTATTCCAGCCTCCGCAGCTTCTGATGTCTCTGAAATTTTCGAGGGGAAAAAAACTTCAGCGCAGATACCAGGGCTTGATATCGTGGCGGACAATTTTGAGCTTTTCAATAAAAAACTCGGACAGTTGGAATTGTTGGCCAGCAATCTGCCGGTGGCGACCGGGCGCGAATGGAGAATTAAAAAAATCTCCCTGAAAAATGAAGATGCGGAATTAAAAGGCACGGGCAAATGGTCAAGCCGTTCGGGCGAAGGGATTACTGACCTAAGTTATGTGCTTGATGTAGAGAATGCCGGAAAATTATTGGATCGCTTTGGTTTTTTGAGTGTGATGCGCGGTGGCCGTGGCAAGCTGGAGGGGGATATCCGTTGGAACGGCTTACCCTATGAGATGGACATTCCCAGTATGACGGGAAAGATACAATTGGACCTGGCGGCGGGGCAGTTTTTAAAGGTCGACCCTGGTGCTGCCAAGCTCTTGGGGGTATTGAGTATGCAGTCTTTGCCACGGCGCCTTACCCTGGATTTCCGGGATGTTTTTTCTGATGGATTTGCCTTTGATGGCATCAATGGTACTGCCTACATCCAACAAGGGGCCGCGAGAACGGATAATCTGAAAATGCGTAGCGTCAATGCCACGGTGCTGATGGATGGCAGCGCCGATATCGCGAAAGAGACGCAAGATGTACACGTAGCCGTAATTCCTGAAATTAACGCTGGGACAGCATCGGTGGTGTACGCGCTGGCGGTTAATCCGGTGATTGGTCTGGGAACATTTTTGGCGCAATTATTTTTACGTGAACCTCTGGCGCGTGCATTTACCTATGAGTACCAGATTACCGGTCCGTGGAAAGATCCGCACGTCAGAAAAATCAATAACAGAGAAAATCAGGCCGGCAAGCCTTAACGTGCTTGACCCGGGCGAACAACTAATTGAAGGACTAACAGTTTATGAGGTGCTATGAAAGTTGCTGCTATACAAATGGTTTCTACTGAGCATCTGGCGCAGAATATGGCAACGGCTGCCACTTTGCTGCAAAAGGCAAGTGACGCAGGCGCAAAATTGCTATTGCTGCCCGAGTATTGGCCGCAAATGGGCTTGCAGGAAACCGATAAGCTGGGCATAGCAGAGCCTATCGGTAGTGGTGTGATACAGCGCTTCTTGTCGGACAGCGCACGACGGTTGGGTGTCTGGATTATCGGAGGCACTTTACCGCTAATGTCTTCGGAAGACGATAAGGTACTTAACACCACTCTGGTGTATAACCCGCAGGGGGAGGCGGTCGCGCATTACGACAAGATTCACTTGTTTGGATTCACTAAGGGAAGCGAGTCTTATGAAGAGTCCAGAACCATTGTTGCCGGCGACGAGGTGACCACGGTCGATACTGATCTGGGTAAGGTCGGCCTGTCAATTTGTTATGACTTACGCTTTCCCGAGTTGTTCCGCCAGATGGGGGTATGCACCATGATCGTGGTTCCTGCTGCATTTACCCATACCACCGGGCAGGCTCACTGGGAGATCCTGTTGCGGGCGCGGGCGATAGAGAATCAATGTTACGTGTTGGCGGCAGCCCAGGGGGGCGTGCATACCAATGGCCGGCGAACCTGGGGGCATAGTATGTTGATCGATCCCTGGGGGAAGGTCGTTGATGTCCTTGCTGAGGGCGAGGGTTTTGTTTTCGGTGAGCTCGATATGGCCTTGTTACAGGGGATACGCGACAATTTACCTGCCTTAAAGCACAGAAAGCTGGTTTGATCCCTGCTTTGCTGTCAGATGATCTACAATTCGATGATTCAGGCATTAATAAGCCCATGCGCCTGATGACGCATGGGGCCGCCCCTTTTTCTATAGATACGCTATGAAACTATTTGACTCCAATCTGCAGCACCTTGCGATCGCAAGAGACATTTTGCTTACCCCGTTTGGCCTGGATGAAGCCAAACTGGCTAAAGCGTTGAGCTCGATGTTTACTCACAAGATTGATTATGCAGACCTGTATTTTCAATTTACCAAAAATGAAGGTTGGAGCCTGGAAGAGGGGATAGTCAAAACGGGTAGTTTTTCGATAGATCAGGGCGTTGGTGTGCGTGCCATTTCCGGTGATAAAACCGCTTTTTCGTATTCTGATGAAATCTCTGAGCAAGCCTTGCTCGATGCCGCTACCGCGACCCGTACTATTGCCCGGCAAGGTTCAGGAAAAATCAAGGTGGCTTCTCAGATGCTGGGGCGCGCTAGTCATTCCCTGTATTTGCAGAATGATCCTTTGGCTTCGCTCGACGCCAATCAAAAAGTAAGTTTGCTCGAACGCATGGAAAAAATTGCGAGGGCTAAGGATACGCGTGTAGTCCAGGTGATGGCTGGTCTGGCGGGTGAATATGACGTGATCCTGGTGGCGCGTAGCGACGGTGTCATGGCGGCCGATATCCGCCCTCTGGTGCGGGTGTCCGTCACTGTGATCGTTGAGCAAAATGGTCGTCGTGAAATGGGTTCAAGTGGCGGCGGCGGGCGTTATGATTATTCGTATTTTTCGGATGCCTTGCTTGAGCAGTACGCCGATGAGGCGGTGAAATCTGCCCTGATTAATCTGGACGCACGCCCGGCGCCGGCCGGACCCATGACGGTAGTGCTCGGTTCCGGGTGGCCAGGTATTTTATTGCACGAAGCGATAGGACATGGCCTCGAAGGTGACTTCAATCGCAAGGGCTCCAGCACCTTCTCCGGCCGCATCGGTGACCGTGTTGCCGCCAAAGGTGTGACGGTAGTCGATGACGGTACCTTGGCCAATCGCCGCGGTTCGCTCAATATCGATGATGAGGGTAATCCTACCCAGTGCACGACCTTGATTGAGGATGGCATTCTGAAAGGATATATTCAGGATACGATGAATGCACGCCTGATGAAGATGCCGGTGACCGGTAATGCGCGTCGTGAATCCTTCGCCCATCTGCCTATGCCGCGTATGACCAATACCTATATGCTGGCGGGCGATAAAGATCCGCAAGAAATTTTGGCCTCAGTTAAAAATGGCTTGTACGCAGTTAATTTTGGCGGCGGTCAGGTTGATATCACTAATGGGAAATTCGTTTTCTCTGCCAGTGAAGCCTATATGATAGAAGACGGTAAAGTGACGTATCCGGTCAAGGGTGCCACCCTGATTGGTAACGGGCCTGATGTCTTGAATCGTGTTTCCATGATAGGTAATGACATGCGTCTTGACCCCGGTGTCGGTGTCTGTGGTAAAGAGGGGCAAAGCGTGCCGGTCGGTGTCGGCCAGCCTACCTTGAGGATAGATGGTTTAGTCGTTGGCGGAACTGCATAATCGCAATGATAAAATCATGATTTCCGTCAGGGAACAGAATAAAATAAAACAAAAACCTTGCCAAGCCATGCAATATATTGTTATAGTCAGCTCATTAGACTTGCAGAGTTAGCCATGGCACACGCCCGATTTTACTTTTATTTTTATTTTAGCTATTCCAGCCCCAAGGCGGTGGAGAAGCGGTAAGTTCACGTAAAAGCAAGATCCGAACATATCAAATCTAAAAAATCCGCCAGCGTTGGCGGATTTTTTTTTTGCGCATTCGATTTTAGCTTTGAGTTTTTTTAGTTTTTTAGTTTTTTAGTTTTTAAATTTTATATAGTAAATATTAACCATTAAGCGGGAAATAACATGCAACGCACCGACGATTTACGCATACGGGAAATGAAAGAACTGCTTCCTCCTTCGCATCTGATACGCGAATACGGCTGTTCGGATAAGGCTTCTGAAACGGCGGCAAGTGCCAGAACTGCGCTACACAGAATTTTGCACGCGCAGGATGACCGCGTGATGGTGGTGATAGGGCCTTGCTCGATTCATGACACCAAGGCTGCCATGGAATATGCGCATAAGCTGGTAAAAGAGCGTGAGCGTTTTTCGGGCGAGCTGGAAATCGTCATGCGTGTATATTTCGAAAAACCACGTACCACGGTCGGCTGGAAAGGCCTGATCAATGATCCATATATGGATAATAGCTTCCGCATCAATGACGGTTTGCGCATTGCGCGAGAATTGCTGCTCAATATTAATGAGCTAGGTTTGCCAGCAGGCACGGAATACCTGGACGTGATTAGCCCGCAATACATTGCTGATTTGATTAGCTGGGGCGCGATAGGCGCACGCACTACCGAGTCGCAGGTGCATCGCGAACTGGCATCTGGCCTGTCATGCCCGGTCGGGTTCAAGAACGGCACCGATGGCAACGTCAAGATCGCAGTGGATGCGATTAAGGCGGCATCGCAGCCGCACCATTTCCTGTCTGTGACCAAGGGCGGACATTCGGCGATTGTCTCTACCAACGGTAATGAAGATTGTCACATCATTCTGCGCGGTGGCAAGGCGCCAAACTACGATGCGGCCAGTGTTGATGCCGCATGTATTGATATCGCATCCAATGGCCTGGCATCGCGTCTGATGATCGACGCGTCGCACGCCAATAGTTCGAAAAATCCGGCTAACCAGATCCCTGTATGTGCGAATATCGCTGCCCAGATCGCAGCCGGTGACACGCGTATTGTGGGCGTCATGATAGAGTCCAATCTGGTCGCCGGACGTCAGGATCTGGTCGCTGGCAAAGAACTGGTCTACGGTCAGTCGGTCACTGACGGCTGTATTGCCTGGGATGAGAGTATTGCAGTACTGGAAGGTTTGGCAGAAGCGGTTAAACAGCGTCGCCTGAAGTTGGCTGAGTAAAGCCGTGATTCCCGGTGGATGAAACTGACTTACTCATCCATCGGCATCATTGTAGTAGCGCGTTTTAGAAGCGCTTGCTGAGTATCATTTGCTCGCCATTTCTGCGCATGTCCATGCGATTGAGAAATGACATGCCTAGCAGAATAATCGGTAGCTGCCCCTCATGTACCGAGGCTTCTACCTGATGTAATTCTATGTCGCCGATTTTAATAGAGTCTAGCTTGACGATGTAGATATTGACTATACCGTTGGCGGTGCTGGAGCGACCCTGTCTTCCCGCCTTGTAATTGATACCCATGCGACGGGCATCGGCTGCCGGTATCGAAATTAAGCTGGCGCCGGTGTCTACCAGCATATCCATGCTGCCACCGCCATTGATCTGGCCTTTGGCGACGAATTGACCATGGCCATCGGCCTGCAGCGTAACGCTGGTGTTGGCGCTCACAGCTGAACGATGTACGTGCTGACCCAATGTCAGAGTCTGACGCTTACCATTGAGCTCTATGGTCGCCGTTGCGCTGTCGGTCGAGACCAGGCGGGCACCATCGGCAATACTGCTGCCGACGGCATAAATCTTGGGTGCATTGCCATCTACCACCAGCACAGCCTTACCCGGAAACAGTCCCACCACGCCGATGTCAGCGGCCTGTGCCGATGACAACCATGCGATAGATAAACACAGTGCCGGGAAAATTTTCATGCTGGTAGTCTCCGCTTGATTTTTTTACTGAAACTTAATTTGCTTAGTCGCGGAAATTATTGAATTCCAGTGGCAGATCCTTGATTTCCTTGCGCAGCATTGCCATCGCCTCTTGCAAATCATCGCGCTTGGCACCGGTGATACGTACTGCATCGCCCTGTATGCTCGCTTGTACCTTGAGTTTGCTATCCTTGATGGTCTTGACGATTTTCTTGGCATCGTCACTTTCAATACCATTTTTAATCTTGATGACTTGCTTGACCTTGTCGCCGCCGATTTTCTCTACCTTGCCTTTGTCGAGGAAACGTACGTCAACGCCGCGTTTTCCCATGGTCTGCGTCACTTCTATCATGATCTGATCAAGATGAAATTCGGAGTCACCGAAAATGGTGACTTCGCGCTCTTTTTCCTTAAGCTCAACTTTGGCACTGGTACCTTTTAAGTCAAAACGATTGGTGACCACTTTGTTGGTCTGCACGATCGCATTTTTAACTTCGTCCATATTCGCTTCAGAGACGGTATCAAAAGATGGCATGTTTATTCCTTGGTGATTTAATGTAAATTAATTGAATTGACGACTATGGGCGTATTTTAACAAAAGCCAGCTCTAACTTAGCGTCTATTCACGTCTATAATTCTGCCTCTATGAATATGCCTCTTCTCCCACAAAAAAATATCTCCCTGCAGAAGCTCAATAGTTTCGGTATCGCTGCGCACGCTTCAGCATTTTTGCGCATAGAGAGCGAACAGCAATTGATACAGATCAGCCGCGACCAACAACTGGCGCGCATGCCCAGATTAATCCTTGGCGGCGGCAGTAATCTGGTGCTCTCTGACAAGCTTGATGTGCTGGTGCTGCAGATGGCCATGATGGGTAAGCATATCGTTGAAGAGAATGAAGATTTTGTGTATGTCTGTGCGGCGGCTGGTGAACCATGGCATGAATTCGTCTTGTGGACTTTGCAGCAGGGCTTGGGTGGCTTGGAAAATCTCTCGCTGATACCTGGCACTGCCGGTGCTGCACCGATACAAAATATCGGTGCCTATGGCGTTGAGATGCAGGATTATTTTCATCACCTTACCGCGTTTGATTTCCTCAGCGGCGACATCGTCACAATGGATAAACAGGACTGCCGGTTCGCCTACCGCGATAGTATTTTCAAGCACGACTACCGTGACAGAATGGTGATTTTGAACGTGGTTTTCGCCTTGCCAAAAATATGGCAGCCGCGTTTGAACTATGGCGATGTCGCACAACTGCTGATAGCGAAAGGGATTACTGCGCCTGGCCCGAAAGACGTCAGCGACGCCATCATCGCGATCCGCCGCAGTAAATTGCCCGACCCTGCCGAAATCGGCAATGCCGGCAGTTTTTTCAAGAACCCTATCGTCAGTGCAGAGTTGCGCGACTCTTTGCACGCTCAATATCCGGCGATGGTCAGCTATGCGCAAACGGATGGTGGTTATAAGCTGGCGGCAGGCTGGCTGATAGAGCAATCCGGCTGGAAGGGTAAGGCTTTGGGCAATGCCGGTGTCTACCAAAAACAGGCGCTGGTGCTGGTTAATCTCGGTGGTGCCACAGGGGCGGAAGTGCGTCGCCTGGCGCAGCAGATACAGGCCGATGTGTTTGATAAATTTGGCGTCGAGCTGGAAATTGAGCCGGTGTTTGTCTGAGTCTGAACGCAGACTTAGTGCCGACGCAGCATACAATTGCATGAACATATGATGTCTCGTTTCTGCGACTGTTCTGATACAAATTGAATCAAAATGTTTCAACGACACTGATCTGATACCGCTTGTAGCTGTTTATGCTGCGGGCATCGCTAGGTTCGGGTTAGCATGTCTTTATCTTATTATCAGACATAAGGGCAATTTCATGAGCAAGACCATTTTGATCACCGGTGCCGGCAGCGGTTTTGGCAAGCTAGCGGCCTATGCTTTGGCGCAACGCGGCCATCGCGTGATCGCTGCCACCTATGACCAGATGCAGGCTGATGCGCTGGCAACCGAAGCCGGTGCGGCAGGGATTGCACTACAAATCATTAAGCTTGATATCACTAACGAGGAAGACCGGCGTCAACTGTTGGGTAGCGGGATTGATGTGCTGATCAATAATGCCGGTGTCGGAGAGTCCGGACCATTGGCCGAAGTGCCTTTGGAGCGCATCCGCCGCACCTTTGAAACCAATGTCATCGGTAGTCTGGGTATGGTGCAAGTGGCGGTTCCCGAATTGATCAAGCGCGGCGGCGGCACTATCATCTTCGTGACTTCGCTGGCCGGGCGCATGCCCATCCCTTTCCTGGCTCCGTATGGCATGACTAAATATGCGCTGGAAGTGGCCGGTGCTGATCTGGCGGTTGAATTAAAACCCTTCAATATCGCCGTTAGCATGATAGAGCCGGGCGCCTTTGCTACCGGTTTTAACGAAGCGCAGATTGCCCACCAAATATAGCTGGATGCGGCCCGATTCGATCTATCGTGACCAGAAGGCATTTATCGAAAAGAACGAAAAGACCGTGCTCGGCCTGCAAAGCGTCAAGATAGAAAAAGTGATAGATGCGCTGGTGATGGCGGTTGAAGCGAAGCGGCCAAAACTGCGTTACGCCGTACCAAAATGGCAGGGTGCCGGGATACAGTTATTGCGTGCTTTTGGGATGTGAGTGGGCTTATGATGAAAATTCACGGTCAATGGGAAATCTCTTTAGTGAGAAATGTTGTGCTTAGTGCGGTCGCAGGTATCTTCAATGAAGAGGGGGTTGAGGCCGAACTGCGCGATTTTCATGCACTAATACCTAAGGAAGGGGCATGGGCGGCCCTGATCGATCTGAGCAATTGGGACATGGGCAGTAGTGCCACATTTAAAGCGGTCGTGAGCTTTCATGAATGGATTTTTGCACATGGCTGTCAGCGCATCGCGATTGTGATGCCAGAGAGTTTTCGCCGGACTCTCCATCAAAAAAACACCAGTCAATTTTCTACCGATGTGTTTCGCTACTTTGGCAATTTTGAGGCGGCCAGTGTCTGGCTCAGTGACGAGGGATTTTTAATCGCTGCCGATGAAAATCCGCATCAGGCATTTCTGCAGCGCACGCGATTTGAGTGATGTTGCGCGATCAAGATACGGCCAAAAAAACAATACACAGCATTCATGCGCCTTACGGGCCATTTTCAGGCCGGCAGGCGCATCAATAGGGCGTCTTGCAATGTAGATTTAGACGAAATGGCAGACGTAATCCAAGGTTTCCAGCGTTTCTATATCGAAGCTGGAATTGGCTGGAACATTGAATTGCTGGCCACCTTCATAGCTCGCCCAGTCTTGTTCGCCCTTGATGCGGATGCGGCATTTACCTGCATTCAGTTCCATAATTTCTGCTGCGCCGGTATTGAAGACCAGGCTAGACGGGAAAATCACGCCTATGGTTTTTTTGCTGCCGTCGGCAAACAAGACGGTGTGTGAAACGCATTTACCATCGAAATAGATATTGGCTTGCTTGATGACGCTAACTTGGTCGAATTGTGTAGTCATTATGAGTCAGGGTTGTGGAGGAAAAAAGGCAAAAAAACAGCCCGATGTCTTGCGATATCGAGCTGCTTAAATCAGTACAAATAAAGCGTGTTAACCGCGTTTAGCTTTAGCGTTGGCTGCAATGCGCATACGCAGGGCATTCAACTTGATGAAACCGCCGGCATCCGCCTGGTTGTAAGCGCCGCCATCTTCATCGAAAGTGGCAATCGTCATGTCGAACAGCGAATCGGTTTTAGAGTCGCGTGAGACGGTGATGACATTACCCTTGTACAGTTTCAGGCGAACCCAGCCGTTGACGTTCAGTTGTGTATGGTCGATCAGGGTTTGCAGAGCGACGCGCTCTGGTGCCCACCAGTAGCCGTTATAGATCAGGCTGGCGTAACGCGGCATCAGATCGTCTTTCAGATGTGCCACTTCACGGTCTAAGGTGATCGATTCAATCGCACGGTGTGCGCGCAGCATGATGGTGCCGCCCGGAGTTTCGTAGCAGCCGCGTGATTTCATGCCGACGTAACGGTTCTCTACCAGATCCAGACGGCCGATGCCGTGCTTGCCACCCAGGCGATTGAGTTCGGTCAGTACGGTGGCGGGCGACATGCGTACGCCGTTCAGTGCAACGATATCGCCTTTTTCGTATTCGATATCGAGGTATTCCGGTTGATCCGGAGCTTGCTCAGGGCTGACAGTCCAGCGCCACATGCTTTCTTCTGCTTCGTTACTTGGGTTTTCCAGGTGACGACCTTCAAAGCTGATGTGCAGCAGATTGGCATCCATGGAGTAAGGGGCACCGCCATTTTTATGCTTCTGGTCGATTTCTATGCCAGCGTCTTCCGCGTATTTCATCAGTTTTTCGCGTGACAGCAAATCCCATTCGCGCCATGGAGCGATAACTTTAACGTTAGGCATCAGGGCGTAGGCGCCGAGTTCAAAGCGCACCTGGTCATTACCTTTGCCGGTCGCGCCATGCGAGATAGTATCGGCACCGGTGGCCTTGGCGATTTCGATCAGACGCTTGGCAATCAAAGGACGGGCGATCGAGGTGCCGAGCAGGTACTCGCCTTCATACACGGTGTTGGCGCGGAACATAGGGAAGACGAAGTCACGCACGAACTCTTCACGCACATCGTCGATGAAAATGTTTTCAGGCTTGATGCCGAATTTCAAGGCTTTGGCACGTGCCGGTTCCAGTTCTTCGCCCTGGCCGAGATCGGCGGTGAAGGTGATGATTTCGCATTTGTAATTATCTTGCAGCCATTTCAATATGACTGAAGTATCCAGGCCGCCGGAATAGGCTAGCACTACTTTTTTGACGTCGCTCATAATTCGCTTTCTATTGGTTCTAACGTGTTTGTGTAGATTGAGTATTTGATCGGTACTGTTGTTAGTACTGGTATTTTTTGGTATTTGTCTAGTCTTTGATGATGCCGACGACTAAAAATTCTAGCAGGGCTTTTTGTATATGCAGGCGGTTTTCCGCCTCATCCCAGACTACCGATTGCGGGCCGTCGATCACGCCAGCCGAGACTTCTTCGCCACGATGGGCCGGCAGGCAGTGCATGAACAGCGCATCTGGATTGGCGCGTGCCATCTTGGCTTCGTCAACGATCCAGCCGTCAAAGGCTGCCAGGCGTGCCTGATTTTCCGCCTCGTAGCCCATGCTGGTCCAGACATCGGTATTGACGAGGTCCACCCCTGCACAGGCATCCGATGGGTTCTCAAATACACTGTAATGGCTGGCATCGGCAGTCACTTGCGCCATGTCCATGTCATAGCCCTTAGGCGTAGAG
Source organism: Undibacterium piscinae (assembly GCA_003970805.2). GTDB lineage: Bacteria > Pseudomonadota > Gammaproteobacteria > Burkholderiales > Burkholderiaceae_D > Undibacterium > Undibacterium piscinae. The sequence goes on from CP051152.1 coordinate 4,177,343, forward strand.
ATATGCAGGTGGAAGCCGAAAATCACGGCAGCCTGCAACCACGAGTACAGCATATTGTTGGCGTCACCGATCCAGGCTACTTTCTTGCCGGCGATAGAGCCACGGTGCTCGATATAGGTGAAGACATCGGCAAACACCTGACATGGGTGATGCTGATTGGTCAGGCCGTTGATCACAGGTACGCGCGAATTGGCGGCGAAACGCTCTATCATTTCTTGCTCGAAAGTGCGAATCATGATGATGTCGCACATGCGCGAGATGACCTGACCCGCATCTTCCACCGGTTCACCGCGACCTAACTGGCTGTCGCGGGTATTGAGGTAGATCGCTGCGCCACCGAGTTGGTGCATGCCAGCCTCGAACGAGAGACGGGTACGGGTAGAGTTTTTTTCAAAAATCATGACCAGCGTGCGATCCAGCAGAGGATGATACGGCTCGTAATTTTTAAACTTGCGCTTGATGATACGTGCCCGTTCCATCACATACTCGAACTCGGTAAGCGATAAATCGGAAAATTGCAAAAAGTGTCTGATAGCCATAAATAAAATCGCTGACAAGAGGAAATTTTGTCATCGCCTGTTATAACTGCTGAATTATAAGGGATTTAATTGCGTAAGCTCCATAAATTCTGGAGCCTTGTACCAATTGCATCGGCTTCATCAACACCGCCGGTGCCGCCAGTCGGTGTTGATTTTGTCGCTATTTTTTGATTTGTGTCAGCAGGCTATCGAGCATCTGTATCATCTGGTCGATTTCTTCAATGCTGACATTCAAGGCCGGCATGAAACGTAACAGGTCTGGACGTGGTGAGTTGAGCAGCACGCCAAACGGCTGCATGTCGCGCCCGGCTTCGACCAGCTTAGCACCGATGTCGGAACCGAGCTTGAGGGCGCGCAACAAGCCTTCGCCGCGCTCGCCTTGCAGGCCATGTTTTTCGGAAATATTTAGCAAGGCTTGGCTCAGATAAGCCGATTTTTCTTTTACCGACGCCATGAAACCTGGTGCCAGCAGTTCATTGATGACGGCAATGCCGACGGCGGTAATCAAGGGATTGCCGTTGTAGGTGCCACCCTGGTCGCCTGGTACAAAACAGGCCACCGCTTCCTGGCATAGCAAGGCAGCCAAAGGCACACCGCCGCCTATGCCTTTACCCAGTGTCATGATGTCTGGTTCGATTTCCGACAACTGGTAGGCGAATAGTTCACCGGTACGGCCCATGCCGGTTTGCACTTCATCGACGATCAGCAGGATATTGTGTTTCTTGGTCAGTGCGCGCAGGGCTTGCATGAATTCGCGGCTGGCCGGCAGCACGCCGCCTTCGCCTTGCACAGGCTCCAGCATGACCGCAACGGTTTTTTCCGAGATCAGGCGCTCGACCGAGGCGATGTCGTTCAGGTCTGCTTTCGGGAAACCGGTCACTTGCGGTGCAAACAGCGTATCCCAGCCCGGTTTGCCCGATGCTGACATGGTGGCCAGGGTGCGGCCGTGGAAGCCGTGGTCAAAGGTGATGATTTCATAGGCGCCGCCCTTATTTAACTGGCCCCACTTGCGCGCGAGTTTGATCGCGCCTTCATTCGCTTCAGCGCCGCTATTGGTAAAGAATACGCGGTCAAAACACGAGTTGGCGGTGAGTAAGCTGGCCAGTTCTATGGCTGGCGCGTTATAAAAGGCAGGAGAAGGATTGATGAGTTTCTTCGATTGGGCAATCAGCGCGTCCTGTATGCATTGTGGCGAATGGCCGAGGCAGTTGACGGCCCATCCTTGCAGGTAATCGAGGTAGCGCTTGCCATTGTGATCGGTCATCCACATACCGCTGCCTTCGGTAAATACCAGTTCCGGGCGGGGCGTGATGTACATGAGTGCGTTCACATTGTACTGACTGAATTCCATTTGTTGGCTCCTGAAAAAGTGAGGATGCTGCAGAGTGATAGATTAAAAAGACGAATGTAAATTAAAAAATCCGGATGTAAAAAAAGCCACAGGTTTTTGTCCTGTGGCTTCCGTTTGCGTTATTTGCTTAATGTTACTTAAGACTGCTTATTTACGCGCAAGACTTCCCAGGCTCGATCTGCAAGCTACGGCGTCGGGCGATATTTGGGGAAGACATGTCGGTAAAAGAATTCATCAGCATAGTGTAAAGCAGTTTTGGGTATTTTGCGCACTGCAATAAAAAATTATTCAAAAAAATTTACGCGCTTTGTAAATCCGCTTCTGAGGTAAATGAATCGGCATAAAACTCGTCTTGCGGTAATTTGCATAGGGCGACGAAATCGCGCTTGGCCGAATCAACCACGACAGGCGCTCCGCAGGCATATACCTGATAGCCGGATAAATCGGCATGATCAGCCATTACGGCCTGATGCACAAAGCCACTGCGGCCGGTCCATTGATCTTCAGGCTGGGCGCCTGATACTACCGGTACGTAGCTGAAATTAGCCAGATTAGCGGCCCATTCCTGACACAGCGCATCCATGTACAGGTCTTGCGGTCTGCGACCACCCCAGTACAGCGTCACAGGACGGCTTGATTTTAGGTCTGTCAGGTGTTCCATCAGGGCTTTGATAGGCGCAAATCCGGTACCCGAGGCTAGCAGAATGATGGGTTTTTCCGAGTCTTCGCGCAGGAAGAAGCTGCCTTGCGGGCCTTCAAAGCGCAAGATGTCGCGCTCTTTCATGCTGGAAAATACCTGATCGGTAAATAAGCCGCCTGGCATGTGGCGCACGTGTAGCGTGATCTGTGCATCGATATGCGGTGCGTTTGCCATGCTATAGCTACGGCGTTTGCCGTCTTTGAGCATGAATTCTATATATTGGCCGGCGCGATACTGCAGGCGTTCATTGGCGGGTAATTGCAGCGCGATCAGCATCACGTCTTCCGATAGCTTTTCCATCTTGGCGATACGGCTAGGCATTTTTTTCAGCGGGAATTCATCGCTGCCCTGGATTTCACGTACTTCTATGGTGATGTCAGACTGTGGCTTGGCGCAACAAAACAGTGACATACCTTGCGCTTCCTCAGACTCTGATAAAGCTTTTTGCTGATGTCCGCCATGTTCCACCTGGCCGGCTATCATCTTACCTTTGCACGAACCGCAAGCGCCGTTTTTGCAGCCGTAAGGCAGGCCGACACCGGCACGCAGCGCTGCCGACAGGATGGTTTCATCGGCATCGCAGCTAAATTGGCGGCCGCTAGGCGTTACAGTTACTTGAAAAGTCATACAATTCCTGAAATAAAAAATCAGATAAAAATAAAATGAATCAACATCAAATGAATCACGTCAATTGCATCAAGCGTTCCAGGCAATTGGGAAAACCGCGTTTGCTGGTGGTCGGTTGCGGCGACGTCGGTATGCGGTTGCTGCCTTTGTTGCGCCGGCAATTCCGCATTTTTGCGCTGACCAGTCAGCCCGAACGGCATGCCGAGTTGCGTGCTGCCGGTGCCGTCCCGCTCACGGCCAATCTTGACGATCCGCGCAGCCTGGCCCGTTTGGCCGGGCTGGCGCGCTATATCGTGCATTTGGCACCGCCACCGGCGCAAGGTGATAGCGACAGCCGTACACGCAATTTGATCGCCATTTTACCTGACAAGAGCCGCCTTGTTTATGTCAGTACCACTGGCGTATATGGAAATTGTGGCGAACAACGCTTTGATGAGACCCGTCCGGTGGCGGCGCATAATCCGCGCGCCAAGCGTCGGGTGGCGGCCGAGCGCCTATTGCGCGCGTGGGCGGTAGCTAGCCAGTCGAGTTTGTCTATCCTGCGTGTTCCGGGAATATATGCGGCCGACAGGCTACCTTTGGAACGCTTGCATAAAGGCACGCCGGCATTGACAGCAGACGAGGATGTGTACACCAATCATATTCATGCCGATGATTTGGCCGCCCTGATCAAGTTGGCTTTGTTTCGCGCTGCACCGAATCGTATCTATCATGCGGTGGATCATAGTGACCTGAAAATGGGCGAGTATTTCGATCTGGTGGCGGATAGTTTTCAGTTGCCGCGACCGCCGCGCTTGCCGCGTGCTGAGCTGGCACAGCAGATCTCGCCAATGCTACTGTCATTCATGTCGGAATCACGGCGCATGCTAAATCACCGGATCACGCAAGAGCTTGGTGCCCGGCTTCGTTACCCGACCGTGGAGCAGGGCGTGGCAGCGGCTGCTAATGTCGAAAAAACTACACATGAGAAGTGCTGATGTGACGAAACATGTAATAAAATGTTACGAAAATAATTTCTTCATGGTAAATTGCCGCAGCACTATTCGCACAGGAAAAATGCAGGAAAAACGCGGGAAAACAGACCCGGGAAAATGACGCTTAAGTATGGAATTGTTTGTACTCAATCAGGATGTTGTCGCCTTAGAGGCTCGTCTCTCCAGTTTGGAGGGGGAAGAGCGGCTGGGCGTTCTGATAGAGCTGGCCTGGGCGTTGCGCCAGCGTGACTGTTCGCAGGCCCTGAAGTTGGTCCAAGAAGCTGAAGCTTTACTCAATAGCACTCGGACGGATGACGCTGTCGCCCGCTCTCATCGGGCGCGTTTGCTGCTGGTAAAGGCAGAAGTGAGTTGGCTGTTTGCCGATCTCGATACCGCTGAAACGCAGTCTGCCTTAGCCATTTCCATTTTTAACCTGCTTGGTGACGAGATCGGCGCCGGTGATGCCAAGTGGCTTTTGGCATCGGTATGGCTTGATCGCGGGGATGTGCCGCGCCATGGCGAGTGGCTGGAGCGGGCTATCGCCAGTTACCGTGACGCAGGCGATTTGTTAAGGGTCGCAGTCGCCACCGCAAGGTCCATGCATTTTTCCGCATTTCTCGACGCGACTGCTACCGGTGCCCGTATTTCTGATTTGTTTGATCCCGATGTTCAGCAGCATGCGTCGGTGATGGCATGGCTGGCCAGCGCGCTGGCGCTGGTGCCTAGCTTGAGCGGTGATCAGGTCACTGCAATTAAGGGGTATTCGCAAGCGCATCTGGCGGCGCGTGAGAGCGGTCAGTTGCGCCAGGCAATTCTTGCTGCCAGTAATGGCGCTGATGCCTTCGCGACTTTGGGTGATCTCGATGCCGCGCTGGAGTGGGATGAACATGCATTGGCGCTGGCGCGTAACACGGGTTGGCCATCGATGATAGGGAATACCCTGATGCAAACCGGGAATGTGTTGCGCTTGCTCGGGCGGCTTGATGACGCCAAGGCGATCTTGCTTGAGGCTAAGCTTTCCATGCGCGAGCTGACCAGTTCCAAGTCCTACACGATGGCCTTACAGTATCTGGGAGATCTGTCGCTTGATGCCGGAGATCCCGGCGCTGCACTGGCCTACTTTTGCCAGGTGGAAGATCGCCTCACGGCATTGGGAGAGTCGTATTTCTTACTGCGTTGCTGGCGCGGCCAGGCCAACGCTTTGTGTCGCCTGGCGCGGCCACAAGATGCCTGCGCCAAGGTAGCGATGGCATTTGCGCTGGCCAAGCGCGAAGGTAGTGCGGATGAGCAAATCAAGGCCTTGCGCATTTATGCAGAATTGCATCATCAGTATGCCTTGCCGGCGCCAGAGGGAATGATTGCACCGAGTGCGGCACTGCATTTCTTAAATCAGTCGCTGGTGGTGGCGGCGACTATTAATGGTTACATCGTGCCTAGTGAGCTGCTTGATGAGGTCGCGAGCGCCTATGCAAGCGTAGGCAACTATCGTCTGGCATATACGTATGCGCAATCAGCTGCCGCAGCGCGCGACAATAAACGTCTGGCTGATGCCGGTATCCGCGCCATGGCTATGCAGGTAAGGCAGGAAACTGAGCGTGCTTACGCAACGGCCAGATATCATCGCCAGCTTGCCATCACCGAGGCGAACCGTGCCGGAGCCCTGCAGGATGCCATCGCTACCCTGGAAACGCTGGGCTTGATCGGCCGAGAGATGACTGCCAGTCTCAATGCCCAGGCGGTCTTTGCGACTTTTTACCGGCATGTCGCCCAATTGCTGGAGGTCACTTCATTTTCCATTGCGTTGCTGGCCGAGGATGGTATTACCCTCAGGGGGAGTTTTTGCGTTGAAGACGGACGCGATCTGCCTTTGTTGTCTGATTTTTCGCTGGATCATCCCGGCATTATTTCTGCCCGCTGTGCCAGAGAGCGACAGCAGGTGTTGGTGAATATTGCTCCAGATGATGATGCCGCTTGCTCAAGCATAATCCCGGGCTCGCTCAATACGCTTAGTTTGCTGTTCGCTCCGCTGCTGGTCGGTGAGCGCTTGCTGGGCGTAATGTCGATACAATCTATCCATGCCAACGCCTATGGCGAGCGCGAATGTGCGATCTTCGGCACCTTATGTGCGTATGGCGCGATTGCGCTCGACAATGCGGCCGCTTATGCGCTGGCCGAAAGCGCGCAACAGCAGGCTAATCTGGCCTTGCTGGAATTGGGTAAGGCCAGGGAGAAGCTGGCTGATCATGCTGAATGGCTGGCGGAAGAAGTCAGCAAGGCGACCGGAGAAATTACCCAGCGTGAACGTGAAACCGTCTATCGGCTGTCAAAGGCGGCCGAGTATCGCGACCGGGAAACCGGGGCGCACATTCTACGTATGGCGCATTACTCTGAATTGATCGCCAGGGGCTTGGGCTTGTCGGCGGCGGACCGCGAATTATTGCTGGAAGCGGCACCTATGCACGACATCGGCAAAGTGGGAATCGCTGACAATATCCTGCTCAAGCCTAGACGGCTTGATGGCGAAGAGTTTGAAGTCATGAAGCAGCACGCTATCTATGGCTATGAAATCCTGAAAGAAAGTTCGTCACGGGTGCTGCAGGCTGGTGCCGCGATTGCGCGCGGACATCACGAAAAATTTGATGGCAGCGGTTATCCGTATGGCTTGAAGGGCGATGAAATTCCGATTTTTAGCCGTATCGTGGCAGTAGCCGACGTGTTTGATGCGCTTACTTCGGAGCGCCCCTATAAGCCGGCATGGTCGCTGGAGGCAGCAGCCGACTATCTGCGCGAGCATGCCGGCTCACATTTTGATCCTGCTTGTATCGCGACGTTTTTCGACCAGTGGCAAGAGGTATTGGCGATACGTGAGCGCTTTCAGGACGGGCACTGAGGGGTAGCTTCCTAAAACTTAAATAGGGTAGGCCTGACACATAATCCCCATGCGGCTTGCCAGGCACATAGGCTGGCGAGCCGCGTCAGTATTGCGTGACAGGCCTGCCATCGGCGGTCTATGCTGCGCCAATACGATCTGCCGTTTGCCGGGCTAAACCTGACGTTCGCTGTAAAAAAGCCGCTGGCTCCCAGGGAGTGCAGCGGCTTTAGCGTTTTAGAATAGCGCTGAAGTGACTTTCAATACTTCATCGGCAGTGGTCAGTCCTTCAAGAATCTTATATGCGCCGGCAATGCGCAGGGGTTTCATGTGATCCCTGATGCTTTGTTCCCTGAGTGCATTGATGTCGGACTCTTGCTTGATCAGTTTGCTAAACGGTTGGGTGACGGTGAGTAACTCATACAGGCCAACGCGGCCCTTAAAGCCGGTCTGGCGGCATTCGGGGCAACCGACCGGGCGGTACACGGTCGCCGGTTTCGGGATGCCCCACTTCTCGGTCAGGCTTTCCCATACGGCATCGAGCATTTCGCCATCCGGTGATTTGCAATGCGGACACAGCGTGCGTACCAGCCTTTGCGCCAGGATGCCGATGATGGTCGCTTCCAGCAGATAGTAGGGTACGCCTAGTTCCAGCAGACGCATGATGGCAGATGGCGCATCATTGGTATGTAGTGTTGACAGCACCAGATGGCCGGTCAGTGCCGCCTGAATCGCCATTTCGGCCGTTGGCAGGTCACGGATTTCACCGACCATGATGATATCGGGATCTTGCCGCATCAGCGCCCTGACACCATCGGCAAAGCTGAGACCGATATTGTGCTGCACCTGCATCTGATTGAACGCCGCCTCAACCATTTCTATAGGATCTTCTACCGTACAGACGTTGACTTCGGGTGTTGCCAGCGCTTTTAGCGTGGTGTAGAGCGTGGTGGTTTTGCCGGAGCCGGTAGGTCCGGTGACTAAAATAATCCCGTGTGGCTTGCTGGTCAGGTGATCCCAGCGCACGGCGTCATCGACCGGGAAACCCAGTTCCGGTAAGGTCTTCACGACGACTTCCGGATCAAAAATACGCATCACCATTTTTTCACCGAAAGCGGTAGGCAGGGTGGACAGGCGTAATTCTACTTCCATGCCTTCGGCAGTGCGGGTCTTGATGCGGCCGTCTTGCGGACGGCGTTTTTCGATCACGTCCATACGCCCCAGCAGCTTGATCCTGGCCGTCATCGCTATCATTACGGTGGCAGGCACCTGATAGACCTGATGCAGTACGCCATCGATGCGAAAACGTATGGTGGCGATGTCACGCTTGGGTTCGAGGTGAATGTCCGAGGCGCGCTGGTCAAACGCGAACTGCCACAACCAGTCGACAATATTGATGATGTGCTGGTCGTTGGCATCGAGTTGCTTGTTGCCTTTGCCCAGCTCTACCAGTTGTTCCAGATTGTTGCGTAAAGCGAGATCCTTGTTGCTGGCCCGCTTGGCATCCTTGATCGATTTTGCCAGCGAGAAAAACTGTGAGATGTATTGCGCCACGTCGAGCGGATTGGCCAGTACCAGCTTGATTTCCTTGCGGCTGAGCCGGGCAATCTCTTCTACCCAGGTGTTATTGTAGGGATCGGCGGTAGCTACCGTTACCGTAGTGGCGCTGGTTTCAACCGGCAAGATATTGAAGCGCGCCGCATACGTCGATGACATGACATCGGATACTTTGGCGAAGTCTATCTTGAGCGGATCTATCCGGTAAAACGGCAGCCCGCTCTTTTTTGCGGTCCATTCGGTTAGCCAATCCAGTGTCAAAAGCTGGCGGGGCTCCAGTTCCGAGTGTAGTTTGGTCTGCGCTACCGCGGTCAACGCATGCATGGTTGCGGCACCATTGCGCAGTATTCCTTGGGCGTTGGTGAACTCGGTCTTGGCATTTTCC